>JANOSR010000325.1:0-2472 GCA_031415935.1 Steroidobacteraceae bacterium | reverse complement strand
CCAGGAGGCACCGCTCGTCGCACACCGGGTACGCAAGGCGGCGCTCGCGGGCGCACGCGTGAGTCTGCTCGCGATCGCGCCGCAGGAATGCCATTTCCCGGTGACCCGCCAGATCGTCGTGGGGGCCGCGGATCTTCTCGGCGAGATTGCGGGACTGCTGCAGGCCGCGGTCGCCCGCAGTGGCCGGCCGGTGCCTGAGTCCATCGCGGGGCTCGTAGCGTCTGCTGCTGCTTCGGATGCGCAGCGCGAGATCGTCGACACGCTGGCAGCGGGTCGCGGCGCAATCGTGCTCGGCGGCGTTGCGATGCGACACACGCGCTATGCGGATCTACGCGCCGCTGCGGCAGCACTCGCAGGCCTGACTGGAGCAACACTAGGCTACCTGCCGGATGGCGGCAATGCCGCGGGCGCCGCGCTCGCAGGCGCGTTGCCGCACCGCCTGCCCGGTGGCAGGCCCGATCCCCAGCCCGGCATGAATGTGCGCCAGATGCTCGAATCGCCGCTGGCCGCCTGCCTGTTGTTCGGCGGCATCGAGCCGGAGCACGACCTGGGAGCGGCCGATGCGGCGGTACGCCTGGTGACATGCCCGCAACTCATCGCGGTCACGCCCTTTGCAAGCGCCTCGCTGATGAGGAGCGCGCAGATCCTGCTGCCAATGGGGACATTTGCGGAGACTTCCGGCACCTACGTCAATGTCGAAGGGCGCTGGCAGGAGTTTCGCGGCTGCGCGCGTCCGGTCGGAGAGGCTCGGCCCGGCTGGAAGATCCTGCGCGTGCTGGGCAACCTGCTGGGCCTCGATGGCTTCGGCTACGAGAGCTCGGCCGATGTCCTGGAAGTGCTGCGGAGCCAGATCGGCGAAGTCGCCTTTGACGGCAGATTCACGAGCCGGCGCGCGATCAATATTGGCCGCGGCGGCACGACGAGCGAGCTCCCGATCTATCAGGTCGACCCAATCGTGCGCCGCGCGACGCCACTGCAGATGACGCAGGCCGGCCGGGCCGCGGCGGCGGGCTGAGCAGCATGGAGAAAATCATCGCGATGTGGAACGCGATTCCGCCGGATCTGCAATCGCTGATCATCATTACCGTGCAAATCGTCGTGGTAATGCTGGCGGTGATCATCGCAGTGGCCTTCCTGACGCTGGCCGAGCGCAAGGTGATCGGCTACATGCAGCTGCGCATCGGCCCGAATCGCGTGACCTTCTTCAACCTGAAGCTGCTGCGCGGCTTTGGCCAACCTTTTGCGGACGTCGTCAAGTTGCTGCTCAAGGAGATCATCATTCCGGCGGCATCGTCGCGCCTGCTGTTCCTGCTGGCGCCTTTGATCGTGCTGGTTCCGGCGCTCGCGGCCTGGGCCGTCATGCCGTTCGCGCCGGAGTTCGTGCTGGCCGACGTGAACGCCGGGCTACTCTACGTTCTGGCGCTGACGTCGCTCGGCGTCTATGGCGTGATCCTGGCGGGCTGGGCCAGCAACTCGAAGTATGCCTTTCTCGGCGCGATGCGTTCGGCCGCGCAGATGGTCGCCTACGAGATCCCGATGGGCTTTGCGCTCGTCGGCGTGCTGATGGCGGCTGGCAGCCTCAATCTCGGTGACATCGTGCGCGCCCAGCAGGGCGGCTTCGGGAGCTGGAACTGGTTCTGGCTGTTCCCGCTGTTCGTCGTCTATTTCATCTCCGGTCTCGCGGAAACCAATCGCGCGCCATTCGACGTCGCCGAGGGAGAATCGGAGATCGTCGCGGGCTACCATGTCGAGTACTCGGGCGCCACGTTCGCAGCCCTGTTCGCACTGCCCGAGTACGCGAACATGATCCTGGTATCCGCGCTGTGCTCGGTGTTTTTCTTCGGCGGATGGCTGTCACCATTCCAGGGATATCTCCCGGACGAATCGTTCGTCGCGCAGCCCGGTTTCTACTGGCTGTTCCTGAAGACCTGTTTCTTCCTGTTCGTATTCCTCTGGGTGCGCGCCACCTTCCCGCGCTACCGGTACGACCAGATCATGCGGCTTGGCTGGAAGGTGCTGATCCCGGTGACACTGATCTGGATCGCGGTCGAGGCCGTACTGGCCTGGCTGCGGGTCGGCCCGTGGGCGAATTGAGGCTGCGATGAAACGCATCGAATCCATGTTCCGCACGCTGTTTCTGACCGAGCTCCTGATCGGGCTTTCGGTGACGCTGCGCAATCTCTTCCGCCGCAAGGTCACGCTGCACTATCCCGAAGAGAAGACGCCGCAATCGCCGCGCTTTCGCGGTCTGCACGCACTGCGGCGCTACCCGAACGGCCAGGAACGCTGCATCGCCTGCAAACTCTGCGAGGCGGTCTGCCCGGCGCTCGCGATCACGATCGAATCCGATGTCGGTCCCGATGGCACGAGGCGCACGACGCGTTACGACATCGACCTGTTCAAGTGCATCTATTGCGGCTTTTGCGAGGAGGCCTGCCCGGTCGACGCGATTGTCGAGACGCGGATCCACGA
>JANOSR010000324.1:0-1831 GCA_031415935.1 Steroidobacteraceae bacterium | reverse complement strand
GCCGTGACGCAGGATCGGCACGGGCGGTGCCTTCGGGTCCCTTGCGCTGATTGGCCGTCCCTGTGGCCGTTCGCGCGCATAGGCGAGCGCATGCAGGTAGCCGGCGTAGCCGTGCGCAACGGCATTCATGCCGACCCCGATGCGCGCGGCATTCATCATCTGGAACATGTACTCGAGGCCGTGATGCGCAAGCCCCACGAGTTCTGCACGGCAGCGGCCCTGTTCCCCGAACGACAGGACACAGTTGACGGTGCCGCGCCAACCCATCTTGTGATTGATGCCGGCGCGGCGCACATCGTTGTTCGGTCCAACCGTGCCGTCGTCTTCGATGCGGTTGCGCGGCACGGCGAATAGCGAAATGCCGCGCACGCCCGGTGGCCCGCCGGGAATCTTGGCGAGCACGAGGTGCACGATCGTCTCGGCGAGTTCGTGATCGCCACCGGAGATCCACATCTTGTTGCCGGTCAGCAGATAGCTGCCGTCGTCCTGGCGCAGCGCCTGGCAGCGGATGTCGGTCAGCGATGAACCCGCGTGCGGCTCCGAAAGGCACATCGTTCCCGTAAAGCGGCCGGCCAGCATCGGGCGGGCAAGCTGCTCGCGCTGCTCGGGGCTGCCGAAGGTGATCAGCAGGTTCGCGGCGCCGGCGGTCAATGTCGAATAGGAATGGAATGCCACATTGGCGCTTCCAAACACGGCCGACGTGGCTTTCGCGATCAGCAGCGGCAGCTGCATCCCGCCATCCTCGATGTCGAAGCTCGCGGCCGTGAACGATGCCTCGTTGTAGGCGGCAAACGCCTGCTTCGTTTCCGGGATCATCCAGACCCGGCCGTCCACGACGCGCGGCTCATCGACATCGCAGGCGGCGGCATAAGGCGCAAAGCGCTCCTCGGCGATCCGGTAGGCGCTGTCGATCACGCCATCGAAGATCGGGCGATCGTGCTCGGCGTAGCGTGGCAGCCGGCACAGCCCCTCGGCATCCAGGACTTCGAAGACCTGAAAATCGAGGTCGCGGCGCGGTATCGTCATGGCGGGACCCGGCAGAAGCGCAGTGGCGCGCCAAGCCGATTGTAGCGAGCGGCGCCTTTGGCGGCCCGCCGGAATGCTAGGATTTGGTCGCCCATGCGGGCCGGGGGGACTCCAGCGTGACCGACGATTCCTTCGACTTGAGCGGCCGCGTGGCGCTCGTGACCGGTGCGAGCCGCGGCATCGGCCGCGCGATCGCGATGTTGCTGGCTCGACATGGCGCTGTGGTCGTCGTCAGCAGCCGAAAGCTCGAGGGCTGCGAGGCGGTCGCCGGCGAAATCCGCGCGGCCGGCGGCAAAGCATCCGCGCTCGCCTGCCATATCGGCGAGGTCGAGCAGATCGCCGCCGCGTTTCGCGAGATCGACGCGCGCCACGGACGCATCGATATCCTGGTCAACAACGCGGCGACCAACCCTTATTTCGGTCCCGCCGTGAACATGGAAATCGCCGCCTTCCAGAAAACGGTGGACGTCAACATCCGCGGCTACTTCTGCGCATCCATCGAAGCGGGCCGCCGCATGATCTCCCAGGGCAAGGGTGCGATTGTCAATGTCGCCTCCGTGAACGCCTTTCGGCCCATGGACGGGCAGGCGGTCTATTCGATGACCAAGGCGGCGATCGTCAACATGACCCAGGGGCTCGCCAGGGAATGGGGCCGCCAGGGCGTGCGCGTCAATGCACTGGCGCCGGGGCTCGTCGAGACGAAGTTCGCAGCTGCGGTGCACAGCGACCCGAAGCGGCGCGCGGTCGCCGAGGGCCTGACGCCGCTCGGGCGCATCGCCCAACCCGAGGAGATCGCGGGCGCCGC
>JANOSR010000323.1:0-2761 GCA_031415935.1 Steroidobacteraceae bacterium | reverse complement strand
TCGCTGCCAACCGCGCGGCGCATGCATCTGCGCATCGGCGTCAATCTGGGCGATGTCATCGAGGAGAATGGCTCCGCCTTCGGCGATACCGTCAACGTCGCCGCACGGCTGCAGGCACTGGCAAAACCGGGTGGCGTGCTGATCTCCGGGCCGGTCTACGACCAGGTCCATCTCAAGATTCCGGCAAGATTCATTGCCGCCGGCACGCGCCAGGTCAAGAACGTCGAGGAGCCCGTCAGGACGTTCGAAGTGCTGCTCGCCATGTCTCCCGGAATCGCCGGGCGGATTGCGGGAATCTTCACGCGAATGGCTTCACGGCGTGTGCGCCGCGTGGCAGCAGGGATCGTGGCACTGGTCGTCGCCATCGCGCTGGGCCTCTTCTGGCGTGAGCTCTCCGTGTCGGACCCCGGCCAGCGCCTCGGCACCTTGCTGGGGTCGCAGGATCGGGAACCCGCACCAAACTCGATTGCAGTCTTGCCGTTCGTGAACATGAGCGGTGATCCCCGCAACGACTATCTCGGCGAGGGGCTCTCCGAGGAGCTTTCGAATCGTTTGACGAAGATCCCCGAGCTGCGCGTCGCGGCGAGGACGTCCGCCTTCGCATTCAAGGGCAAGGACATGGACATGAGCGAAATTGCCGACAAGCTTGGCGTCAGCTACGTGCTGGAAGGCAGCGTCAAACGGCAGGCGGATCGCATCCGCGTCACTGCTGCGCTCGTCGATGGCGCCAGCGGCTCCAACCGCTGGTCCAACTCATACGAATTACCATCAGCCGACCTTTTCGCAATCGAGAGCGACATGGTTGCCCAGGTCATCACTGCGCTCGAGCTGGTGCTGGGTAAACGAGCCAAACCTTCCCGGTCGCAGCCGAGTAACGGCAGCGTCGTCGCCTACGATTTCTATCTACAGGGTCTCGCTTACCTCAGGCAGCCCAAGAGCACGAAGTCGCTCGAAGCGGCCGAAGAGCTGTTCGGGCGTGCGCTCGCGGAGCAGCCGGATTTCGCCCGCGCGCAGGCTGGCATGTGCGAGACCCGCGTGGAGCGGTATGCCCTCGAAAAGGTTCCGGCATACGTCGCGGCCGCCGAGGAAGCGTGCGCCAATGCCGAAGCGCTCGATAGCGCCGCGCAAGAGGTACACATGGCGGTCGGCAGGCTGCGTATCGCGACGGGCGATGCTGTAGAGGCGGAAGCTTCGTATCGGCGTGCGCTTGTGCTGGTGCCGCAATCGCCCGACGTGCTGATCGGGCTGGCCGAGTCGCTCGCCGCCAGCGGAAAAACGGATGAGGCGGAGCGTACGTATCAGCGTGCGATCGCCACGCAATCGCGCTACGCCGCGGCGCACCTTGCTTATGGCAACTTCCTCTTTTCCCAAGGGCGCGCCGCCGACGCCGTCCCCGCATACGAGCGCGCCACATTCCTCACTCCGGACAACCCCAATGCATTGAGCAATCTGGGCGTCGCATACCTGTTCATGGGCAACTTCGAGAAGGCGGCAGACGCCTTCGCGCGCTCGTTGGCGCTGGAGCCGCGCCGGGCCAGCTATGCCAATACCGGAATCGTGCATTACTATCTCGGTCGTTATCGCGAGGCGGCGGAGATGTATCGCAAGGCAATCGAGTTTGCCCCCGCCGATCACCGTTTATGGGGGAATCTCGCCGACGCGCTGCTTTTCGACTCCCGAGCCGACGAGGCCAGGCAGACTTACCGGCGCGCGCTCGAGCTGGCAGACGGCGAGCTGGCCGTGAATCCGAAGCATGCAGTGAATCAGGCGCAGGCAGCGTATTATGCGACACGACTCGGCGAGCAGAACCGAGCACGGCGCTCAATTGCAATTGCGCTGTCCGAAGGGGAGGGAGACTTCCATGTGCAGTACTACGTCGCGCTCGCCGAACTGGGTCTCGGCGAGGAGTCGACGGCGCTCGCGCATGCAAGGCGCGCTCGGGAACTGGGATACCCGGAGAATCTGATGCGGTCGGCGCCGGAGTTGGGGGAAATACGAAAGATACTCTGAACAATTAAGTAGGGAGTACAACCATGAGCAATCTTGATCTCGACATCGTCAAGAAGGACGAGAAGACGCACACGACATTTAGAATGAAGTGGTACGAGACCGTCGTTTTCCACAACTATGATTCGAATGATCCGCTTGTCGTCGCAATTCAGGGGGACAAGCCGGATTCCCCACCTGTGCTCTGCGATACAAACGGAGAAGCAGCCAAGCAGCCCATCACCATTGGCCCTCTGGGAAGCAAGGGATATGGGATTTGTCGGAACTATCAAGGGACACACTTCACGTATACGGCCAAGATCGGGGGGGCGGCTGGAGAGGATCCCATTGTCATCATCGAACGATAAATTTTCGTTCCGCGAGCATGCAGAGAATCTGGAGCGGGACGAGCTAGTGCTTGCGGCTATTTCCACAACCGGCATCCGAGCAACACGCTGACGGTTTCGATCCTGGGCGAACCCCAAGCGGGAATCGCGCTCTGAAAGGTTCTCAGAAGATTGAGACCTTTCAGTTCTCCTGTGCTGCGTTCCTGATCGCAACTTCATCGCGCACGGTAATGACCCCGCGCCCGAGTTCGACCCAGCCGCGGCCCTTCCAGCCCTGAAGATATTGGTTGACGACCTGTCGCGACACGCCGAGAAAGCTCGCAAGGTCTTCCTGTGAGATGCGCAACGTGACGCCGTTACTGGTTCGCTCGCCGTGCAACTGGCCGAGACTCAGCAGGCGTTTCGCCAGCCGCGCGGACGCATTGAGC
>JANOSR010000322.1:0-4118 GCA_031415935.1 Steroidobacteraceae bacterium | reverse complement strand
TCGTGCAATGCGACCAGGCGCTCGAGATCGTCGGCAAACTCGGCGCCGTGCGCCGGTAGTCCGCGTGAATACGCATTGCGCGCATAGTCGTGCGTGTGACGAATGTGATCCACGCCGGGCAACATCGCGCCGAAGTACTTGCGGTTGTTGACCATGCCGCCGACCGAGATGCCGCCGAACCCGACACCGTGATAGCCGCGCTCGCGTCCGATCAACCGCGTGCGCGCCGCGTCGCCACGTACGCGGTGCCAGGCGATCGCGATCTTGAGCGCGGTGTCCACCGATTCCGAACCCGAGTTCGTGAAGAACACATGATCCAGGCCCTTCGGTGATATCTCGACCAGCGCGTTCGCAAGCTCGAATGCGAGCGGGTGCCCCATCTGGAATGGCGGCGCGTAATCCATGACCGCGATCTGCGTCGCGACGGCCTCGGTGATCTCGCGCCGTCCGTGCCCGGCATTGACGCACCAGAGACCCGCGCAGCCGTCGAGGACCTGCCGTCCTTCCGGTGTCCAGTAGTGCATGCCCTCGGCGCGAGCGAGCATGCGCGGCGCCGCCTTGAACTGGCGATTGGCTGTGAATGGCATCCAGAATGCTTCGAGCGAGGCGCGCTTGGGCGACGGGGAACTCATGTGCGGCGGCTCCGTGGGCTGGGGGTGATCAGGATAATTGACACTAATCGCACGAAGGCGCGATATTACGCAAGTTCTGTTTAATATCATAGACATGCAAGGCCCAAGCGATGGCCAATGACGTCAACGCCCGGTTGAAGGCGGTACGCCTGCTGCACGGGCTCTCGCAACGCGAGCTGGCCAAGCGCGCCGACGTGACGAACGGCATGATCTCGCTGATCGAGCAGGGCCGCGTGAGCCCTTCGGTCGCTTCGCTGAAGAAGGTGCTCGACGGCCTGCCGATGCAGCTGGCCGAATTCTTCACGATGGATCCAGCCGCGACGCCGCAGGTTTTCTACGCAGGCAACGAGCTCGTCGAGCTGGGCGAAGGCGAAGTGTCCCTCCGTTTGGTCGCGGCCCACCGCCCGGGGCGGCGCATGGCCGTGCTGCACGAGGCGTACGCGCCGGGTGCGGACACCGGCTCGGAAATGTTGAGTCACGCGGGCGAGGAGGGAGGGATCGTGGTCAGCGGCCGGATCGAAGTGACGGTCGGCGGCCAGACCCAGGTGCTGGGGCCCGGCGATGCCTACTATTTCTCGAGCGCCGTGCCACACAGATTCCGCAATCGCGGGCGCGAGCGCTGTGAGATCATTAGCGCCGCGACGCCACCGACACTCTGAGCAGGAGCAGTCAAGCCTTGAAACGCGAAGCAAAGACGACCAACTGGCGTGAGCGCGCCTCGACGCTGCAACTGCGGACCGAGGCGTTCATCGACGGCAAGTACCGGCCGGCGGCCTCCGGTGAGACATTTGTCTGCATCAATCCGGCCACCGGCAAGGCGATCGCGCAGGTCGCCGCCTGCGGGTCCCGGGACGTGGAAGTCGCGGTTGCAAGCGCGCGTCGCGCCTTCGATGACGGCCACTGGTCGCGCATGGCGCCGGCCTCGCGCAAGAAAGTGTTGCTGCGCTTCTCGGAGCTGATCCGCAAGCACCGTGAAGAGCTGGCATTGACCGAGACGCTCGATATGGGCAAGCCGATCACGGACTCGCTCAAGATCGACATCCCGGGCGCCGCGCGCTGCATCGCCTGGTACGCGGAGGCGATCGACAAGGTCTACGACGAGATCGCACCGACCCCACATGATGTGCTTGCGCTCATCACACGCGAGCCGGTCGGCGTCGTGGGTGCGATCGTGCCCTGGAATTTCCCGCTGCTAATGGCCTGCTGGAAACTCGGACCGGCGCTCGCGACCGGCAATTCGGTCGTGCTGAAGCCCTCCGAGAAGTCGCCGCTGACGGCACTGCGTATCGCCGAGCTGGCGGTCGAAGCCGGGCTGCCGGAGGGCGTCTTCAATGTCGTGCCGGGATTCGGCCACACGGCTGGCGAGGCGCTCGCGCTGCACATGGACGTGGATTGCATCGCGTTCACCGGCTCGACGCGCATCGGCCGGCGCATGCTCGAGTACGCGGGGCGCTCCAACATGAAGCGCATCTGGCTCGAGTGCGGCGGCAAGTCGCCCAATATCGTGATGGCGGATGTCGCCGATCTCGAGCGCGCCGCGAAGGCCGCGGCCATCGGCATCTTCTTCAATCAGGGCGAGATGTGTTCGGCGGCCTCGCGCCTGCTGGTGCATGAATCGATCCACGACGCGATGCTCGACAGGATCGTCGCGATCGGCCAGGCCATGGCGCCGGGCGACCCATTGGATCCGGCGACGAAGCTGGGCGCGATCGTGGACCAGGCACAGATGAATACCGTGCTGGGCTACATCGAGTCCGGACGCAAAGGCGGCGCGAACCTGCGCTCCGGCGGCCGGCGCGTGCGCGAGGAGTCCGGCGGCTTCTTCGTGGAGCCGACCGTATTCGACGGCGTCCAGATGGACATGCGGATCGCGCGCGAGGAGGTCTTCGGACCCGTATTGTCGGCAATCACGTTCAAGAGCCTGAGTGAGGCCGTGAAGATGGCGAATGACGTGATGTACGGCCTGGCTGCCGCGGTCTGGACCCGGGATCTGGCGACCGCGCACCGGGTCGCCAGATCGATCCGTGCCGGCACCGTGTTCGTGAACTGCTATGACGCCGACGACATCACCGTGCCATTCGGCGGCTTTAAGCAATCCGGCAATGGCCGTGACAAGTCGCTGCACGCGATGCACAAGTACACCGAGCTCAAGACGACCTGGATCGACCTGTCATGAAGGTCACAGTGGCGGCCACGCAGATGGCCTGCAGCTGGGATCGCAAGGCCAACATCGCGAATGCCGAGCGGCTGATCCGCGATGCGGCCGGCCGCGGCGCCAATGTGATCCTGATCCAGGAATTGTTCGAGTCGCCGTATTTCTGCAAGGACCATCTTGCGAAGCATTTCGAGTTCGCGACGCCGATTGCGGAGAATCCGGCAATCGCGCGACTCTCGAAGGTCGCGGCGGAGCTCAAGGTCGTGTTGCCCGTGTCGGTGTTCGAGCGCGCGCAGAACGCCTATTTCAATACGCTCGCGATGGTGGACGCCGACGGCAGCCTGCTCGGGATCTATCGCAAGTCGCATATACCCGAAAGCCCCGGCTATCACGAAAAGTTCTATTTCTCGCCCGGCAATACGGGCTTCAAGGTCTGGCCGACCCGCTTCGGAACGCTGGGCGTCGCGGTCTGCTGGGACCAGTGGTTTCCGGAATCCGCGCGCGCAATGGCGTTGATGGGCGCCGAGATCCTTTTTTATCCGACCGCAATCGGCTCCGAGCCCCAGGACCCCACGCTCGATTCGCGCTGGCACTGGCAGCGCGCGATGCAGGGTCACGCGGCGGCAAACGTGATGCCGCTCGTCGCCTCGAATCGCATCGGCAAGGAGCGCGGCGAAAAGGTCGAAATGACCTTCTATGGGCATTCATTCATTGCGGATCACACGGGCGAAGTCGTCGCTCAAGCCGATGACCACAGCGAGCAGATCCTGACCGCGACCTTCGATCTCGAGGAGATCCGCCGCTATCGCCAAGCCTGGGGTGTGTTCCGCGACCGTCGCCCCGATCTTTACGGCCCGCTGCTGACGATGGACGGTGCCGCCGATTGACGCGCCGCTGGCGGGCGAGGTCGCCTGCGTCGACCTCGAGACGACGGGCGGCAACGCACTGCGCGACCGGGTCATCGAAGCGGGGATCGTTCTGCTTTCCGGTGGTCGTGTCGTCGAGGAGTACTCGACGCTGGTCAATCCGGGCGTGCGCATCCCGTACGCCATCCAGCAGTTCACCGGCATCACCGAGGACATGGTGGCCGATGCGCCGCCATTCGCTGCGGTCTGCGATGAGCTGCTGGCGCGGCTCGAGGGGCGGCTATTCGTCGCCCACAATGCACGCTTCGACTACGGCTTCCTGCGCGGCGAATTCCGGCGCCTGGGCCGCCGCTTCCGCGCGCCCGTGCTCTGCACGGTACGACTCTCGCGCGCGCTGACGCCGGGTGAGCGCGGCCACAATCTTGACGCGGTGATGGCACGCTACGGCATCCAATGCGCAGCGCG
>JANOSR010000321.1:0-14642 GCA_031415935.1 Steroidobacteraceae bacterium | reverse complement strand
CGCGTGCGGGTCGCGAGCAGCGTCTAGGCTTCCGACACCCGCGAAAGCGCGGCGTCGAGATCCGCGACCAGGTCGTCGGTGTCCTCGATGCCGATCGAGAGGCGCACCGTTCCGTCGGTGATGCCGCTGATCGCGACCTGTTCCGCGGTCAGGCCGCGTGACTTCAGGAGCTGCGCGGGCATCACGAGCGATTCGACCGATCCCAGACTCGGCGTGATTGCGAAGAATTCCAGCGCATCCGAGAACACGCGCGCCGCTTCCAGGCCACCCTCGAGATCGAAGGAAACGATCGAACCGAAATCGTGCATCTGTTCGCGGGCGAGGGCGTGGCGCGCATGGCCGGCGAGCCCCGGATAATTCACCTGTGCGACCGCCGGGTGATCGTCCAGGAACGAGGCGATGCGCGCGGCACTCGCAGCCTGCGCTTCGTGACGCAGGTAGTAGGTTTTCATGCCGCGCATGACGAGGAACGCGGCGTGCGGGTCGAGTAGCGCGCCCAGCAAGACCGTGTCGCGCCGCATTCCACGGATCAACTCGTCGCGGGCGATGATCGCGCCGCCCATCACGTCGCCGTGGCCGGACGCGTATTTCGTGAGGCTGTGCACGAAGATGTCGATGCCGTACTGGCCGTGGTTGTGGAAGCCCGCAAAGGTATTGTCGAGGACCGTCAGCGCGCCATGCGCATGCGCGGCACGGGTGATCCGCCCGAGGTTCGCGATGCGCGTGACCGGGTTGGTCGGACTCTCGAACCAGACGAGCTTTGTCGGCCGCCCGGCAAGCACGCGTTCGATGCCCGCATCGTCCTCGATGGACAGCATCGTGTGCTCCACGCCAAATCGGCCCAGCAGGCCCTGTATCAACTGGCGGCTGGGCGTGTAGGTCTCGACGAAGCACAGCACATGTTCGCCAGCGCGGGTGAGCGACAGCAGGCAACCTGCAACTGCGGCGACGCCGGAACCCAGCGCGATGCAGTCATCGCGCCCCTGCAACTCGGCCAGAAGTTTCTCGAGCTGGCGGGTGGTCGGATTCGCCTGACGCGTGTAGTAGTAGCCCTCCCGCTCTCCGCGGTAGGCACGCATCGTCTCTTCGAGGCTCTCGAAGGCGAACTTGACCGTCTGGTGGATTGGCGCGACCAGCGGCCGGTTGTCCGCCGGGACGATGACGTCCGGCGGATGATTGACTCGCGTGCGCCCCTTCATCGGCGTCGTCAGACCCTGGTGGTCCAGCCTGCCGGCGTCGGGACCTCGCCCTGCTGCATCGCAACGAGCGCGGTGCGCAGCCGGCGGGTATGCGGGCCGACCTCGCCGGTCCCGACTTTGTACTCGCTCCCGCCGATGCGCACGAGCGTGCCGACACCGGCCAGCACCGCGGCCGTGCCCGAGAGCGCAGCTTCGCCGTCCTTGACCCAGTCGAGCATCTCCTCGACCGTGAACACGCGCTCCTCGACCTTGAAGCCGAAATCCGGCGCGATCGTGAGCAGCGAATCGCGGGTCACGCCGTGCAGGAAGGTCGTATCGAGGCTGCGGGTCAGGATCTTCCCGTCCCTGATCAGCAGGAAGTTGGCCGCGCCTGTCTCCTGAACCTCGCCACCCGGGCAGAATAGAACCTGGTCCACCTGGTGCTTCTGCCTGGCTGCGATGGTCGGGCCCATCGCCGCTGCGTAGTTGCCACCGGCCTTGACCATGCCGAGATGCGAAGCGCAGCGCGTCGCCTTCTCCTCGACATAGATGCGGAGCGCCCTCGGTCCGCTCGTGAAGTAATCCCAGACCGGGCTCGCGAGCACGATCAGCATGGCCTCCGCCGGCGGCGTCGACGCACCGCCGATGCTCGCACCCATGCCAAAGAGCATCGGGCGCAGATAAAGCGCACCCGGCGCCTCCGGAACTTCGTTGCGCACCCGGTCCACGACCGCGGTGACCATCGCCGCGACCTGCGCCGCATCCAGCTCCGGCATCACGAGTCCGTCTGCGCTCTGGCGCATGCGCGCGATGTGGCGGTCCATCCGGAAGATATTGATGCTGCCGTCGGCCCAGCGATAGGCCTTGAATCCCTCGAAGCACGTGCTTCCGTAGTGCAGCGCGTGCGCCGCCGGGCTCATCTCGATCGGCCCGTACTTGCGCAGCTCGTGCGCGGACCACTTCCCGTCGCGGAAACTCGCGACGGCCATCGTGCTTGCCATCTTGGTGCCGAAGGCGGGACGGGTTGTGGTGTCGGGCGCGGTCCTGGACTGCATGACCTGTGCGTTCATGGGGTGGTCAATCCTGTATGAAGATGGTTGCGGGATGCTCCAGGCGCTCCTTCAGCGCCTGGATCATGGCGGCTGCGTCGAAACCGTCGACGAAGCGATGATCGAAGGAAGACGAAAGATTCATGATCCGGCGCACGGTGATCGCGCCATTCATGACGACCGGCCGCTCGACGGCCTTGTTGACGCCGATGATCGCGACCTCGGGCGCATTGATGACGGGCGTCGAGGCGATGCCCCCGAGCCTGCCGAGACTTGTCACGGTGATCGTGGAACCCGTGAGTTCCTCGCGCGTGGACTTGTTGTTGCGCGCGGCTTCGGACAGGCGCCGGATCTCCAGCGCAAGTTCGGCGAGCGACAGCGCTTCGGCATTGCGCAGGACCGGCACTTTCAGGCCGTCCGGCGTCTGGGTCGCGATGCCGACGTGCACGGCGCGGTGCCGGATGATCAGGTTGCGCTCGGCGTCATGTAAAGCATTGCATTGAGGGAACTGCACGAGCACGCGCGCGAGTGCGGTGATGAGGAATGGCAGATAGGTCAATGACGGCGCGCCCTTCTCGAGCCTCGAATTCAGGTACTGCCTGAGCGCTTCGAGTTCCGTGACATCGACTTCTTCGACATAGGCGAAGTGCGGGATGTTGCGCTTTGCTTCGCTCATGCGTTGCGCGATCACGCGGCGCAGGCCGATGATCTTGATCTCCTCGGTGCCTTCGCGCGCCGTCCGGAGCGCCGGCCGGATGACGGTGTCGCCTGTCCCGTTGATCACGGACTCGAGATCCTGCGCGGAGATCCGCCCGCCGGGACCGGAGCCGCTGACGGTTGCCAGATCTATGCCCGCCACATGCGCCTTGCGGCGCGTTGCCGGCGATGCCATCACGCGGGTCGCAAGCAATGCCGCTTCTGGCGCCGCAGCCGGAGCCGCGCGCGCAGCAGGGGCCTGCACAGGCGCGGCCGTGCCTGCCGCGCCGTCCGCCGTTTCGAAGGCGATCAGCTCGGCGCCGACGGCGACCATGTCTCCGGGCTGGCCGGTGATCGAGAGCACTCGGCCGCTGACCGGCGCGGGAATTTCAACCGCTGCCTTGTCGGTCATGACCTCGGCGATGATCTGGTCTTCGGCGACCGAATCGCCGACCTTGACCTTCCACTCGACGACCTCGGCGGAGACTGTGCCTTCGCCCAGGTCCGGCATCTTGAAGACATAGCGGCTCATACGGCCTCCATGACGGTCTTCAGCGCCTTTGCGACGCGCGCCTGGCCCGGAAAGTACTCCCACTCGAAGGCATGTGGGTAGGGAGTATCCCAGCCCGCCACGCGCCCGATCGGCGCCTGCAGGTTCCAGAAGCACTCTTCCTGGATGGTCGCCGACAATTCGGCACCAAAGCCCGCGAATCGCGTCGCCTCGTGCACGATCACGCAACGGCCGGTGCGAGCAACCGAGTTGCAGATCGTGTCGGTATCGAGCGGCACCATCGTGCGCACGTCGATGATCTCCGCATCAAGCCCCAGCTTGCGGGCGGTGGCCTCGGATACGTGCACCATCGTGCCATAGGTGACGATCGTCAGGTCGTTTCCGCTCCTGACGATCTCGGCCTTGCCGATCGGCACGGTGTAGTAGCCGTCGGGCACTTCGCCTCTGGGATGCGCGCTCCAGGGCACGGCGGGCTTGTCCGGCTCGCCGTCGAAGGGTCCGTTATAGATGCGCTTGGGCTCGAAGAAGATCACCGGGTCGTCGTCCTCGATCGACGCAATCAGGAGCCCCTTGGCGTCATAAGGATTCGACGGCATCACGACCTTGAGGCCCGCGACATGCGCGAACAGCGCTTCCGGACTCTGCGAGTGCGTCTGTCCGCCGCGGATGCCGCCGCCGGAGGGCGTGCGCACGGTGACAGGCGCGAAGAACTCGCCAGCGCTGCGATAGCGCAGGCGCGACAACTCGCTGACGATCTGGTCGTAGCCGGGATAGATGTAATCCGCGAACTGGATCTCCGCCACCGGCCGCAGGCCATTGACGGCCATGCCGATCGCCGCCGCGATGATCCCGCCCTCCGCGATCGGCGTGTCGAGTACGCGGTGCTCGCCATATTTGCGTTGCAGGCCCTCGGTGCAGCGGAAAACGCCGCCGAAGTAGCCGACGTCCTCGCCCAGCACGACGACCGACGGGTCGCGGGCGAGCATGATGTCCATCGCCGAGTTCAGCGCATGGATCATGTTTCTCTGCGCCACGACTCAGTCCCGCTCCAGCTCGGCGCGCATTTCCGCCTCCTGCTTCTGCAGGTGCCGCGGCATCTCCTTGAACACGTCCTCGAACATCAGGTGTGGATCGAGGCGCGGCGGCTCCGTCAGCGTGCCGTGGCTGACCGCCTCTTTCCACGACGAGGCGATGTGAGCCTCCAACTCCGCGTTCAGCGCCAGCTGCCGCTCCTCCGACCATTCCCCGAGCGCGATCAGGTGGCCCTTCAGCCGGTCGATCGGATCGCCGAGCGGCCAGCCCTGATAGTCGTCCTTCGGGCGGTAGCGCGCCGGGTCGTCGCTGGTCGAGTGTGCGGCGGCCCGGTAAGTCACGTGTTCGATCAGCGTCGGGCCGTGGCCGGTGCGCGCGCGCTCGGCAGCCCATTGTGTCACCGCGTACACGGCGAGGAAATCGTTGCCGTCCACGCGCAGGCCGGCGATGCCATAGCCCGGTCCGCGCGCCGCAAAACTGCGGCGTTCGCCGCCCGCGTAGCCCTGAAACGTCGAGATGGCCCACTGGTTGTTGACGACATTCAGGATCACCGGCGCCTTGTAGACCGAGGCGAACAGCAGCGCGTGATGGAAATCGGCCTCCGCGCTCGATCCTTCGCCCAGCCAGCTGACGGCGATGTCGTCCTGGCCCTTGATCGCAGCCGCCATCGCCCAGCCCACGGCCTGCGGAAACTGCGTCGCGAGATTGCCGGAAATCGAGAAGATCCGGCCATCACGCCAGTGGTACATGACCGGCAGCTGGCGCCCCTTGCACATGTCGCGGGTGTTCGAGAGCAACTGGCACATCAGGTCCACGATCGGGCGCCCGCGGACGACGTAGAGGCCTTGATTGCGGTAGGACGGGAACAGCATGTCGCCCGGACGCAGCGCCATGGCCATTGCGACAGAGACCGCCTCCTCGCCGAGCGAACGCATGTAGAAGCTGATTTTTCCCGAGCGCTGGATGCGCTGCATGCGGTCATCGAACACGCGCGTCAGCAGCATGTGGCGCAATGCGATCTGTAGATCCGCGGGATCGAGGCGCGGACTCCACGGCCCGATAGCCTGGTGCTTGTCATCGAGTACGCGCACGAGTTCGTCGGAAAGCGCCTGGATGTCACGGACCCGCGCGCTTGTTTCCGGGCGCTTGACCGCGCCCGCCGGCGATAGCTCGAGATAACTGAAGTCCGGAGCCTCGCCCGGCCGGGCGGGCGTCCTGGGGACGTGCAGGCGGGACTTGGTAGGCATCTGGTCGGGTATCCTACCCAAGAATTACTTCAATACCGTTGCATTCTTATGCTGTAATGCAAAATAGTGAAAAAATATGGTCTAATATGCTCAATATATGAAAACATTATTGCAGATGGCGCTCGATCGCAGTGACCGACGCATCCTGGACGAGCTGCAGCGAGACGGCGCGCTCTCCGCCGCCGATCTTGCGGCCAAGCTCGGACTCTCCACGACGACCTGCTGGCGGCGCATCCAGCAACTCGAGGAAAGCGGCGTCATCAAGAAGCGCGTCGCGCTCCTCGACCGCGAAGCGCTCGGACTCGACGTGATGGTGTACGTGCACGTGCGACTCTCGAGTCAAGGCCGAGATGCGCTTGCGCAGTTCGAAAAAGCGATCCGTGACCGGCCCGAAGTGCTCGACTGCTGCACGCTGACCGGCGAATGGGATTTCTGCCTGCGCATCGTCACGCACGACATGAAGGAATACGAGGCGTTCTTCCTCGACCACCTGTCGAAGATCCCGAATGTCCAGTCGGTCAATTCCTCGATCGTCGTCACCGTCATCAAGGAATCGACGGTATTGCCGCTCTCGCGCGATTGAAGCGCGCGGCTTGCCATTGGCATCCGGCTGCTGTCAGCGAGTCGAACCACTCGTTCGCAGCTCCGATTCAACATCGGCGGTTCCTTGTGGCAGGATGATCGGCGTTGTCAAACAGCCGCGGCCCGGGTAACCAGGGGAATATGCATGCGTCTGCTCAGCAGAATCTGGCCTCTCGTCCTGATCATCCCGGGTCCGTCGTTCGCCGCGAGCGACGAATCCGAAAAGGCCGAACCGGGGCTGAACGAAGACACCTTCAAGAGCCTGGAGCTCAGGAGTCTCGGCCCGGCGCTGATGTCGGGGCGCATCTCCGACATCGTGCTGCACCCGGAGAACAGCAGCATCCGCTATGTCGCCGTGGGCAGCGGCGGCGTGTGGAAGACCGTCAACGCGGGCACGACTTGGGAACCGATCTTCGATTCGGAAGGCTCGTATTCGATTGGCTGCATCACGCTCGACCCGAATGACCCGGACACGGTCTGGGTCGGCACGGGCGAAAACGTCAGCGGCCGCCATGTCGGATATGGCGACGGTGTTTATCGGAGCCTGGATGGCGGCAAGTCGTGGCAGCGGATGGGGCTCGAGAAGTCCGAGCACATCGGCATGATCCGCATCGATCCGCGCGATTCGAATGTCGTGTACGTCGCGGCACAGGGTCCGCTCTGGTCGCCGGGCGGCGATCGAGGGCTCTACAAGAGCACGGACGGCGGCAAGACCTGGGGAAAGATCCTGGGCGGCGGGACGTACACGGGTGTCAACGAAGTGCACCTGGATCCGCGCGATCCCGACGTGCTCTACGCGGTTACCTGGCAGCGCTTGCGCAAGGTCCCGGCGCTGATGGACGGCGGCCCGGAGTCCGGCATCCACAAGTCGACTGACGCGGGCGCGACCTGGCGCAGGCTGACCGAAGGACTGCCGGAAGAGGCCATGGGCAAGATCGGCCTCGCGATTTCGCCGCAGCAACCGGACGTCATCTACGCGACCATCGAACTGGCGCGGCGCACCGGGGGCTTCTGGCGTTCAGCCGATGGCGGTGAGAACTGGGAGAAGCGCAACAAATATCTCTCCAGCGGCACCGGGCCGCATTACTACCAGGAGATTTTCGCCAGCCCGCACGCGTTCGACCGGCTCTATCAGATGGACGTGCACATGCACGTAACAAACGACGGCGGCAAGAACTTCGTCAAGGCCGAGGTTGACGCGAAGCATGTCGATCATCATGCAATCGCCTTCGATGCCGAGGATCCGAAATACCTGATCGTCGGCAACGACGGCGGCCTGTACGAAAGTTTCGATGAAGGCGGGAAATGGCGCTTCGTTGCGAATCTGCCGGTCACGCAGTTCTACAAGGTCGCCGTTGACTACGACGAGCCCTTCTATAACGTCTACGGCGGAACGCAGGACAACAACACGCAGGGCGGGCCATCGCGCACCGCGAATGCCAACGGCATCAGCAATTCCGACTGGTCCGTCATCCGGGGCGGCGACGGCCACCAGCCGGCGGCCGACCCGAGCAATCCCGATATCGTCTATGCAGAGGCGCAGCAGGGGTATCTGATCCGTTACGACCGACGCACCGGTGAGTCAATTGACATCCAGCCGCAGCCGGATCGAGGCGAGCCGGCCGAGCGCTTCAACTGGGACGCACCGATCCTGATCAGTCCACACGACCCCGCGCGGCTGTATTTCGCGAGCCAACGCGTCTGGCGCAGCGATGACCGTGGCGACTCCTGGCGCAGCGTCAGCGGTGACCTGTCGCGCGGGCTGGATCGGCTCAAGCAACCTCTGATGGGCCGGGCCTGGAGCTTCGATTCGCCGTGGGACCTGTATGCGATGTCCAATTACGGCTCGATCACGTCGCTGGCCGAATCGCCGCTCATCGAAGGACGGCTGTACGCCGGCACCGATGACGGCCTGATCCAGGTCAGCGAGGACGGCGGGCGGAACTGGCGCAAGATCGACCGGCTGCCCGGCGTCGCGGACTTCTTTTTCGTCAACGACATCAAGGCCGACCTGCACGACCCGGATACGGTCTACGCCGTCGTCGACCACCACAAGAATGGCGATTTTTCACCGTATGTTTTCAGGAGCGAGGATCGCGGCCGTTCCTGGCGCAGCATCAGGGGCGATCTGCCCGACCGGCACATCGTCTGGCGTCTCGTTCAGGATCACGTCAAGCCGGGCCTGCTGTTCGCCGGCACCGAGTTCGGCGTGTTCTTCACCGTCGATGGCGGTGTCAAGTGGGTCAAGCTGTCCGGAAAGGTGCCGAATATCGCGTTCCGCGACCTGGCGATTCAGCGACGCGAAAACGACCTGGTCGGCGCGACTTTTGGACGCGGCTTCTATGTGCTTGATGACTACACGCCGCTGCGCCAGGTGAGCGGTGAAGTGCTCTCAAAAAACACCGTGCTTTTCCCGGTGCGCATCGCGCGCTGGTACATGCCGCGCCGTCCGCTCGGCTGCGCTGTGCCCGATTGCCGGGGCAGCCAGGGGGACGCGTTCTTCCAGACCCCGAACCCGCCGCACGGTGCCGTATTCACGTACTACCTGCCGGAGGAAATACGCAGCAGAAAAGATCAGCGGCGTGAACTGGAAAAGCCGCTGGAGGAAGCCGGCAAGGACACGCCCATTCCCGGCTGGGAAGCGCTGACTGCCGAGTCGCTTGAGGATGCACCTGCCATGCTGCTGACCGTGCGTGATGCGGCCGGCAATGTCGTGCGACATCTGGAAGGCAAGGTCGAGGCCGGCTTCCACCGCGTGGCCTGGGACCTGCGCTATCCACAGCTCGAGCCGTGGGTGCCGGAACCCAAGGAGCCGTCCTTCGATACGCCGGCGGCCGGCGTGGTCGTCGAACCAGGCCGCTACAGCGTCAGCCTCGCCCGCCGCGTCGACGGCCAGGTCGAGGAACTCGGCCAGACACAGTCCTTTGACGTCGTGTCGATCCGCGAACCGACGCTCACTGGTGCAGCCCAGGCCGACCGCGTCGCGTTCTCGCGTCGCGCTGATGAGCTCGACCGTGCGGTGAAGGCTTCCGTCGCCGCGATTGACGAGTTGGTCGCGGCTATCAAGGCCATCAAGACGACGCTTTCGCGCTCGACGTCCTATGGCCAGCTATACCAGGAAGCCAACACGATCGGGCAGCGCGCCCAAAGGCTCAAGGATCGACTCGTGCAGAACCCGGTGCGAGACGAGATGGGCGACCCCGGCCCCATGCCAGTGCAGGAACGTATCGACTCCGCGGGCTCCGGCGAGTACACAACGCTGTACGGTCCGACGCAAACGCAGCGTCACAGCCTCGCCATCGCCGAGGCTGACTTCGGCGAGATCGGCCCTCAGGTCGACACGCTTATCGAGGTCGAATTCGCCGCGCTGAAGCGCAAGCTGGACGAGGCAGGCGTGCCGTGGACGCCGGGTCGCGGCGTGGGAGTTGCGAACTGAGCCGACTCAGCTGGAGAGATGACGCGGTCCGCGGCCCTTCAGCACGGTGTGTATCTCCGCCGCGATCGCGAGCGCGATGCCCTGCGGCGTGTCGGCGCCGATGTCGAGCCCGACCGGCCCGTAGACCCGCACCTCCGGTTTCCCGGCGCTTCCGCCCAGGTCGGCGAGCAACCGCTCACGCCGGGCGCGCGGGCCCAGCAGGCCGATGTAGGACACGCTGCTTCCCACCAGGGCCTGCAGGTAGGCGCGGTCGCTCTGCAGGTGGTGGCTCATGATGACGGCTGCGTCGAAAGCATTCGGGTCGAGTGCGCTCTGCAGCTCGGCCGGCACCACCTCGAGCGCATGATCGGCGCCCGCGCCGGCGATCCGCTCGACGTAACTGCGGCGGTGGTCGCCAACGGTGACATACCATCCCAGTTCACGGGCGATGCGCACCAGCGGAACCGCATCGGGGCCTCCGCCGAGCACGAGCAGGTGCACGGGCTGCGGGATCGCGGTGCACAAAACGTCGATGGTGGCACCGCTGAGAGTCATTCGCAGACGGTCAACGCCACCGCTTGCCAGGCGGTCGCGACAAGCCTGTATGAGGGTTCCGCGGTGCTGCTCCGGCACCGAGAAGGCATCGGACTCGTGCGCGCCGGCGATTACGGTGGCGCCCGAGGGCAGCGCTGGCACGGTGCTCTCGATCACGAGGGCGTAGGCGCAGGCCTCGCGCGCAGTCACGCGTCGGGCAATGCAGGCGAAGGGTTCGTGCTCCCGGTCGAGCGACTGGAGAAAGATGTCGATCGCGCCGTCGCAGCCGAGCCCCAGGCCCCAGATCTCGTCCTCGTCGCGGTAGCGCATATCGTAGCGCACCGCCTTGGGCACGCCGTTTCCGAGCACGTTCCTGGCGTGCTCCACCAAGTCGCCCTCCAGGCAGCCCCCGCTCAGCAGCCCACGAAACTGCCCACTGCCGGTGATCAGCATCTGCGCACCTGCCTTGCTGTAGGTCGAGCCTGACGTCGCGGTGACCGTTGCGAGCACGATTCGTTCGCCCGTACGGCGCCAGGCATCAAAGGCTTCGATCAGTTGTCGGGTGCTCATTCGAGGATCACGTGTTCTCATCGGACGAGCGCGCAGCTCGATTGCATTCGCCGCGTGCATGCTGCGCCAGTGAAATGACCGCCGTCACGCTACGCGCAGGACGGCGCGGCGGTCAAATCGACCTACGTGCTACTGGCAGCTCGCCGCGGTCAGCGAATTGATCCAGGCGCTGATGAGCTGTTCGCCGGTGCTGTCGCGCAAGTTGCTGGCGACCGGCGGCATCGCGTTCGCGTCGCGCCGCGACATCCGCGCAAATAGTACCGAGCTTGCGGATTCCCCCGGCGCGATGATGAGCGCATTGCTGATACCGAGATCGCCGGCGCTGGGTGTCACGTTACAGGCACCAGTCTGCGCGAGCGCCGTATTGTGGCGCAGGTCGATGGCGACCGGCGTCGGCCCTTGCGGGCGATGGCAGTTGGCGCAATTGGTGTGGAGGTAGCTTCGCGCACGCTCCGTCAGCGTGCGATTCGTGTCCGTCGGATTCGCGTAGGCCGGCGGATTCGCGACGACTGGTGGCGACAGCACATTGACGGCATTCAGCGTGGTGATCTGATTCGCGTTGCGCCCGGTCTGCGGATAGGTGAGCGTCCCGTTCAGTTGGGGCGTCTCGAGCCCCAGGCTGAATCCCGCGGCGTCAGTGTGGCACTGCATGCACTGCGCTTCGCTCGGGAAGATATAGTTCTGGCCGGCGACTGCGACGGTCTTGCCACCCGTGACCCGCGTGGCCCCGGTCTGCCCGGCATTCCACTCGTAGGTGTAACCGGCCCAGATACCGTCCGGGTGACGCATGAACAACCGCGTCTCGACGAGTTGCGCGCCCAGCCGGAAGTGCTTGACCAGCACCGTCCCGCTCGGCGGGTTCCAGTCGCCATCGCCCTGTACGGCTATATTCAGGCCGTTCGGCAGGCCGATCCAGCGATCCTTGACTGCGCCGTCCGACCAGAAGGCGGCATTCGGCGCGTATGGAATCAGGGTGAGCAGCGGAGGTGCGCCCGCCGCGGACGCATTGATGCAACCAGTTGCCGAGAGCTGCTGCGGCACATTGTCGCTGCCGCCGATCGCCGTAAACACGAGTTGCCGGATGTGACCGCGGCCATAGTCGAGCAGGTACAGCTCGCCGTCGTTGCCTTCGCCGAAGGAAGAGATCTGCAGCGGCCCCGGTGCGCCCGGCGGGGTCGCGCCCGCGAACATCGGCGTCACCGTGAAGGTGCCGCCGGCGCCCGGCGTCAGCGAGGCGATCATGCCGCCGAAGTCCCCGAAGACGTAGCGGCCGAGCGGTCCGGTCGTCTGCGTGCCGCGGTAAACGTAGCCGCCCGTGATCGAGAACCCCAGACTCCTGCCGTACTCGGCGACCGGATCGATCAGGCCGGCCGTCTGGCAGCCGCTGGACGGCTCGAAGCAATGCGCGCCCTCACGTTGGTCCCATCCGTAGTTGCCGCCGCGCTGGATGAGATCGATTTCCTCGAAGCTGCTCTGGCCCACGTCACCGACCCACAGGTCGCCTGTCTGCCGGTCAAAGCTCCAACGCCAGGGATTGCGCAGGCCAAGCGCGTAGATCTCGGGGCAGTTCTGGGTCCCCGTGCCGTCGGCATTGCAACGCGGATTGTTGGCGAAGGGATTGCCCGTTGCGCCACCCGGGATGGCATAGGGCTCGCCAACGGGCGGCGAATTGATGTCGATGCGCAGCATCTTGCCGAGCAAGCGCATCGGATTCTGGCCGTTCTCCTGCGGGTCGCCGCCGCCGCCGCCGTCACCGAGACCGATGTACAGGAATCCGTCCGGCCCGAATGCGAGATTGCCGCCATTGTGATTGTCGGCGAACTTTTGGACCGTCAACAGCACGCGTTCGGAATTCGGGTTGAGCGTCAATCCGCCGTCCGGGCTCCTGAATTCGGAAGTGATGGAGCGCAACTGGGTGCCGGACAGGTTGCTGTAGTTGACGAAGGCACGGGGATCGTTCGGGAAATTCGGATGGAATGCGAAACCGAGCAGGCCCGCCTCGCCCGAGAACTCGACCGGCCCGCGGATGTCGAGAAAGTTTCCCACCTGGGCCTGCGTCACGGCCTGATTGTTGTTGAATACGCGGATCAACCCCTGCTGTTCGACCACGAACCAGCGCGACGAGTCGCCCGGCGCCTGGATCATGGCGACCGGCGAGGAAAACATGAGATTCGGAAACACGCGCGGCGTCGAGACGGTCGAGCCGGCGGTCGACCGGGCGGGTGCGAGGCAGGTCAGATTGCTCGGACGGACATCGAGACCGGAACCCGTCGGCGGCGGCGGTGGGGGCGGGTTGGAACCACCGCCACCGCCACCACAGGAAAGCAGCGTCAGCGCCAGCAGGGCCGACAGGATCCTACGGGCGGGCATTGTCACATCCATGTCTGGCTTGGACAGGTCCATGTTACGCGAAGTTTCTCCGCAGTCTGTTCCAGAGTCCTGTGGTCCTTAGCAAAACAGAAGCGCAGCAGCCGGGCACGTTGTGGCTCGTCGCAGAATGGCGACAGCTCAAAGGCGCTCGACGCCACGCCTTGCGAGCGGACTCAACCCCGCGCCACCCTCCTCCAGGCAGCGCCGGATTTCGGCGCGCATCCGGGGTTCCCAGAATTTCCGGAGGTGACCTGCCACCTGCTCGGCGGCGGCATCCGGGTTCGTATCGGCGGCAAAGAATGCGGCGATGTCATTCACTATGGCGACCAGTCATTCGATATTCATCGCGGCGGGTTCTGACTTCAGGCGGACGGCAACGCCAGGCTGCGTTGCGCGCTGCGCTCGGCGCGAATGCGGGCCTGCCAGGCCTCCGGCTGCCCGACCCTGACCACCTCGACGGCCGTGACTTTGTATTCCGGACAGTTCGTCGCCCAGTTCGGGTTCTCGGTGGTCACCAGGTTGACCCCGGATTCCGGGAAATGGAATGTCGTGTAGACGACCCCCGGCGTCATGCGCCGGGAAACGATCGCCCGCATGACGGTGTCGCCGGTCCGGCTCGTGACCCCAACCCAGTCACCATCGGCGATGCCGCGGTTTTCGGCATCATCGGGATGAATCTCGAGGCGGTCCTCCTCCTGCCAGGCAAGATTCGCCGTACGGCGGGTCTGCGTGCCCACGTTGTACTGGTACAGCACGCGTCCCGTGGTGAGGATCAATGGATAGCGGCTGGTGCTGCGCTCGGAGGTCGCCACGTATTCGGTCAGATAGAACTTGCCCTTGCCGCGCACGAAAGACCCGACGTGCATCGTCGGTGTGCCGTCGGGCGCCGCATCGTTGCAGGGCCATTGAATGCTGCCGAGACGATCCAGCTTCTCGTAGGTGACACCGCGGAAGGTCGGCGTCAGGCGCCCATGCACTTGCTCATCGATCATCGCCGCAGGTGAGCGGGCGCAGAGCCCGAGGCAATACACGGCCTCGAGTGTGAGTCCGCCATCGGGTGTCGTCTCGCCGAACCCGATGCCGAGCCGTTGCATCGCGTGGCGCTCGAGTGCGCGGCCGTTCAAGGTCACCACACCGTGAACCTCGGCTCGCGACAGGTTGAGCGCCCCGGCAAACAGCGGCACGGCCTCCGCAGGCATGCAACCCAGCGACCGCTGCACGTCATGCAGGATTTCGAGCAGCGGGCCTGGCCGATCCCGATGGCGGGTCACGATCGCCAGGACTTCGTCCTTCTGCGCCTGGCTGACCGGTGTCGGTGCCGCACCCGGGTTCCGCGCATCGCGTCTATCAGTATTCGTCGGACGGGCTGGCCGTCGCGCTTGACGTTCATGAAGGCTCGCGATATCGCACTTGAACGGGGGTTTCAGGTACCCTCGCGGCCACCAGTATGGCATGAGG
>JANOSR010000320.1:0-6848 GCA_031415935.1 Steroidobacteraceae bacterium | reverse complement strand
CCTCGATCGAGGGTGCGGGCGTAGCCGCGGCGCGCGAAGCAGCGCTCGCCGCATTGCCGGTGGCGCTCCAGTATCGGCCGATGGGCGCCGGCATCGCATCGTCCGGTGATCTCGGCTACAGCTATGGACTGTCCGCGCCGGATCCTGGCGCGAGCGCGGATGCGAGTTATGTTCACATCTGGTGCCGGCATGGCGGAGGCTGGCGCCTGGCACTGCAATTGCGCACCAGCCTGCCCTCGAGCTGAGCACGGTTGCGACGGGGCGTGCCAATGGCGGGCCAGGGCGTTGCACGTATCCGCGCTGCATGAATAAGGTGTCCTGATGAAATTCAGCGTCCTGCGCGGCAATCGCAACCTGCTGTTCTGGGGCCTGCACACGACGGGCTGGATCGCGTATGGGCTCGCCCTGTACGTCGGCTCGGCCATCTACGTCAAGGATCCCGGCTACGATAAAGTGATCGTGATCGCCACGGTATCCGGCTGGCTGTTGTCGGCGCCGTTGCGGTAGCTGTACCGGCGCCTGTGGGCGATGGATCGCGAGCCCATACCGCTGAGATATTCGCCAATACGATCTACTCGATGCCGATGCCGATGCCGCTGCTGCTGTGCTGGAGCGGGTTTTATTTCGGCGTCAAGATCTGCGAACGCCTGCAGCTCGAGCGTGAGGCGACACTCGCTGCCTCCGCGCTCGCCCAGGAGGCGCAGCTCAAAATGCTGCGCTACCAGCTCAATCCGCATTTCCTGTTCAACACCCTGAATGCGATCTCGACGCTGGTGCTCGATGGCCAGAACCGCATCGCCAATCTTGCCGTCTCCCGGCTGTCGGAGTTCCTGAGGTACACGCTCGACCAGGATCCGATGAAGAAAGTCACCTTGCGCCAGGAACTCGACGCGTTGAATCTCTATCTCGGCATCGAGAAGCTGCGCTTCGGTGATCGCCTGAAGCTGGAATTCGACGTGGATGAGCGCAGCGAAACGGCGCTCGTGCCGTCGCTGCTGCTGCAGCCACTGGTTGAGAACTCGATGAAATACGCCATCGCGCCGCGCGAAGAAGGCGGGTCGGTGACCGTCATCGCCGGCATCGAGGCCAACGGACTCAGGCTCGCCGTCGTGGACGACGGGCCGGGCCTCCCGGTCGGAAGCACCGCGGCTGACCGCGCAATGCTCGGTGGGTGCCTGCTCGGCCTCGCCGTCGCCCGCCGCACCCCAAGGGCGTCTCGTCGCATCACATAAGAGTTTGTTTTATAAGCATAATCTCCTACTGCGCAAGCACCCATTGGATCACCGCGCCCTGGATCGCCTCGCCAACGCCATTCTGCACGCCCGGATGGTTGATATAGACGACGACGGCATAGTGCTTTCCCGATTGGCCCGTAACGTAGCCGGCGATGGTGCTGACGTCCTTGAGCGTGCCGGTTTTCATGCGAATGCGGCTCGGGTCGTCCATCTTCTCGAAGCGCTGACGCAGGGTGCCGTCCAGCCCACCAAGCGCCAGCGACGCCAGGAACTCCGGCGCATAGCGGCTCTTCCAGGCGCCGATCAGGAGCCGCGCCATGCTGTCGCCGGAAATCTGTGCTTCGCGCGAAAGCCCTGACCCATTGCCGATGACGAGTTCCGGAAACTCGAACCTGCGGCTTGCGAGCATTTCCTTGATCGACGCCTCGCCCGCGGCAGCCGTTGCCGGGGTTCCGCTGGTTTCAGCGGCCACGGTCAGCAGCAGCGAGCGCGCCATCATGTTGCTGGAATACTTGTTGGTGACGCGCACGATCTCGGCCATTGAAAGGGACTCCTGCGTCAGCAACAGCCGAGCCGTCGGCGGCGTGGGCGCGCGCAGCATCCCGCCGCTGAATTCACCACCCTGCTGGCGCCACAGGGTCACGAAAGTCCCGTAGGCGTACTCCGCCGGCTGCATGACCGCGCGGCGAAAGGTCTGCGGCCCGCAACTGGACGATAGTCGGCCGCTGACATGGACGCGCTCCAGGGCGTCGTCGGGACTCGTGATCAGGATGCGGCGATTGCGGCCCGCGCAACGACCCGCGGTAAGTACCACGCGATTCTCGACGACGAGCCCAGCAGGAAATGGCTGGATCGCGACCTCAACGCCGCTGCCGTCATCGGCCGGCCGCACCACGAAATCCACCATCTGCAGGTTGACCAGCAATGCATCGGGCAGCACGTTGTAGGTGCGCCAGGGCTTGCCGTCGAAATCCTCCGGGCGTTCGTCGAGCGCCGCGAACCGGGTCTGGTCAATGACGATGTCGCCTTCGATGACCCGCAATCCCGTCTGGCGCAGATCGGTGACGAAGCGCCACCAGCGCTCGATGGTCAGCAACGGATCACCGCCACCCTGCAGGTACAGATTGCCCTTGAGGACTCCCTTGACCGCCGGCGCGTCGGACCATGCCCGGGTCTTCCAGGCATAAGCAGGCCCCAGCAGTTCCAGCGCCGCCCAGGTTGGCACCAGCTTCATCGTCGAAGCCGGCGGGCGCGGCATGGTGGCATTGAGCTCGACGAGGCTTTCGCCGCTCGCGACATCGCGCACGACGACCGTGACTGCCGAGTCCGGCACCAACTGCTGCTTCAGCACCGTGCGCGGGCGCTCGGGAAGGCTGTCGGCGTGGCAGGCCTGCGCGGCAAGCGTCAGGCAGGTCAGCAGGCTGAGGGTACGGCAGATCATTTGGTGCAATACTAATGTGCGTGGTTGCAACTTGCAGGAATCGCCACAGTCAGAGCGCTGCATCGGTTGGCATTCCCGGAGATTCAATGAAGAGACTCACGCAGTTGCTGTGGCCAATCGCCCTGTCCGTGACCCTGGCGGCATGCGGCGCGAAGGAGCCGCCCGCCGCGGAGCTTGCCGAGACGCCAGCGCCTGCGATGCCGGATGCGGCGCCGTCGGTTGTCCCGGCGCCGGCCATCGTCACCGGCCTGCCCGATTTCAGCGCGCTCGTCGCCGCCTACGGCTCGGCGGTCGTCAATGTGACGACCGTCGCGCAGCGCGAGGTCAGTGACGAGGGAGCGCAAGGACATTCACCGGACGATCCGTTCTACGATTTCTTCCGGCGCTTCCGCTTTGGGGCGCCGCGCGGCCAGCCGCCGCCGCTGGCGCGCGGCGAAGGGTCCGGATTCCTGGTCAGCGCCGACGGCTACATCCTGACCAACGCCCATGTGGTGGACCGGGCCCGCGAAGTGACCGTGCGGATGACCGACCGGCGCGAATACCGCGCAAAAGTGGTCGGCGTGGACATACGCACCGATGTCGCCGTGCTCAAGATTGACGCCGACAAGTTGCCATTCGTCCATATCGGAAGTCCCGCGGCGCTCAAGGCCGGCCAGTGGGTGGTCGCGATCGGCTCGCCATTCGGCTTCGACAACTCCGTGACGGCCGGCATCATCAGTGCGACTGCGCGGTCCCTGCCGG
This sequence comes from Steroidobacteraceae bacterium, assembly GCA_031415935.1. GTDB lineage: Bacteria > Pseudomonadota > Gammaproteobacteria > Steroidobacterales > Steroidobacteraceae > SCUD01. The sequence goes on along the minus strand of JANOSR010000320.1, from coordinate 3,431 downwards.
GCGATGCCTACACGCCGTTCATCCAGACGGATGTTGCCGTCAATCCCGGCAATTCCGGCGGGCCGCTGTTCAACCTGCAGGGCGAAGTGGTCGGCATCAACTCGCAGATTTACAGTCGCACGGGCGGCTATCAGGGCGTGTCATTCGCGATCCCGATCGACGTCGCCATGCATGTCAGGAATCAACTGGTCGCCACCGGACGGGTCCAGCGCGGGCGTATCGGCGTGACGATCCAGGACGTCAACCAGGCGCTGGCCGACTCATTCCGGCTGCCGCGTCCCTATGGCGCCCTGGTCAGCCAGGTCGAGGGCCGCGGGCCGGCGGACAAGGCCGGACTGAAGGCGGGTGACGTGATTCTCGCGGTCGATGGCCGTGCCGTCGAGCGCTCCGGCGAATTGCCGGCCATCATCGCCGGCATCAAGCCGGGCAGCGAGGCCACGCTCGAGATCTGGCGCGACCAGGCGAAGCGCAAGGTCAGGATCAAGGTCGGTGAACTCGCGGACGACCCCGAGGTAGCGTCGCGACAACCGACGGGCAACGCCGACACCGGCAAGCTCGGGCTCGCAGTGCGACCGCTCTCAGGCGGCGAGCGTCAGCAGTTGCGCACCGAGGGTCGCCTGGTCGTCGAGGAATCCGGCGGTCCGGCGGCGGAGGCCGGTGTCGAGCCCGGTGACGTGCTGCTCGCCGTGAATGGCGCGCCGGTTGCATCGGTCGGTGAATTCCGCAATTCGGTGACGAAGGCCGGCAGCACGGTGGCACTCCTGATCCAGCGCGGCAATGCGCAGATCTACATTCCCGTGAGAGCAGGGTCGTGATGCGGCGCCGGGCGGCGATGGGCCTGCTGCTGCTCGGCGCAGCGACCGGGCTTCAGGCAGCCGATTCGCTGCGCGCGCCGGGTACGACATTTCGCGACTGCGAGACCTGCCCCGTGATGGTGGTCATTCCGGCTGGCAGCTTCGTCATGGGCACGCCGGCCGAGGCCGGAACGCTCGTGATCCAGGTACCGCATGCGTTTGCGCTGGGCCGCAATGAAGTGACACGCGCTGAGTTCGCGCGTTTCGTCGCCGACAGCGGCCACGAGCCGCGGCCCGGTTGCCGCAACTGGGATCCGGTACTCGTACGCTTCAACGACGATGCGCGGCGCAACTGGCGGAATCCGGCGACACCGGTCGAACCGGTGGACGATCATCCGGTGACCTGCCTGACCTTTGCGGATGCGCGTGCCTATGTGGAATGGCTTGCTCGCGAGACCGGCGAGCGCTACCGGCTGCCATCCGAGGCGGAATGGGAATATGCAGCCCGCGGCGGCACGACGACGCTGCGCCCCTGGGGCGACGCGCCGGAGGACGGCTGCGAATTTGCGAATACCTACGACGTGACGGCGGATGCCGCTTATCGTCTCGGCTGGCCGCACGCAGGTTGCCGTGACGGTCATGCCGACCTCGCGCCGGTCGGCCGGTTCCAGCCGAACTCCTTCAACCTGCACGACATGATCGGCAACGTCCAGGAATGGGTGCAGGACTGCGCGACCGATAGCTTCATCGGCCGGCCGCGCGATGCGCGCGCCTGGGAATGGCTGGGCGGCTGCAGGCGCCGCATCCAGCGCGGGGGCAGCTGGCTGACGCCACCGGATGGCAGCCGCAGCGCGTACCGTGTCGCCGCGTCCGAGGGCGATCGCTCCGATGACACCGGGTTCCGGATCGCGAAGGAACTCGACCAGCGCGCCACGCGCGCCGAGGACCGCTGATGCGCCGGCTCATTCCGGTCGTGCTGATGGTGGTCGCACGTTTCGCATTCGCGCAGCAGGCGGAGCCCGCGCCGCCGCCCGCAAGCGGGGACTGTCCCGTCTGCCCGGAACTCGCGCTGGCGCCGCCCGGCAAGTTCCTGATGGGCTCGGCGCCCGACGCGGCCGAACTCGATGCGGCCACTGGCGAGACGCCGGCGATTGCGATTTCGTTCGCCAGGCCGTTTCATGTGTCCCGCCGCGAGATCACGGTCGGCGAGTTTCGCCGCTACGTTGAGGCGACCGGCGCGGAACCGGCGCCCGGCTGTCGCGTCTGGCTCGGAGGCCAATGGGTTCTCGAGCGTGATCGCAGCTGGCGAGATCCGGGATTCGCGCTGCCACCGCAGGATGCCGAGCCCGTGGTCTGCGTCAACTGGCAAGACGCCCGCAGCTACGCCGAATGGCTCACCAAGGAGAGTGGCAGGCGCTATCGACTGCCGTCGGAGGCGGAATGGGAATACGTCGCGCGCGGCGGAACCTCATTCCCGCGCTTCTGGGGCGAGCGCGATTCGCATGAAGGCGCGGCGTTGTCGCTCGCCTGCGACTTCGCGAATGTCTACGACTCGTCAGCCGTCGACGCGTATCGCTTTCCCTGGCCCAATGCGCGCTGCAGCGACCGTGTCGCGGCGCTGGCGCCGGTCGGGCAGTACAAGCCGAACGCCTTCGGCGTGTTCGACATCATCGGCAATGTCCGCGAATGGGTTATGGACTGCTACACGGCGAGCTACGCCGGGCGGCCCGAGGACGCGCGTGCCTGGACCTGGCAGGGCGGTTGCGAGCTGAAGGGCGTGCGTGGCGGGTCCTGGGCGAGCCGGCCGCGCAACGCTCGCACGCCTGCGCGCGGCGCCGAACCGACTGCTCTGCGGCAATCGGATCTCGGTTTCCGGGTCGTTCGCGACTACGAATAGCGTGCCTCGCGCGAATGGCGTTGCATGGCGGGGCGAAGTCCTGACCCGGAGAGGCCTCTCCGGGTCAGGGCAGGAAAAAGGGGACGCGCCCCTTTTCCTCCGAAGAAAAGGGGCGCGTCCCCTTTTTCACGGGCGGTACCTCTTGCGCGAGGCGCGCTATAGGTGGATGCGGCGCCACGCGCCATGCCGCCAGCGCAGCCAGAGCGCCAGTCCGATCGCCAGCACGTAGACGAGGAGAGCGGTCCAACCGCCGATCGCGCGCAGTCCAAGACCGGGCGCTGCTGCTATCCAGCCTTGTCCTGGCGCGAATGTCAGGAAATGAGTCAACGGAAGGAATATCAGTAAGGCGAGCGACAGCACGAGGACCGCGGGCACGCGTACATCACCCGCGCCGCGCAGGCAGAACGCGCTCGAGAAATTGACGCCATCGAAGAACTGGTAGGCCGCGGCGATCCACAGCAGGGTCATGCAGAGCGCGATCACGGCCGGCGCGTTCGGATCCGTCGGATTGACAAAGGCTGGCACCAGCCATGATCCCAGGAGCGCCATCGCGATACCGAGCCCGCCCATGAAGACGCTGACGATCAGGATGATGCGGTTGCCAAGACGCTCGGCCCAGTCGCGGTCGCCCGCGCCGATCGCCTGGCCGACCAATGTGGTGCCGGCGAGCGCAATGCCGATGCCCGGCATGTAGGCGAGCGAGGTGAAGATCATGACGATCTGGGTCGCGGCGCCGTCGA
>JANOSR010000319.1:0-9972 GCA_031415935.1 Steroidobacteraceae bacterium | reverse complement strand
TCGGAACCCAGCAGCCCTACATCGCGCGAATCGAAAGCGGTAGTGCAGACATGCGGCTGGACACTTGCAGACGATTGGCAGCGGCATTGAGCATCGATCTCAATACCTTGGATCAGGCGCTTCAAAGACAAGGCCCGCGTAGCTCATGAGCAAGTTTCTATCGACTACTTTTTGCGATGACATCCGTCAGGAAGTCGGCGGCAAGATCTCATTAATCGGCGTGTACAACGGCGTGATGTATGTTCCGGAGTTTCCGGTGACATTGCCGAAACTGTGGCTCATGGCGACGCTCGTCATGCCTCACAAAGAGCGGCCGAAGAGCATGAAGATCAGCGTGACGAAGAACTCTGAGCCTTTGGTAGAGCTGGATGCGACGGCAGAATACCTGCAGGAGCTCGCAAACGCGCCTGAACCGGATGTGCCGATGCCGTCTGGAAGTCAACGCGTTTTGACTTCACTTGCGCAGGTCTGTTTTGCGCCGCTGGTCATCAATGAACCGTGCGTGTTAAGAGTGATGGCGACAACCGACAAAGGTGAGATTCGCGGATTAGGGCTGCAGATTCAGCAGCAGCCTGGCCTGGCTGCAAGCTAGCCATCCAAGTTCTCCGGCAGGCAGTCGCGCAAGCGCCTGCAACTCTCGAAGGCCAGCCGAGTGAGTGCGGCGGCGCAGCGGTGAACTCGGGCCATGGATTCCGCCGGCGAATTGGTCTGAGAGGCGCGGGTGTCATGAATCAATCAGTTACATCATCTTGATTCTTACTATTAAAGAGAAATGGCATTTAGCTTAATAACAGAATTGGCTATTAAGGTATCTCGCGATTCTTAGTGAGGGGACGAAGTCCTTGCGATGTTTTAGGCATTACTTACTACCTGTGCAGAGTGGAGCAACCGCTCCCGCCAACTGACCTTTTGAGGCACGGTAGTTCCCCCGGCAACCGGGGCACGCGGCCGCAAGGCAAACGGTCACCGGCAGGTGGCCTTGATCGGGCCATGACAACCGGAGCAGGCCCGGCTCCGACATGCCGAAGCTGATTGAGCGGCCGTCGACGACGGCGGCCTGGAAACCGCGCGATGCGCGGCAAGGATTTGTCGCGTGGCGCGCCTGATGGAGAGGTGTGTGACAACGATTGTTGTTGATGATGATGGTGGTTGCATGATGGGGACACTGCTCCCGCCGCCTCCGGGCTTCGTCCCGCCGACGACTGCCCAGTCTCTGGCAGACGGGTTCGACGCGCAGACCGTTTTCTACGTCTGCGGCGGGCGGACCAATGGCCCTCTGGCCGAACTGGGACTACTCGGAAGACTGGTCCGTCCACCCGATTGGCGAGGTTCATCCTTTTCACCCGATCATCCACGGCAAGGAAACTACGGAAGAAGAGTTCCGCACGATGGTGAGGGCGATGCACTGCCTCAGTTGAGGGCGGCGGATTGCATGGCAGGCCACTCTAGGACCGCAAGCGTGGTCCTGGAGAGTGAACGCGATTCACATGAATGACATCTCGGAATTGACAGTGCCTAATATGGGTACTATCGTACCCAATATGGGAACCAAACGAATCCGACGCAGGACTTTGCCGACCGCAAGTCTCGGCAGCGCACTATTCGGCGGTACGAGGCAGCGCATTCTCGGGCTGCTGTTCGGCCGGCCAAAGAGAAGCTTCTACGCGAAGGAATTGATTCGCCTGGCCGATGGCGGGTCGGGTGCCGTCCAGCGCGAACTAGAGCGCCTGGCGCAGAGCGGACTGGTGACGGTGCGCCCGATCGGCAACCAGAAGCACTTCCAGGCCAATCCGAATTCCCCGATCTTTGCCGAGCTTTGCTCCGTGGCACAAAAAACGTTCGGCTTGGCGGATCCATTACGGGATGCTTTGAAGCCATTGGCACCGCGGATCCTTGCGGCGTTCATTTATGGCTCGGTGGCCAAGCACCAAGATACGACGGCGAGCGACGTGGACCTGATGATCATCGCTGACAAGCTGTCGTACGCCGATCTGCTGATGGCGCTCGAGCCCGTCACGTCGGATCTGGGACGGCAGGTGACTACGACAATACTGACGAGGAAGGAGTTGGCCCAGCGCGTTAAAGACCGGAGTTCGTTCGTCACCCGCATGCTGTTGCAGCCGAAGATCTGGTTGATCGGGACAGAGGATGACATCCGCGTTCGAAAAGCTGTGCGGGCCCAATAAACCGCTGAAGCAGGAGCCGCCGCCTAAGATAACTTGCGAGCCTGCGACCCGGCACGTATCGTCCGTATCGTCTTGCAAACCCGATTGTGCCAGGCCGACGGAGGCCCGAAGCCATGAAATCTCTACACCTCGTCACGTGGACAATCACGGCGCTGGTGCTCGCGTTGCCCGCGACGCTCGCTGCGCAGCAGCTCGAACGCGATGTCGGCGCCGTCAGCGAGGACATCGAGGGTCGCCTTGAAGGCTTCGGTTTTCAGGAAGGCCCGGTGTCGACGCTGGAGTTTCACGGTACGGCGATCGCCCTGGCCGCCGAAGGCGAAGGCGAGGTCGAATTCCAGGATGGGCGTGCGCGTGTCGACGTCGCCGTGCTCAAGCTCCCCGATCCGTGGAAGCTCGGTCCCTTCTCGACCTACGTGCTGTGGGCGGTCACCGCTGACGGTCGCGCCAGCAACCTGGGCTCGCTGGAAGTGCTAGGCGGGCGCGGGTCGCTCGAGACGTCGACATCGCTATCGCAGTTCGCGCTGATCATCAGCGCCGAGCCGCACTTTGCGGTTACCGCCCCGAGCAAGTATCTCGTGCTGCGCAGCCTCGGGCGACGCATCAGGGGCCAGAGCGTGATGATTCCCGGCCTGACGGAACGAATCGATTACGCAGGCCTGGCCTCCCGGCCGTTTGCATCCGGTTCCAGGATCCCGCCCGACCTGGTCCAGGCGCGTTATGCGCTCGACATCGCCCGTGGCGCGCAGGCGGACCAGTTCGCGCCCGGCGAATTCGGACAGGCCGAGCAACTGTTGGCTAAGGCAGAGGCCGCGCAGGCCGACAAGAAGTACAGCATCCGTAAGACTGTGCCTTTGCTGGCGCGCGCGGCGGTGCAGATGGGCGAGGATGCCCGTCGCCAGGCGGTGCTCGGCCGTCAGGTGGCCGAGGCCGCCGCGGAGGCTGCTGCAGCGGACGTGCGTCGCGACGCGGCCGCGCTCGCTGCACGCCAGGAGGCTGAGGAAAAGGCGCGGCTTGAAGCGAGTATTGCGCTCGAGGAAGCGAAGCGGCGCGAGATGCGGACGGCGGCACAGGCCGCGCGCGACGCCGCGGTCGAGGCCAACCGGCAGGCGCGCGCGGATCTCACGGCGCGACTGAACCGCGCGCTGCCGACACGCCAGACTGAACGCGGCATCGTCGCGGAGATCGCCGGTGTGCAATTCGCCACCGGTGCCGCGACGCTGAACCCTGGCGCCCGCGAAGCGCTGGCGCGCTTCGGCGGTATCGTGGGCGTATATCCCTCACTGCGCTTCAGGGTCGAGGGTCACACCGATAACACCGGCAGTTATGAAACCAATCAAGCCCTGTCCTTGCAGCGTGCGTTCACCGTCCGCGATTATCTGATCGCACAGGGTGTCGACGCATCCTCGATCGAGGTGGCAGGTCTCGGTCCGGACCAGCCGATTGCCGGCAATGACACCAGCGAAGGCCGCGCGCGCAATCGCCGCGTCGAGATCATCCTTACCGGTGATCTGGTCACAGATCACTGAGCCCCGGTTTCGAATGTGCCGCTTTTACTGCGCCGCGGCAACCGGCGCGCTGAGTTCCTTGCGGGCCTCGGAGACGACGTAGGCGCGGATCGCCTCGACATCCGCTTCGCCGATGAATTTCTTGAATCCGATCATGCCTTTCGCTTTCAGTGCGCCCTCGAAGACCACGGACTTCCATGAGGCTGGCTGCAACATCGGGCTCCAGCGCAGATCCGGCAGCACGTTGTTGCCCATCGCGGTATCGCCGTGACAGACGCCGCAGTTGATCTCGTAGAGCAACTTGCCACGGAGCACTGTCGCTGCGTCGTCTGGTGCCGGCGGCGGTTCGGGGTGCTGCGCCGTGACGGCAGGCGATGCCGGCAGGGCCGTGTGCCCACCGAGCTTGTACACCAGCAGGCGGCGATCGTTCGCGCCGGTATTCGCAGTCAGCGCGCCGGAGATCAGCGGCATCGCGCCGCCCCAGCCCGCGAGGATCGCGACGTATTGCTCGCCGTCGATCTCGTAGCTGATCGGTGCGGCGACGACGCCCGAGTGAGTCGGCGTTTCCCAAAGCTTCTCGCCGTTGTCCGCGCGATACGCAACGAAGCGCGAATCGGCCGTGCCCTGGAACACGAGATTGCCCGCGGTGGTCAGTACGCCGCCATTTCCGGGGCCTGCATGCTTCACGCGCCACGCTTCTTTCGGCGCAACGGGATCCCAGGCGATCAGGTCGCCCTTCAGCATGCTCTTGACGGCGCTGCGCGTGGCCCGGTCATCCGGCATCGCGTAGACGAGGGCATCGATGCCGGTGTTCCATTGCCCCGGGCGCGACTTGAAGTTCGCGTCCGGTGAAAAGGGAAATGGGAGTTCCAGTGCTGGTATGTAGACGAGGCCCGTCTTCGGATTGAAGGCCATCGGGTGCCAGTTGTGCCCGCCATACGGTCCCGGCGACATGAGCCATGGCTTGTCGCGATAGTAGGCGTCAGGATTCGTGTTCGGACGGCCGGTCTGGAGATCGACTCCGTTCGCCCAGTTGACCGGCACGTACGGCGTGGCGGAGAGCAGTTCGCCCGTGGCGCGATCGAGGACGTAGAAGAACCCGTTCTTCGGCGCCTGCATCAGCACCTTGCGCGTCACGCCGCCGATCGGGAGGTCGGCAAGAATGATGTGCTGCGTCGCGGTGAAGTCCCAGGAATCGCCCGGCGTGGTCTGGTAGTGCCAGACGTATTCGCCCGTCTCGGGGCGGAGTGCCACGATCGAAGAGAGGAACAAGTTGTCGCCCTTGCCGGCCGACCGGATCTGGTAATTCCAGGGCCCGCCATTGCCGACGCCGATATAGAGCAGGTCGAGCTCGGGGTCGTAGGCCATCGAATCCCAGACCGTGCCGCCGCCGCCGTACTTCCACCATTCGCCGTTCCAGGTCGGAAGCGCTTTGTCCTTGAGCACCTGATCGGAAGCAACGCCATCCGGCGGAGCGGAGGGATCGCCGGGTATCGTGTAGAAGCGCCAGGCGAGTTTGCCGGTCTCGGCGTCGTAAGCACTGAGATAACCACGCACGCCATAGTCGGCGCCGCCGAAACCGATCAGGACCTTGCCCTTCACCACTCGTGGCGCCCCGGTGATGGTGCGAGGTGTCTTGGGATCAAAGGTCTCCTGTATCCAGCGCACTTTTCCAGTCGCGGCATCGAGCGCGATCAGCCGACCGTCGAGTGCGCCGACGAACACGCTGTCGCCCCAGAGCGCGACGCCACGGTTCACGACGTCGCAGCAGGAGTCATAGGCTTTTTCGGGCGGCACCTGGGGGTCGTAGCGCCAGATCGGCTTGCCAGTCTTCGCGTCGAGCGCCTGCACGACCGACCAGGGCTCGGTCACGTAGAGCAGGCCGTTCGCGACGAGCGGTGTGGCCTCCGCGCCGCGCGGGATCTCGAGGTCGTGGGACCAGGCGAGGCCGAGTTCGCCGACATTCTTGTCGTTGATGCGCTCGAGCGGCGAGAAACGCTGCTCGTCGTAGGTACGGCCGTGGCTCAACCATTCGGTGGGCGAGGGGTTCGCGATGCGTGCGGCATCGACGGGCGGCGGGGATTTTGCGCAGGCGCCGAGGAGCAGTGCTATTGCTGTGCAGGCGCCCATGGCGCCACGGAACGTCAATACCAGGGGTCTGGTCATCTGGGGGATCTCATTGACATACGCAGTTGCAGATCGCAAAGATTGTATTGATGGGTACCAATCAGTAAGACTGACGCCGACGGAGGCTCAACATGAATGACACAGAATTCGAATACGTTGGTTTCTGGCTGCGCGTGTGGGCGGCACTCATCGATACAGTGTTGTTGCTGATCATCTGCCTGCCCCTGGTGACCTGGATCTACGGCGCCGAGTACTGGGTGTCGGATCGGTTTATTCAGGGTCCCGCGGACTTCGTCATCAACTGGATTCTTCCGGCGATCGCGATCGTGATCTTCTGGGTCTATCGGCAGGCGACACCCGGCAAAATGGCGATCTCCGCGCGCATTGTGGATGCGAAGACCGGCGGGAAGCCGACGACCGGTCAGTTGATCGGGCGCTACTTCGCCTATTACGTTTCCATCATTCCGCTGCTTCTCGGTCTCATCTGGGTTGGGTTCGATGAGCGCAAGCAAGGGTGGCATGACAAGCTGGCCGGGACGGTGGTCGTGCGTCCCCGCGTGCGCGGGCCGCAGCCGGTGAAGTTCGAGTAGCGATCCGGCGCCGATTCAATACTTAGACTTCCGCGTGCAACCTGAGCAGGTTGGCCCGCGTCCTGGCGATCAGGTCGCGAGCCTCCCGCTGCGCCGGCTGATCCTCGAGCAGCGCCTTGACGCGCGTGAGGTCGAAGATCATTTCGCGAATGCGTTCGTCTCGCACCAGGCTCTGCACCCAGCCCACGCAGACGTCGCGGCGGCCCTCGGTCACGTTTTCGACCCGGTGCAGCGCGGTTGCGGGATAGAGATAGAGCGCGCCGGCCGGCAGCTTGATGGCGTTTTCGCCTTCGGGATCCATCAGCACCAGTTCACCGCCGACGTACTCAGTGGGCTCGGCGAGAAATAGAGTGTAGGCCAGGTCGCTGCGCAACTGGGGCGCGTTCATCAGCGCGTTGTCCACTTGCGTCCCGTAGCCGATGCCCGATTCGTAGCGCGAGAAGAGCAGTCCGCTGAAAAAGCGCGGCAGCGCCGCGGACTGGAGTGTTTCGTTCGCAAGGAGTGCGGCCTGCACGATGGTGGAGGCGGCCTTGTATTCAGGCCTCGCCGGGTCGAGCTGGAGATTGTTCTTGACCTGGCGCGCTGCAGCACCAGCGGTGCGACGGCCGTCGTCGTAACGGCCGCGCACAAGCAGGCGGCGCAACTCGGTGAGCTGCGCCGCGTCAAGCAAGCCGGCGATCGCGAGCCTCATGGCCCCCTTTATTTCTTGAGCACCGCCGCCTCGACGAATCCACGCCGGCAGGCGTTGCAGGGCGACACGTATTTATACGCCGCTTCGCGCGCCGCGCCGATTACGACCACGGCCGTGCCGGCCGGATATTCATCGATCACCTGCCCATCCTTGGACGGCGCGGTCAGCACCGGCGCGGCGCGAGTGAGCGTCCACAATCCGCTTGGCACGACATCCACGATTTGGCCGCGATACTCGATCCAGGAACGTTCGTAGGCGTTGCCTTTCCAGACGTAGTACGTCAGTTCGCTGCAGGGGCGCTCGCCGACGCAGCCACCGCGCAGCGTGGCGGGCGTGCCCGCGGTCGCGCCCAGCACCTCGATGCCGGGCGCGTCGTCGGCGTTGACTGCGCCCAGTTCCACCCAGGCGTCACCGCGCTGTGCATAAAGGAAGTACGGGCAACCGAGGCTGCCGCAGGAAAACACCGACGGCGCGCCATAGCAGGTGAAGTTCTGGGTCAGATCGATGAGGACCTCGGCCCTGCTGTCTGCATCCACGTCCAGCGACCAGATACTGGCCTCCGGCATGGCCTGTAGAATGCCTCCGACACGGCTGCATTCCCCGCTCATGAAATCCAGGGACTGTAGAACGTAGGTGGGGCAGGAGCTGAGTGCGGCATCCGGGTCGGGGCTTTCCTCCGCGAGGCAGGCCGCGAAATTCGCGTTCTGCTTGAGCACGGCAGGAACGGCGGCCTGATCCGACACTTCGGCAGGCTTCTCGCTATCCGATGCCGTTGGTGCAGCCTGGTCTGGTCCGCGGCCGCAGGCCGGCAGCAAGGCGAGGCAGAGGGCGAGCGGGAAGAGGCCGGTGGGGAGCGTTTTCATCGCCGCATCATAATCGCAGCGAAAGGCAACTCAAGCCCCCATCCATCTTTCGAAACTCCGACATCTCGATCGGCACGATGACGTAGCGTCGCGCCACGAGCATGTCGGCGAATTTCGGATACCCCGCCGCCACCAGCACCCGGTCATTGACCCGGATGCAATTCGCCGCGTAGCGCTCCGCGACCCGCACGGGAATCTGCTCGTAGCGACTGAATGCCGCGACTCTGGGAACGCCCTCCGCGACGACCATGCGGTTGTTGCCGAGATACGCCAGCCCCGACTTGAGATGCAGCAGAGTTTTGCTGCCGCGAATATCCACGATGCTGGTTGTGGAGCGCAGATCTCCAAGGAACCCTGCGAGCTGGCGCGCGCCCTGTTCGTTGGTGCGCGACGACAGGCCGATCAGGAAGTGGTCGTCTGCCTCGCAAACGTCGCCGCCATCCACCGTGCCAGGCGCGACGATCTGCGCGACATCGGTGTAGTGACGGCGCAGCGCCGCGACGACGCTGTCCACTTCGCCAATGCGGCTCGGCGCGCCGGGACGCGTGGCAATCGCGCCGCGCGCGGTGACGATCGCGGTGTCTTCGATGAAGCTGCTGTCGGGATGCAGCGGATCCGCGGGCAACGTCGTGACTTCGAGACCGCAGTCCGCGAGCGCCTGGCAGTAGGCGCGATGCTGTTCGAGCGCCAGGGCGATGTCGGGCGCGCCTTCATCGGAGCTGGTGAGGCCGTCAGCGAAGTTCGAAGACGGTGGACGGACGAGGGCGCGGGTGAATGGCATTGGTGTTGGCACGCAGGAATTCTAACGGGTGCGAGGGGTTAGCAACTTGAGATTGCAATTTGCAACTTCAAGTTGCGGCTTATTTGTCGGACCGCATTGGCCGTGAATCAACCAGAACCCGGCAGTTTTTCGTCAACTTGAATACTCGCGGGCGCCTGACGATGACAGCGCACCGATCGTAGATTACGAACGGCTCAAAATCAGACCATGTATTGGACAGCATATGTGTCGGAGAGCATAATCTCAGGTGTCGTAAACTGTTCTGTTGGTAGACGAATTCAAGGCTGAGTTCGACGTGTTGGCCCCTGCCGTACAGAACGAACTAGCGGCTCGTGCACGGGCGCTTGAGCAGTTTGGACCAAATTTGGGCCGGCCAATGGTCGATACGCTCAAAGGCTCACGTCACATGAATATGAAGGAACTGCGTTTTCGGGCGGCCAAAGGCGTGTGGAGAGTCGCATTTGCTTTTGACCCGCGACGGCAGGCGATTCTGTTGGTTGCCGGTGACAAGTCCGGCACAGATGCAGATCGTTTTTACAGTTTGTTGATCAGGCGAGCTGACGCACGTTTCGACGCATTTCTCATTCGACAGGCAGCGGAGATTGGAGGCAGGTGACCATGGCAATAGCAATGAGTGAGGCAATTGCTGGACTGCCAGCAAGTCAGCGCCGGGCGATCGTGCGACGCTCTCGCGAGCTGATTGCTGAGGAGCTTTCGTTGCAGGAGTTACGGAAGGCCCTTGAGCTGACTCAAGTTGATGTGGCGAAAGCAAGCGGTAAACGCCAGGACGAGATCTCGCGAATCGAGCAGCGCGGCGACATGCTGCTGTCGACCCTGCGCGACTACGTGGCGTGTTTCGGTGGGGAACTGGAGCTGGTATGTACGTTTAAAGGCGGCAAGGCTGTGCGTATCCGGACGGGGAGGTTGGTTGCGGCCGCGGCGGGCAGGGGCAATAGAGGGGTCGCCAAGGCAGCACTTTGAGTCGCGCCACGCCGGAGGAACAACTACGAACCTGCGACCCGGCACCAGCTAATTTATCTTGCGTCGCAAAATGCCGACATCCGGCATCCGATTTCTTCTGCGCGGCGTAGTATTTCCTGTATCAGTCCGGTCTCCTTAGTGACCTTCGGGTCTTTCAGCTGAATGTTTCAACAACGAGGGTATTGATCATGTCTATGAATCGTCGGGATTTCGGCAAAGTGATGCTGGGCGTGACGGGCGGTCTGCTC
>JANOSR010000318.1:0-1946 GCA_031415935.1 Steroidobacteraceae bacterium | reverse complement strand
ATTCCTGCTGTACACCGTGGTCACCACGATTCAGAAGCTGGAGGGCGCCTTCAACTTCGCCTGGCATGTCGAGCGGCCCCGGTCGCTGATGCGCCGCATCAGCGAGTACCTGAGCCTGATGGTCATCGGTCCGGTGTTCCTGGTGATCGCTTTCGGCTTGCTGGGCGCGGTCGCCGAACACGGCACCATGCGCTGGCTCACGAACCACGAACCGCTCGGCACGATCATCCGCGGGCTGGGCTCCGCGGGACCTTATCTGTTCGTGACCGGCGTGTTCACGTTCCTCTACGTGTTCATACCGAATACGCGCGTGCGGCTCCGGCCGGCGCTCGCCGGTGGCGTGACCGCGGGCGTGTTGTGGGCCATGAGCGGAGCGATATTCACGAAGATCGTCGCGGCCTCGACCAATATGGTCGCGATCTATGCCGGGTTCGCGATCTTCCTCGCCGCGCTGATCTGGATTTACCTCAGCTGGCTGATCCTGCTGATCGGCGCGCAGCTCTCCTTCTACGTGCAGAATCCACGCTACCTGCGCGCCGGACAGGCGCCCGTGCGGCTGACCAGCCGCCTGCGTGAACGCCTGGCGCTCACCGTCATGCTGCTGATCGCCCGGAACTTCGTCTCGGGTGCCAAACCCTGGCGGCTGCGGGGCCTCGCGGAACAACTGGAAGTGCCTGGTTCCGCGCTTGAAACCGTCGTCGACGCGCTGGAGCATGCCGGACTCGTGACGACGACCGATGAGGAAGAGGTGTTGCCGGCGCGTGACCTCGAGAGCATCGGGATGCACGACATCCTCACCGCGGTGCGCGACGAGCGTCAGTACGAGACCTGGCTGTTGTGGCGTGCCCGGACCGAGCCAGTGGCCGATTCGATCGCGGACAGCGTGGAGGCCACGATTCGCGAACGCACGGCCGGCATGACGCTGCGTGAACTCGCGAGCGGAAAAACGCCCTAATCGCCCGCGATCGTCATCTGCTCGATCAGCAACGAGCCGCAATGGATGGAGCCGCGGTGGTCCAGGTCGTCGCCCAGCGCGACGATTCCGTGGTACATGTCGCGCAGATTGCCGGCGACGGTGATTTCGTGAACCGGCCGGTCAACGACCCCGTTCTCGATCCAGAACCCCGTTGCGCCACGCGAATAATCGCCGGTCACCGGATTGACGCCCTGCCCCATCATCTCGGTCACGAGCAGGCCGGTGCCCAGGCGTTGCAGCAATGCGTCGTGATCAAGCCTGTCGCCCTGCACGACCAGGTTGTGCACGCCGCCGGCATTGCCGGTTGTCGTGAGTCCGAGCTTGCGCGCCGAGTAGGCATCCAGCAGATAGCCCGTCAGCACGCCGTTCACGACCAGATCGCGATCGCGGGTCGCAACGCCCTCGCCGTCGAATGGAGCCGACCCCAGCGCGCCCTGCAGATGCGGTCGTTCGCTCAGCGAAATGGCCGGCGGGAAAATCTGCTGCCCGGCGGCACCCAGCAGAAAGCTGCTGCGCCGGTACTGCGCTCCGCCGCCGATCGCACCGACCAAATGACCGATCAGGCCACGCGCAACCTCGGGCGCAAACAGGATCGGCGCCTTGCGGGTCGGCAGCTTGCCGGCTCCGAGCCGGCCAATTGCACGCCCGGCTGCCTTGCGGCCAACCTCCTCGACGTCCTCCAGTTCCCGCCAGTCGCGCGCCGCCGTGTACCAGTAGTCGCGTTGCATCTCGCCATTCGCCTGGCCAAGCACGACGCAACTGACGGTATGCGACGTGGACGGATAGCCCCCGATGAATCCGTGGCTGTTGCCGAACACGCGCATATTGCGATGGGTCGCAACCGAGGCACCCTCGGAATTCCGGATGCGCGAGTCGACGGCAAGCCCTGCCGCCTCACAGCGCTTCGCAAGCTCGATCGCGGCCGGCGCGTCGATGTCCCAGGGATGGCAGAGATCGAGATCCGGTAATT
>JANOSR010000317.1:0-1951 GCA_031415935.1 Steroidobacteraceae bacterium | reverse complement strand
GCGAGCGCTGCCATGCGCCGGCGCGCGGCGGTCCCCAGCAGGAAATTCGACATTGCCATCAACAGATCCCGGTCGCCGTTGGCAGTCCGTGGTCCCCATGTTAGACAAGGAGCCGACAGAAACATACACGGAATCATGGGCTTGACTGGCCACGCAACACCTTGCACGCGGCTACCGCGTTCAAGTAAGTGACGATCAGGCGATCCGGCGTAAAGTGCCGGCGATGGAGGAGCGGGATGCCGACGCGCAATTGATGCTGCGCTACGCCGCAGGCGATGCGCGCGCATTCGATGAGCTCTACGAGCGCAACCGCGCAGGCCTGTGGCGATTCATCCGGCGCCTCGTGCACGATGCGGCGGCGACAGACGACGTGTTCCAGGAATGCTGGTCGCGCGTAATCGGCAGTCGCGAGCGTTACCGACCCACGGCGCGCTTCACGACATGGCTCTACCGGATCGCGCACAACTGCTGCATGGATCATTGGCGAAAGAGCGGGCGTCGCGCGGCGCATGAGACGACGGATGACGACGCGATCGCGGCGGCCGCCGACGTCCCGGCCAGCGGCCCGCTCGCAATCGCCGTCGCCGGCGAAACGCGCGGGCGACTCAGCCTAGCGCTCGCCCGCCTGCCGGAGGAACAGCGCGTCGCGTTCCTTCTATATGTCGAGGGTGGATTTTCGGTGGCTGAGATCGCGGAACAGACGGGTGCCGGCACGGAGACCGCGAAGAGCCGGTTGCGCTACGCGGTCGCGCGATTGAAAGAGGCGCTCGGCAGCGACGCGCCGGTGGACTGAAGGCATGGACCCGAGAAACGACGAACCATTCGATCGCACACCCTGGCGCAGGCTGCTGGGCGCGGATTCCGGCGCACCCACACAGGACATCGACCGGCGAATCCTTACCGAGGCCCGCCGCGCGCTGACGCCGCGTGTCGCGCGGTGGTGGCTGCCCGCATCGCTCGCGGCGAGTGTTCTGCTTGCGGTCCTGATCGTGCAATGGCAGCTCGCGGACAGCGGGGCGCCGGCGCACGTAACCGAATCCGATGTACTTTTGACGCCAGCGCCCATCGTGGCCGAAGAAGCAGCGCCGGCCGCTGCAATGGATCTCCCCGCGCAACGGCAGGAGGAACCGGCAAAGCGTGCCGTAAGCGTGGCGCCACCGCTGATCGATATGCCGATTCTGGAGGCGCGCCGCGCGCCTGCCGCCATGCCAGCCGCTCCGCCGCCCGCGCCGGCATTGCAGGAGCGGGCGCTTGCACGCGAGCAGCCGTCGGCAGCGAAATCCACCGCCGATGCTGCGGCGGCAACGCCGGCGCCGGCGCCCGCGCAGGCGGAATCCTCGCTCGTAACCGGCAATTTCCGCGCGAAGGAAACCTACGCAAGGCCGCGCGCACCGGAAGAGTGGTACGCAGAGATAGAGGCCCTGCGCGCGGCCGGGCATGTCGAAGAGGCGGACGCCGAACTCGCGCGCCTGGAGGCGGCTCATCCGGGCTGGCTCGAGCGCCACCAACAACAGAATCCATGACGTCTGACGATGCGCGCAACCGGCGCGTCACCTGGTTTGTATTTACGCTGATGCTCTGGCGGAGTGCGGGCCGGCGGCATCGCGAGGCCGTCACGCGCGTGCAATGAGTTGCATCGCGAGTTCGCAGCCGATGGCGGGTGGATTTCTTGCGGAACGACGCCGATGCCTCGCGCAGCCTGCCGCGCCAGCGCAGCACATCGGCTACACTTGGCCGCCGTGCGCAAGTTGAAGGAAGCCATCGCGAAAATGAAGTGGGGAGCGTTACCGGAACGTCGCGCACGAGGTCTTATGTACCTGCACGACGTCCTCGCCGCGACCGGCTTTCACCGCGAGTACTGGATGGTCATGGGCCTGCTGCTCGGCGAATTGCGCAGCAAAGGCTTCAGTTCCTGCCGCATCCAGGTCAACAACGACGGCAAGTTCACCAA
>JANOSR010000316.1:0-15974 GCA_031415935.1 Steroidobacteraceae bacterium | reverse complement strand
ATTCGCGGCCTTCCGCTGCCCTGACTGAAGACAAAAACTGAATGAGCGAAATCGCGCGCGAAGTCCTGCACGTCAACCTCGAAGACGAGATGCGGCGGTCGTATCTCGATTACGCGATGAGCGTGATCGTCGGCCGCGCATTGCCCGATGTCCGCGATGGATTGAAGCCGGTGCACCGGCGCGTGCTGCATGCGATGCGCGAACTCGGCAATGACTGGAACAAGCCCTACAAGAAGTCGGCGCGCATCGTCGGCGACGTCATCGGCAAGTACCACCCGCATGGCGACGCCGCGGTCTACGACACGATCGTGCGCATGGCGCAGCCTTTCTCATTACGTTATCTGCTGGTCGACGGCCAGGGCAATTTCGGTTCCGTGGACGGCGATGCACCGGCCGCCATGCGATACACCGAAGTGCGCATGTCGCGCATCGCGCACGAACTGTTGGCCGACATCGACAAGGAAACGGTCGATTTCACGCCGAACTACGACAACAGCGAGCAGGAGCCGGCGGTGCTGCCGTCGCGCATCCCGAATCTGCTCGTCAACGGTTCGGCGGGCATTGCGGTCGGCATGGCGACCAACATCCCGCCGCACAATCTCAACGAGATCATCGACGCCTGCGTCGCGCTGATCGACGATCCGAATCTCAGTCTGGCCGATCTGATGCGTCTGGTGCCCGGACCGGACTTCCCGACCGCCGGGATCATCAATGGTGCCGCCGAGATTGTGCTCGCCTACAAGACCGGGCGTGGCCGGTTGTCGGTACGCGCACGCACCGGCGTCGAAAACATCGATGAGCGCGGCCGGCAGGCGATTGTCGTGACCGAGCTGCCGTATCAGGTCAACAAGGCGCGCCTCCTCGAGCGCATCGCCGATCTCGTGCGTGCCAAGGAGATCGATGGCATCTCCGAGCTGCGTGACGAATCCGACAAGGATGGCCTGCGCGTCGTCATCGAATTGAAGCGCGGCGAGAACCACGAATTGGTCCTGAACCAGCTATTCAAGCTGACGCCGATGCAGACCGTGTTTGGCGTCAACATGGTCGCGTTGCTCGACGGCCAGCCAAAGCTCCTCTCGCTCAAGGAGATGCTGGATGCGTTCCTGCGCCACCGCCGCGAGGTCGTGACGCGCCGTACGATCCATGATCTTCGCAAGGCACGCGACCGCGCCCATTTGCTCGAGGGCCTTGCGGTTGCGCTCTCGAACATCGACGAAGTCATCGCGGTCATCAAGGCCTCGCCTTCGCCGCCCGAAGCGAAGTCAGCACTGCAGTCGCGCGCCTGGGCCGCCGGCGCCGTGCCGCAGATGCTTGCGCGTGCGGGCACGGTCTCGACGCGCCCGGATGGAATCGCGGATGACCTTGGGCTGCAGAACGGGAAATACCGGCTGTCGGAGCAGCAGGCCCAGGCCATCCTCGACCTGCGCCTGCATCGCCTGACCGGTCTCGAGCAGGACAAGATCGTCACCGAGTTTTCCGAATTGCTGGACCAGATCCGGGATCTGGGCGATATCCTCGCGCGCCCGGTACGACTCCTGGAAGTCATCCGCGATGAACTCGCGGCGATGAAAGCCGCTTATGGCGACGAGCGCCGTACCGAAATCATCGCTGATCAATCAGATGTGACCATCGAGGATCTCATCGAACGGCAGGATCTGGTCGTGACTTTGTCGCATGCCGGCTACGCAAAAGCCCAGCCGGTAACGGACTACGAGGCGCAGCGCCGTGGTGGCCGCGGCAAGATGGCGACCACCGTCAAGGACGAAGACTTCATCGACAAGCTGTTCATCGCCCACAGCCATGACACGCTCCTGTGCTTCTCGGATCGGGGCCAGTGCTACTGGCTCAAGGTCTGGCAGTTGCCGCTCGCGAGCCGCGGCTCGCGCGGCAAGCCGATCGTCAACCTGCTGCAACTGGGCGAGGGCGAGCGCATCACGGCCGTGCAGGCGGTCCGCGAATTCGACGACAGCCGTTTCGTGCTCATGGCGACAACTCAGGGCACGGTCAAGAAAACACCGCTCTCGGCGTTCTCGCGACCGCGCACGAACGGCATCATCGCGGTTTCGCTCGACGAGTCCGACTGCCTGGTGGGCGTGGCGCTGACGGATGGCGAACGCGAGATCCTGCTGGCAACGACCGACGGCAAGGCGATCCGCTTCGCCGAGGGCGAGGTCCGGCCGATGGGCCGCGAGGCCGCGGGCGTGCGCGGCGTCAGGCTCGGCGACGGACAGCGCGTGACGTCACTGATCGTGTTCGGCGAGGGACCGATCCTGACCGTGTCCCAGCGAGGCTACGGCAAGTTGACCGACATGGCGGAGTTTCCGCGGCACGGCCGCGGCGGGCAGGGTGTCATCGCATTGCAGACCAGCGACCGCAATGGTTCGCTGGTCGGTGCGCTGCAGGTCAAGCCCGACGACGAGATCATGCTGATCAATTCGAGTGGCACGCTGGTCCGCGTTCCGGTCAGCGACATCCCGGTCCTGGGCCGCAACACGCAGGGCGTGCGGATCATGCGGCTCGAGGAAGGCGAAAAGCTCGTGGGACTCGAACGCATCGCCGGCGAGGACTCAGGGGACAGCGAGGGTGCCGGCTGAGGCCGGCCCGCGGATTCACGGCGTGCGTGTCTTCAATTTCTCCGCAGGCCCGGCGGCGCTGCCGCTTCCCGTGCTGGAACAGGCTCGCGACGAGCTGGTCGACTGGCAGGGTGGCGTGTCGGTCATGGAGATCAGCCATCGCAGCAAGGGCTTCATGGCAATTGCGGAGCGGGCCGAGGCCGATCTGCGCGAGTTGCTCGCGATCCCGTCCGGCTACAAGGTCCTGTTCATGCAGGGTGGTGCGACCGGGCAGTTCTCGGCGGTCCCCCTGAATCTGTCACAGCCCGGCGCAAGGGCGGACTACATCCACACCGGTCATTGGTCGGAGCGCGCAATCAAGGAGGCCCGGCGCTTCGTGACGGTCGAAATCGCCGCCGATGAAGCTGCATCCAATTACTCGAGCGTGCCAGATCAGTCATCGCTCAAGCTGGCACGCGGCGCGGCCTTCGTTCATTACACGCCGAACGAGACGATCGGCGGTGTCGAATTTCCCTACATCCCCGCGACGGGCGATGTGCCGCTCGTCGCCGACATGTCCTCGACCATTCTTTCGCGGCCGCTCGATGTGTCGCGGTTCGGGCTGATCTATGCGGGTGCGCAGAAAAACATCGGGCCGTCCGGCATCACGGTCGTCATCGTTCGTGATGACCTGCTGGGCCGGGCCCGGCCGGGTACACCCTCGATATTCGATTATCGGGCATTTGCAGAAGCCGGCTCGATGTTGAACACGCCGCCGACATTTGGCTGGTATTTCGCCGGGCTCGTGCTGCAGTGGCTCAAGCGCCAGGGTGGGCTCGCGGCGATGGCCGAACGCAATCACGCCAAGGCGACCGCGCTCTATGCCGCGATCGACGCTTCCGCTTTTTACTCGAACCCGGTCGCGCGCAGCTGCCGGTCCTGGATGAACGTGCCATTCACGCTCGCGAAGCCGGAACTCGAGAAGACCTTTCTCGCCGAATCGGCTGCGGCGGGACTCGCGCACCTGGCCGGTCATCGCTCGGTCGGCGGCATGCGCGCGAGCATCTACAACGCCATGCCATTGGCGGGAGTAACGGCCCTGGTGGATTTCATGTGCGATTTCGAGCGGCGGTACGGCTGATGGGATTCAAGATCCTCACGCTGAACCACATCTCGCTGAAGGGACTCGAGCGACTGCCGCGCGACCGCTACGAGGTCGCATCCGAGATCCTCCACCCGGACGCCATCCTGGTGCGCTCCGCCGACATGCACTCGATGAAGATTCCGGAGAGCGTGCGCGCCGTCGGGCGCGCCGGTGCCGGTACCAACAACATCCCGGTCGCCGGGCTCTCGCAGCGCGGCATTCCGGTGTTCACGGCGCCGGGTGCCAACGCGAATGCGGTCAAGGAACTGGTGCTGGCCGGCCTGTTCCTGGCCGCGCGCCACATCTGCGAGTCCTGGCAATTCGTGCGCGGGCTCGAGGGAGACGCCGCGGCTCTTGAGGCGGCAGTCGAGCAGGGCAAGAAGCGCTTCGTCGGCCACGAGCTGCCGGGACGCACGCTGGGCGTGGTCGGGCTCGGCGCGATCGGCGTCGAAGTCGCGAATGCCGCGCACCTGCTCGGCATGCATGTGCTGGGCTACGACCCGCAGATCACGGTGCGACGAGCCTGGCAGCTGTCGTCCGGCGTCGAGCAGGCGCTCGGCCTCGATGACCTGTTTGCGCGTTCCGATGTGGTGACGATGCACGTGCCGCTCACCGACACGACTCGTTCGCTCGTGAACTCGCAGCGTATCCGGCTGATGCGCGACGGCGCGACCCTCCTGAATTTCGCGCGCGCCGCCATCGTGAACGAAGCGGATGTCCTGGCAGCGCTGGATTCCGGCAAACTCGCCGCCTATGTCTGCGACTTCCCGACACCGCAGTGCAAGAATCACGCGGGTGTCATCGCGCTGCCGCACCTCGGAGCGTCCACCAGCGAGGCCGAGGAGAACAGCGCGATGATGGTGGCGGACACCCTGCGCGACTACCTCGAGAACGGCAGTATCCGGCATTCGGTCAACTTCCCGGAGGCCGCGCTGCCGCGCGTGCCTGCGACAGCGCGCATTGCGATCGCGAACAGCAATGTCCCGAACATGGTGGGCCAGATCTCGACCTGCCTGGCGGATGCCGGGCTCAACATCGCAAACCTGCTGAACAAGTCGAAAGGCGAGGTCGCGTATACACTGATCGACATCGACGGGCAGGTGCCCGCGGGCCTGATCGAGCGCATCGCCGCCATCCAGGGCGTGCTGAGCGCGCGGGCCGTTTAGGAGGGTCGATATGGCGAATCGTTTCGAACAATTCGCCGCGCCAGGCGTCCGCCGGCTCGCACCCTATGTGCCCGGTAAGCCACCCGAGCAGCTCGAGCGCGAACTCGGCATCACCGGCAGCATCAAGCTCGCGTCCAATGAGAATCCGCTGGGCCCGGGCCCGCATGCACGCGCGGCACTTGCCACCGCAATCGCGGGTGTCGGCAGGTACCCGGACGGCAGCGGTCACGTGCTGCGTGCGCGGCTCGCCGAGAAGCACAAGGTGGCGATCAGGCAGGTGACGCTCGGCAACGGCTCGAATGACGTTTTGGTGTTGCTCGCTGAAACCTTCCTGACGCCGGAATACGAGGCCGTCTATTCGCAATACGCATTTGCCGTCTACCCGATTGCTGTGCAGGCCTCGGGAGCGCAGGCGCGTGTCGCGACTGCGTATCCGCCGGATCACCGCATGCCGCTCGGCCACGATCCCGCCGCGATCCTGGCCGCGATCGGTCCGAAGACACGCATCGTGTTCCTGGCCAATCCCAACAACCCGACGGGCACCTGGCTGACAGGGCCCGAGCTCGAGGCGCTGATTCGCGGGATTCCGCCGGAGGTCATCGTCGTGCTGGACGAGGCCTATCACGAGTACTCGGTTGGAATGGGTGTGCCCGATGGCACGACCTTGCAATCGCTATTTCCCAATCTGGTCGTGGCACGCACGTTTTCCAAGGCCTATGGCCTCGCGGGATTGCGCGTCGGCTACACACTGTCGCACCCGGACGTCGCGGATCTGCTGAATCGCGTGCGCCAGCCATTCAATGTGTCCGTCGTCGGGCTCGCGGCCGCGGCGGCCGCGCTCGATGACCGCGAACACGTCGAGACCACAGTTGCGCTCAATGTGAAGGGTCTCGCGCGGCTCCGCGAGGGACTCACTGCGCCCGGTCTCGCGGTCCTGCCGTCCGCGGCGAATTTCCTGCTATGCGACCTGCAGCGCCCGGCAGCACCGGTCAGCGATGCGCTGTTGCGTCGCGGCGTGATCGTACGTCCGGTCGCCAACTACGGCCTGCCGAATCACCTGCGGATTTCCACCGGCACCGCAGAGCAGAACGAGCGTGTGCTCGCGGCAATGGCCGCCGCGCTTGCGGAAGGGGCGTGATCGGGCAGCCGGCAAGCTACATCGCCGGGCCGGGCGGCCGGGTCTCGGGCGAGATCCGCGTTCCCGGCGACAAGTCGATCTCGCATCGCGCGGCGATGCTGGGCGCGATCGCGCAGGGCGTCACCGAAGTCAGCGGCTTTCTCGACGGAGAGGACTGCCTCGCGACACTCGCGGCATTCAGCGCGATGGGTGTGCGGGTCGAACGCCCGGCGCCGGAGCGGCTGATCATCCACGGCGCGGGATCGCGCGGCCTGAAAGCGCCATCGGCGGCACTTGATCTCGGCAATTCCGGTACCGGCATGAGGCTGCTGGCCGGCTTGCTGTGCGGCCAGGAATTCGATTCGATCCTGGTCGGCGATCATTCCCTGATGCGCCGGCCGATGGAACGCGTCGCGACACCCTTGCGCCGCATGGGCGCCATGATCCGCACGCAAGATGGCCGGCCGCCACTCGAGATTACGGGCAAGCGGGCATTGCGCGGTTGCGCGCACGAACCCGATGTGCCGAGCGCCCAGGTGAAATCCGCGATCCTGCTCGCGGGCCTGTATGCGAAAGGACGTACCTCGGTCAGCGAGCCGACCATGACCCGCGATCACACGGAGCGGATGCTGTCTGCTTTCGGTGTCGCCATCGAGCGCGATGGAGCGACGGTGTCGCTCCAGGGTCCGGCGAAGCTCAGTGGCGCTCGCATCGAGGTGCCCGGTGATTTCTCCTCGGCAGCATTTTTCATCGTCGCCGGCCTCATCGCAGGAAAGACTCCCCTGGTGATCCGCGGGGTCGGTGTCAACCCCACGCGGACCGGTCTTCTCGAAATCCTGCGCCTGATGGGCGCGGACATCCGGCTGCTCGGGCCCCGGGATTGCGGCGGGGAACCGGTGGCCGATCTTGAGGTCAGGCCCGGGCCATTACGTGGCATTGCGGTGCCGCGCGAGCTTGTCGCCAGCTCGATCGACGAATTTCCCGTGTTGTTCGCCGCGGCCGCGGTCGCGGAAGGCGAAACGGTCGTGACCGGCGCAGCCGAGTTGAGGGTCAAGGAGAGCGACCGCATCGCGGTCATGGCAGATGGTCTCCAACGCGTCGGCGTTCATGCCGAGGTTCTGCCGGACGGAATGCGTATCCGTGGCGGCGCGGTCGGCGGCGGCATTGTCGAGAGCCGCGGCGACCATCGAATTGCGATGTCCTTCGCCGTACTCGCGGCGCGCGCCAGCGAACCCGTGCTCATCCGCGACGTGCGTCATGTCGCCACGTCCTTCCCGGGTTTCGCGGCGACGGCGCGCAGCGCAGGATTGCTGCTCGGGGAGGAGGGTTGAGCATGGTGCCGGTCATCGCGATCGACGGCCCCGGTGGTTCGGGCAAGGGCACGGTTGCTCGCCTGGTTGCGCGCCAGTTCGGCTGGCACCTGCTGGACAGCGGCGCGCTTTACCGGCTGGTGGCGCTTGCCGGACTGCGCAATGGCCTCGCCGCGAATGACGTGGCTGGCCATGCCCGGCTCGCCGCCGCGCTCGAAGTGACATTCGAGGTCGATTCCCGGGGCGATGAGAGAGTGATGCTGGCCGGATCGAACATCACCCGGGAACTGCGTGGCGAACAGACCGGGGAGGCCGCCTCCCGGGTCGCGGCCTGGCCCGAGGTGCGATCGGCCCTGCTGGGGCGCCAGCGGGCCTTTGCGCGGCCGCCCGGACTTGTGGCCGACGGACGCGACATGGGGTCGATCGTTTTTCGCGATGCCGGGCTCAAGGTATTCCTGACGGCGAGCGCCGAGGAACGGGCCCGCAGGCGCTATAAGCAGTTGAAAGAAAAGGGGTTGAGTGTTAACCTCGCCGCCCTTTCCGCGGAGATCGCCGAGCGGGACAGGCGGGATATCACGCGACCCGTGGCACCGCTGATCGCGGTCCCGGATGCGATCGTCGTGGATTCGACCGCGCTCTCCATTGAGGGGGTCGTCGGGCGGGTGATTTCACTCGCGCGCGAACGCTTCCCCGGTTTGACGCGGCAGATTTGAATAAAGCGCCGGCGGGAGCCGGTGCAGGTCGGCGCGGCAGGAAGCCTGCGCCGGTGACTACAGGACCCAGCGCGGCAGGACGCTGCGCGGCATGCAACCAACCAGGGGCCCCCGGGGCCCGGAAAACCAATGACCGAATCCTTTCAACAACTGTTTGAGCAGAGCTTTGCGAGCCAGCAGATCAGGCCTGGCCAGATCCTGACGGGTATCGTCGTCGATGTGAATGCCGATGTCGTGACCGTCAGCGTCGGCCTGAAGTCCGAAGCGGTGATTCCGGCGGAACAATTTCGAAACGAAAATGGAGAAATGGAAGTCATCATCGGCCAGCAGGTCGAGGTGGCACTGGAAGCCGTCGAGGACGGCTCCGGCGAAACGCGGTTGTCGCGCGAGAAAGCCAAGCGCGCGCGCACCTGGACCCGCCTCGAGGAGGCCTTCACGAAGGGCGAGATCGTCACCGGCATCATCAACGGCCGCGTCAAGGGCGGCTTCACGGTCGAACTCGACAATGTCCGCGCCTTCCTGCCCGGCTCGCTCGTGGACGTGCGCCCGGTGCGCGACCCGAGCTACCTCGAGGGCAAGGAACTCGAATTCAAGGTCATCAAGCTCGACCAGCGCCGCAACAACGTGGTCGTGTCGCGCCGCGCGGTCGTCGAGCAGGAATACAGCGCGGAGCGTTCGCAGCTCCTCGACAATCTCAAGGAAGGAGATGTCGTCAAGGGCGTGGTCAAGAACCTGACGGACTACGGCGCGTTCGTGGATCTCGGCGGCATCGACGGCTTGCTGCACATCACCGACATGGCGTGGAAGCGCGTCAAGCATCCGTCCGAGGTCGTCAAGGTCGGCGACGAGATCGACGTGCGAATTCTCAAGTTCGACCGCGAGCGCCAGCGCGTGTCGCTCGGCATCAAGCAGCTGGGCGCGGATCCGTGGCAGGACATCGCGCGGCGCTACCCGCCGAATACGCGGCTGTTCGGCAAGGTCACGAATATCGCCGATTACGGCTGTTTCGTGGAGATCGAAGAGGGCGTCGAGGGCCTCGTGCACGTCTCCGAGATGGACTGGACCAACAAGAACGTCAATCCGGCCAAGGTCGTGCATGTCAGCGAAGAGGTTGAGGTGATGGTCCTCGACATCGACGAGGAACGCCGCCGCATTTCACTGGGCCTCAAGCAGTGCAAGCCGAATCCGTGGCGTGAATTCGCCGAGAGCTTCAACCGCGGCGACCGTGTCAGCGGCCAGATCAAGTCGATCACCGACTTTGGCATCTTCATCGGCCTGGCGGGCGGCATCGACGGCCTCGTGCATCTTTCCGACATTTCCTGGGACCGGCCCGGCGAGGAAGCCGTGCGTGACTACCAGAAGGCCCAGACGGTCGAGGCCATGGTGCTGTCGATCGATCCGGACCGCGAACGCATATCGCTTGGCATGAAGCAGCTCGCGAAGGATCCGATTTCGGCCTATCTGGCGGATCACCCGAAGGGCAGCATGGTGAAGGGCGTGATCAAGGATGTCGATGCCAAGGGCGCGATCATCGATCTGGGCGACGGCATCGAGGGCCACCTGCGCGCCTCGGAGCTTGCGCGCGATCGCGTCGAGGATGCGCGCAGCGTGCTGAAGGTCGGCGAGGAGATCGAGGCGCGCTTCATCGGCGTGGACCGCAAGAGCCGCGCGATCGCGCTGTCGATCAAGGCCAAGGAAGCATACGAAGAAGCCGAGGCGGTGCAGCAGTACCGCGGCACGGATACGGCGACCGGCACGACACTGGGCGACCTGCTGAAGGAGCAGATCTCGGGCCAGTGAGGCGGGTCCGCGGCGCGTTGCCGGGGGTGGGCAGCGCGCCTCGCGTGTGAGGACGGGAGTCATGACAAAATCAGAATTGATAGAGATCATCGCCGCCAAGCAGAAGCACCTGCCAGCCAAGGACATCGAGCTGGCAGTCAAGCAGATGCTCGAGATCATGAGCGACGCGCTGGCCGGCGGCGAGCGCATCGAGATTCGCGGTTTCGGCAGCTTCTCGCTGCATTTCCGGCCACCGCGCCAGGGCCGCAATCCGAAGACCGGCGAAGCCGTCGCGCTCGCCGGCAAGTACGTCCCGCATTTCAAGCCGGGCAAGGATCTGCGCGAGCGGGTCAATGAAGGACAGTCGCACCCGATCCGGAACTAGGAAACCTCCGATTCACTCCCGCGGCCGCGCCGCCGGTGACGCATGAATCCTGAATCGGTCTGGATTTTCCTGGGCCTGCTGTTTCTCGGCGGGGCCATCGGTTTCTACGCGGCACGGCGGCCACGGCCCAGCGCAATCGGCGCCGAGCGCGTGCGTGGCAACTATCTTGCCGGCGTCAATTTCCTGGTCAATGAACAACCCGACCGGGCGCTCGAGTCCTTCCTGCGGGCAGCGGAACTCGACGGCGACACGGTCGAGACCCATTTCGCGCTTGGCAGCCTCTACCGGCGCCGTGGCGAGGTCGACCGCGCTATCCGCATCCACCAGAACATCGTTGCGCGCGAGTCGCTGGAGCCCGAGCAGCGCGAGCAGGCGAGTTTTGCGCTCGCGCAGGATTACCTGCGCGCGGGCCTGCTCGACCGCGCGGAAAAAATCCTGGAGCCGCTGGCCGCCTCGGGGGCGCACCGCATGGCGGCGATGCGCCACCTGATGCGGATCTACGAGCAGCAGCAGGACTGGCCGCGAGCGATCGAAGTGTTCCGCGAGCTGGACAGGTCGGGCCGGTCACCGCATGAAAATGCGATCGCGCACTATTTCTGCGAGCTGGCAGAGGTGGCACACGAGCTGAAGGCGCTGGACGAGGCGCGGCAGCACCTGCGCGCCGCGCGCGCGGAGCGCCGGCACTTTCCGAGGGGCGCACTGGCGCGTTCCGATATCGCGATCGAGCAGAAGGACATGGCGCTCGCCGAACGGCTGCTGGCCTACGTGTTGACGCAAGACGCCGCGCTCGCGATTGAAGTGATGCCGCGCCTGATGCGGCTCGCACGTGCGGCCGGAGCTGACGGCGATGCGGTGGCTGGGCGTCTCGTCGCGGCGCGGCCCGATGCGGGCAATGAGATCGCTTTCGCGGCGATCATGAGCGATGCGCTCGACTTCGCGCCCCTCGAGGAGCTGGTGCGCGTGTTTCTCGCGCACGATGAAACGGTCTCGGGGCTGGTGTGCGCGATCGGCCGCGACCCGGCGGCGCTCGACGCGCGCGCGGTGCGCGATATCGCAGTCGTATTGCGCAAACTCGCCGCAACAACGCCGCGCTACCGCTGCTCGAGTTGCGGTTTTTCCAGCATCAGTCATTTCTGGCAATGCCCCGGCTGCAAGAGCTGGGATAGCCAGCGGCCGCTGTTGCGATTCGATCTGGTGGCTGGTCTCGAGCGCGGGCACCCGCCCGCCTGAATCTCCCGGAATGCACGTGATTGACGCGGAGCGCGGCGGCGCTGCCGCGGCTAGTCTCGTATCCGGGCGCGGCGATGGTCGCCGCGCGCGACAAAAAGGGAGTTACGCAACATGCTCACCAAGGGATTGGGTGCGGCCCTGCTGGCCGCTATGCTGCTCGCGCCGATCGCCATCGCCGGGCCCGTCAATGTCAACACCGCCGACGCCAAGACACTCGCACGCGAGTTGCAGGGCATTGGCATGGCCAAGGCGGAGGCCATCATCGCGTATCGGGAAAAGAATGGGCCGTTCAAGAGTGCGGATGACCTCGTGAAGGTCAAGGGTGTCGGCAAGAAGCTCGTCGACCAGAACAAGTCGAATTTCCGGTTCGAGGCGGACAAGAGCTCGGGCTGAACTGGCCCGCCATCGGTGCGGGCCGGCCGCCGGCGGCTCCGGTATCATGCGCGGCGCATGCCACCGGAATCGAAGGAGCGCCCTTGAGCCGTCCCGCACCGATCCGTTTCGCGGTGTTTCCCGTTGCCGGCCGCGGTACCCGTTTCCTGCCCGCGACCAAGGCGAGCCCGAAGGAAATGCTGCCGATCGTCGACAAGCCGCTGATCCAGTACGCGGTCGAGGAGGCGTTGGCGGCCGGGGCACGCAACCTGGTGTTCATCACCGGCAGTTCCAAGCGCGCCATCGAGGATCACTTCGACACCGATCCGGAGCTGGAAGCGGCGCTTGTGGCGCAAGGCAAGCAGGACCTCGCGGACGCGCTGCGTGCCATCCTGCCGTCCGATGCCGCCTGTATCTACATTCGCCAGCCTGCGCCACTGGGACTCGGCCATGCCGTGCTGTGCGCGCAGCCGGTGGTCGGCAATGAGCCGTTTTTCGTGCATCTGGCCGACGACCTGATCGATGCGGGCCAGCCAGTGCTCGCGCAGATGCGCGATCGTTACCAGAAAACGGGTGGCAGCCTGATCGGCGTGCAACAGGTCGCGCACAGCGAGACGAGCCGCTACGGCATCGTCGCCGTGGAAGACGCTGCCGTCGATCTGTCGCGCATACGCAGCATCGTCGAGAAGCCGAAGCCGGCCGATGCGCCGTCGGATCTTGCGGTCGTCGGCCGCTATCTGCTCTCCGCGACGATTTTCGACCGCCTGCAGAAGATCGGGCGCGGCGCGGGTGGCGAGATCCAGCTGACCGACGGGATTGCCGCGTTGCTCGACGACGAAGCGGTGTACGCCTACCGCTTCAGCGGCAAGCGTTATGACTGCGGCAGCAAGCTCGGCTATCTCGAGGCGACCGTGGAGTACGCGCTGCGCCACCCGGAGCTGGGCGACCGGTTCGGGAAATATCTCGAAGGATTCATCGCCGGCCGCAAGCCCAGGGTCTGAATTCCGCCGGACTCAGTTCAGGTCTCAAAAGACTGGCGGCAAAACGGCGAGCGGCGGTTCCTGTGCGGGTTCGGTGATGGCGCTATCCCAGCGGCGCGTGTAGACCTGCAACCGGACTTCGTCGAAGTCTTCGCCTCGAACGCCTTCAAGCCGCACACCGGCGACCGCACGGTTCGAAACACGCCATTCCACGGTCGCCGAGAGCCGGGCGCCGATTCCTTCGCGCGCAGCGCCGGCGTAACGCGGATCACCGCTCGTAGCTTGCAGCACGGGATCGCCCGGGAAGTAGACGCTCGCTTCCTCGCGCAGCTTTTGCCAGCTCAAGCCCCCCTCGATGCGGAAGCTGGTCGAGTCACGACGCCCGCGGAGGTCAAATGCCGGTCCGACGGATACGAAGTGGCTCGGGCTGAAATATCCGCCGTGACCGATCGTGAAGTGGGACAGGTTGTCTGCATAGCCTGTTGCCGTGAGATTGCCGCCCAGCCGCGCCTGCCAGCCCTGTCCGGACGCGGCGCGCCTCCAGAATCCGACACCGGCTTCCCAATGCGCGTTTTCGTCAACGCGCCGGCCGTCGATCATGGCACCGGAGAAATTACCGTAGACGTTGAGATCCTCGCCGCCGAAACTGCCCTCGACGTAGGCACGATTGCGCATCACGCCGCCCCATTCACGGCCGGTGACCGGGTCCGAAGCGCCGGCGAGCGAAAGCAATGAATCGGTCACCGGCAGGCGTTCCAGGCCGAAGCTGAATGGCCCTCCCTCGGCGTCCACGCGAAACCGCAGCGCACCAATGACGTTTGTGACCGGATACGAAGGGGGTGTATGCCCCAGCTCGACCACGAGCCCGGTGCGGGGTGCCCACTGCGCAAGGACAGCAAGGCCGTCATCATTCTGCGAACTGGTGGCCACTGGCAGCGACGTTGAACTGCCATAGGCCTGGCCCGCCGCGACGTCTCCGGCGTCCGGGGCCTGCGCATCGGCGGCGATACGGAAACGGCCCCAGCGCGGATTGCTCGTCACCCAGGCGAGTTGCAACTGCGGTGCATCGAGACGGTCGAGCCCAGTATCGCCGTCGCGCCTGCGCCAGGCGACGGCGGCATCGAAATGCGAAACCCAGTTGCGCTCGATAGCCTGCAAGGCCGGGTCTGTTGCGAGACGCTCAGGCGCCAGGTCGCGCGCGACGAACAGCGCCTCGGAGGGACGCCGCAGTTCGAGCAGCGTATCGACAAGCTGGCTCGCCGCGCCGGGGGCACTGGGATCGATCGCGAGCAGGTCTCGCAAGGCGCGCTCGCGTGCCGGTGCATCGCCACGCAGCTGCGCCAGGTCGGCCCGCGCGCGCAATGTCGCCGGATGATTGGCACGCAGCTCGTCAAGCGTCGCGTACGAACGGCTCGCAGCATTCGCATCGCGCAGGTCGCGGGCGGTCGTGAACTCATGCAGCGCGACCTGGAAACGCGTCTCGCGCTCGAGTTCGGCGAGTGGCGGATCGAGCTTGCCCGAGACGCGTGCCGCTTCGAAATGGATCAATGCCTGGCGGGAATGGCCACGGCGCACCGCGAGGATCGCAAGACCGGCCTGCGCTCCGGCATAACTCTGCGTTCCCGCAGGCACGTCGTTGAAATGCATCGCGGCCAGCGGCTCGAGTTCGAGTTCCAGGCAGAGATAGCCGAGCGCGGCGTCGAGTTTCGCGCGATCCTCGATCGCCATGGCCTGCACTGTCGCCGGATCCTGCAGGCCCGGCATCGCGATGCGCGCGGTATCCGGATCGACTGCGGCCAGCGCCCGGGCCCAGGCATAACGCGCCCAGGGGTCGGTGCGGTCGATCTCACGCGCATGACCGGCTGCGTCCAACGCGCCGCGGTAGTCACCCTGCGCATACAACGTCGCGGACCAATCGCGCCAACCGGAAGCGTCGCGCGGGCTTTCGGCCGGCACGCCGAGCGCGAGCGTCGCGAACATCGCGACTATCAGACTCATGCGGCAGTCCCCTTGTGCAGCCGCCCGTCGGGCGCGTCACCACGGCGCTGCCGTCTGGGTCGCGGTTTCAGCGCCGGTCGCGCGCCATGATAGCGAGTTTTCAGCTGGCCCTCACGCGTGATTTGTGTTGAGGAGTCGTACGCGACCTGTTGATTAGCATGCCAATATGTGACCTGACACGGTGGCCTTCGTTCCCTGATTTTCGGTCGGCTTCGCCTATACTCACGGATGCCGAGCTACGTGATCTATGGAATCGTGGTGCTGATCTGGGGCACCACCTGGTACGCGATCAAGTTCCAGCTCGGCGTCGTGGCGCCCGAGATCTCGCTCGTCTACCGATTCTCAATCGCGGCGATTTGCCTGTTCATTTACGCACGGGTGGTCGGCAGTCCGATGCGCCTGTCGCGGCGCGATCACATTTTCGTCGCTTTGCAGGGGATGACGCTCTTTTGTCTCAACTACTGGCTCACGTATCTCGCCACGCAATACCTGACGAGTGGCCTTGTCGCCGTGCTTTTCACCAGCATCATCTTTCTGAATCTGGTCAACGCGCGAATGATCTTCGGCATTCCGATCGAGCGGCGAGTGCTGATCGCAGCCGCCGCGGGTATGCTGGGAGTGGCCCTGCTGTTCCTGCCTGAACTGCGTTCCGCAGTCGGCGACCGCACGGTGCTGATGGGCTGCCTGCTGGCGCTCGGTGCGACTTACCTTGCGTCGCTCGGCAACATGGCGGCGATGCGTAACACCGGCAGCGGCCTGCCCGTCGTTGCCGTCAACGCCTACGGCATGGCCTATGGCGCGGCGACACTTGCCCTGATCGCGTTATTACGCGACGCGCCGATCGCTTTCGATCCATCATGGCCGTACGTCGTGTCGCTGCTGTACCTGTCGCTCGCCGGCACGTCCCTGGCCTTCGGCCTTTACCTGGCGCTGCTCAAGAAAATCGGTCCGGCGCGCGCCGCCTACACGAGCGTGCTGTTCCCGGTCATCGCGCTGATGGTCTCGACGATTTTCGAGGGCTATCGCTGGAGTCTGCCCGCATTTGTCGGGCTCGCCGTGCTGCTCGGGGGCAATGCGCTGGCGCTGAGTGGAAGGAAATGGCTCCCCGAGTTGGACTCGAACCAACGACCCACGGATTAACAGTCCGTTGCTCTACCAACTGAGCTATCGGGGAAGCGGCTTTTCAGGGCGCGGGATTGTCGGCCAAGGCCGCGCGCAAGTCAATCAA
>JANOSR010000315.1:0-2221 GCA_031415935.1 Steroidobacteraceae bacterium | reverse complement strand
CCAGCTCGCGCACATTCGCCAGGGTGTTGAACAGGAAGTGCGGCTCCACCTGCGCCTGCAACAAGCGCAGACGGGCATCGAGCGCCTTGCGCTCCATTTCGCTGCGCTCGCGCTCGAAGACCACGGCCTGGCTGCGCACGGTTTCATCGCGCTGGCGCATCAGCGCCGACATGGCGATCCACGGCGCAAGCAACACGCCGGTACCGGTCATCGTCGCGAATCCGGTAAGCCGCGTTTCTTGCTGCCAGAACGGCACAAGATCGCCATGGGTGATCACCAGATAGAGCGCCAGCACAGCGAGTGGCACCGCCAGTGCCACGCCCAGCACCTGCAGCACCCAGCGCGCGAGCCAGCGGGGCAATCGCGCGGGCCATCGCTCGAAGAGCCCGAACACCAGCATGAGGGCCAGGCCCACCAGCATCGTGCGAATCATCAATACGACCGTCGGCGTCGTGGTCCAGCCGGGGCTGAGGATCAAACCCCACAGCGACGACGCAATGAGCGTGAACCGCACTCGCCGCCAGCCAAACAAAAGGGCGAGGCTGCGCAGCGTTGGAGAAGAGGCAGCAGAAAGCATGGCGTGGCGATGGTACCAACCTTCACCGCCGGCAGATGCCGTTGGCACTACGCGAATGACGGGTCTTCGGCGGTCAGGACCGGCCCCCATCTGCTCTAATCGTGACTCGACCCTGCTGAGGCGTCGTTCGTCACATGTGGCTGGCCTGATCGGCGTGGCTCGGCAATAGTCCTGGCCACTGCTTAAGCTGGGAAGGTTGGAAATGACATCTCTACGTTACAAGATCACAGGCGTCATATTGGTACTCGTGGCCGCTGCGCTGGCGACGCTGGCGCTCACCCTGAGCCACGATTCCGCATGCAGCCCGGCGCCTGCGCTTCCCAACGACGCGAAACTGATGAAGGCCGCCGTCTATCGTTGCTATGGCCCACCCGATGTTCTCAAAGTGGAGAACATCGAAAAGCCGACTCCCGCGGACAATCAAGTCCTGGTCAAGGTTCGCGCCGCTGCCGTGAATCCCCTTGACTGGCACTACACGAGAGGCAAGCCGTACATCATGCGCATGGATGCGGGTGTCGGCGCGCCGAAAAACCCACGCCTGGGCGTTGATTTTGCGGGGACGGTCGAAGCGGTCGGCAAAAACGTCAGACGCTTCAAGCCAGGCGACGAAGTATTCGGCGGGAAATTTGGGGCCTTCGCCGAGTACGTGAGTGTTGCCGAGGATGGAGCAATGGTGCTCAAGCCGGCGAACCTGACATTTGAGCAAGCGGCTTCGGTCGGTGTGGCGGCAATCACCGCATTGCAGGCTCTTCGCGACCAGGGAAAGATACAGCCGGGGCAAAAAGTATTGATCAACGGCGCGTCGGGAGGTGTGGGTACGTTTGCCGTGCAGATCGCCAAGTCATTCGGCGCAGAGGTGACCGGCGTTTGCAGTACGAGAAATGTGGCCATGGTCCGATCAATCGGCGCAGATCATGTCGTTGACTACACCAAAGAGGACTTCACCGAAAGTGCGCAACGTTACGACGTCATTCTGGATAACGTCGGGAACCGCTCGTTGCTGGACATCAGGCGCGTCCTGAATCCCGAAGGGAAATACGTGTTGATCGGCGGCGGCGGACCGGACGCCGGTCCATGGATCGGAGTTTTTGTCGGTCCGATCAAGGCGCTTGTGTTGTCATGGTTCGTGACCCAGGACATGGGCATGTTTATTGCGGACCTGAACCAGGAGGACTTGACCATCCTGAGCGACCTGATGCAGGCCGGAAAGGTGACGCCGGTAATCGACAGGCGATACAAGTTGAGTGAGATCGCGGAAGCAATCCGGTATCTGGAAGGAGGACGCGCTCGAGGAAAAGTAGTAATCAATGTGGAATAGAACGATCGCGGCCGGAGCTGGAGCTGGCCCGTAGCTGTCTCCAAGGATGTCGCAGTCGTCGGTGGCGGTCCCAGTGGCATGACCGCTGCGCTGTTGCTCGCGCGTTCTGGTCATCGGGTGCGGTTGTTCGAGTGTGCCTCGGAACTGGGCGGGCTGTGGGCGACCCGGCTGGACGCAGACGGCCGCTACCAGGGCGAGAATTCCTGCAAGGTTTTCCAGTCCGGCTACCACTCCGCACCCGCGCTGTTCCGGCTGATCGGCACGCGCTGGCAGGACCACTTTGTCGCGCGGCACGACCTCAAGTCCCAGTGGCTGCACCCGCTTCT
>JANOSR010000314.1:0-10621 GCA_031415935.1 Steroidobacteraceae bacterium | reverse complement strand
ATCACGGACATCACGACGATCGTATTGCCGTCGGCCACCGCCGACAGATGCGCGTAGTTGCTCGCGACGACATCCTTCATGCGCGGTGGCTCATCGAGCACCCGCAGGAATGGCTGGCCTGCGTAGTAGTTGCGAAGCGCTACGATGGCTGCAGCAGTGTCCAGGGGCTTCGTCAGCTTCGCCTGAACGGTGGCATGGATACCGCGCGCGAATGGCCCGGAATGCGGCACGAAGGCGAAGCGGCCATCCTTTCCAGAAGCGGCGCGCGCGAGCGCGGTAATCTCGGACGCATGGCGATGCGTCAGCACGTTGTACGCATAGAGATCGCTGTGGCGCTGCGGATGATGAGTACCGGCGATCGGACCGCGCCCGGCGCCGGTGCTGCCGGTCACCGCGGAAACGTAGATCTGCGGCTCGACGAGATCGAGCGCGAGCAGTGGAACGGAAGCAAGCAGTGTTGCCGTGCTGAGGCAACCTGGATGGGCGACATGCGGCGTCGGTGCGCGCTCCAGATGCTCAGGCACGGCGCAGGTGAACTCACGCGCGCGCGCGGGCGCGCCGTGGGCGTGCTTGTAAACCCGTTCGTATTCGTCGAGATCCGCGTAGCGGAAGTCGGCGGAGATGTCGACGACGGTGGGTTTCGTGCCGGCGGCGGCAGCGCGGGTGAGGAGGGCGTCCAGCAGTTTGTGCGAAACACCATGCGGCGCTGCAGCAAGCACCGCGGAACGCGGCAGCTGCGCGGCCAACTCCATTGCCTGCTCGATTGAGACGTATTGCAGCCCGCCGCAAGCCGTGGCCAGATGCGGAAAGGCCTTTGCGACCGGCTCGCCGGGCTGGCTGTCCGAGGCGATCGCGGCAAGTGTAAGACGCGGATGACCGAGTACGAGGCGCAGCAATTCGCCGGCCACATAACCGGTGCCGCCCAGGATGATGGCCGGTGTGCGCGCGCTCATTGCTCGAGTTCCCCGGAATGGGCAACCGAGTCGAGACCAACGGCCGAAATCACGCAATCACCAAGAGCGGCGCCGCTCGTC
This sequence comes from Steroidobacteraceae bacterium, assembly GCA_031415935.1. GTDB lineage: Bacteria > Pseudomonadota > Gammaproteobacteria > Steroidobacterales > Steroidobacteraceae > SCUD01. The sequence continues at coordinate 9,587 of JANOSR010000314.1, read as the reverse complement.
ATCGCATTGAAGGCCGGTACACCCAGTTGTTCGCGGATGATGTCCACGCCCACCGAGTTGTCGGTGGACGGTCCGGTGACGACAGCGGGCTCGATGCCGAACCGATCGCGCAGGAGTTTCACACCGCCCCAGGCTGCGACCGGGTCGTTGGCCGACAGCACGACCGCCGTCAGCGCCTTCCTGATGTCGGGCGCGTCAAGGATGGCCTCGACACCATAGGCGCCCAGGATTCCGTCGCCGAGCTCGAAGACGATGACGTCGGGCTTGCCGGTCGCCATCTCGGTCAGCATCGTGCGCGTCAGCGCGGGGCCATTTTTCGCCGTCGTTGTGACGACGCCGAAGTCGGTGAAGATCGCAGTACGGCGCGCGCCCGAATCCTCCATCGCGAGGATGTCGCGGCGGAGCGAGACGCCGGTCGCCTTGAAGGCATCGACCGTGAGTCCGCGATGCCGCATGCGCGAAATCATCGCGCAGGCCGCTGCCGTCTTTCCGGCCTCCATGCAGGTGCCCGCGAGCGCTACAACGGGCACGCCGGCCGTGTCGAGCGTGGCTGCGTGATCGAGTTTGCGCATGCCGGCGCGCGCCGGCACGCCGATGCGCTCGCCGAGATAGGGGAAATGCAGCACGGAGCCGAGCACACGGCAGTCGAAGGGCCGGCCTTTCTCGGGATTCGCGGAGTCGCAGATACCCAGCACGCCGCCGATATTCAACATCTGGATCACATCACCGGCGGCAAGCCTTTCGGGCAAGTGTCCCGAGTAGCCGAACAGGGCCTTGCGGTGTCCCAGCGCGCCGACGACCACATTGCCGCGCGCGAGCTTCGCCATGCGGCCGCTCGTGAGCTCGAGCGTGTTGTACTGCGCTTTGTCGGTCAGGATTTCGACCGCGAGCACAACACCCTCCTCGCAGGGGATGTCGGTCGAGATCCGCAGTTCGTGCGACAACCCGCAGGCCTGCGTGACCGACGCAATCTTGTCGACGATGATCGACTTCATCATTGCTTGTGGCCCTCGCCGCCGGCGCGTGTCCAGAACACGCCCGGCAGTGAAACCATTTTGGAAAACCCCTGTGCATCGGCGGCGGTCCATTCGCCGGCTGATTCACCATAGACGCCCTTCGAAGCCTTCATCAGCGACCAGGGCGAATCCACGCCCTCGACGAAGATCGAACCAGGCCGCAGCAGGATCGTGACGCTGCCCGTCACGCGCGCTTGCGACGAAGCGAACAGTGCCTCGATGTCCCGGCAGACCGGATCGAGGTTCTGGCCTTCGTGCACCAGGTCGCCGTAAGGGCCGGCCACGAGCTCCTTGATGCGTTGCTGGCGCGCGCTTAACACGAGTTTCTCGAGCTCGCGGTGCGCGTCGATCAGGACGGCTGCGGCCGGCGCCTCGAAAGCGACGCGGCCCTTCGTGCCGATGATCGTGTCGCCCAGATGAATGCCGCGGCCGATGCCATAGGAAGCCGCCACCGTCTCCAGCCGCTCGATCAATGCAACAGGCGAGAGTCCCTCGCCGTCGAGCGAGACGGGCAGGCCGGATTCGAAGCCGATGACGATGCGCCGCGGCGCTTTCGGCTTCGTGAAAGCGTCCTTCGAAAGCACCCAGGCGTCTTCCGGAATGCTCCCGGAGGAAGTCAACGTCTCCTTGCCGCCGATCGTCACCCCCCAAAGGCCACGATTCGTGGAATACGCGGCGCCATGCGCCGGTACCGGCAGCTTGCGCTCCTGGAGATAGGCAAGTTGCTCGGGGCGCTTGAATGCCAGGTCGCGCACGGGCGCGAGTATCTCGAGGCCCGGTGCGAGCGTGCGCAAGGCGACTTCGAAGCGGACCTGATCATTGCCGGCCGCCGTGCAGCCGTGCGCGACGGTGCCGGTGCCGAGCTTCTGCGCCATGGCGGCGACCGTCTGCGCCTGGATCGAGCGCTCGGCGCCGACACAGAGTGGATACAGCTGCCCACGGCGGACATTGCCGATCAGCAGCCAGCGCAGCACACGATCGAAGTAGTCGCGGCGCGCATCGATGAGGTGATGCGAACTGGCGCCGAGCAAATTCGCTCGTTCCGCGAGCTGCCGCGCGGCGGCTGCGTCGATTCCGCCCGTGTCCACGGTGACGGTAACGATCAGGCGGCCGTAGGTCTCCTTGAGCCACGGCACGCAGAACGACGTGTCGAGGCCGCCGGAGAATGCAAGCAGGATGGGCGCGTCGGCGCCCGACGAATGGCTGGGCATGGAGGTACTCAGACCCGGAATTCTTGGTGGAGGCGGGCGATCAGGCGGCGCTGGGTCGCCGCACCCTGGGTAGCAACAAAGATCGTGTCGTCGCCGGATAGCGTGCCGACGATTTCGGGCCACTGCGCGCGGTCCAGAACGATCGCGACGCTTTGCGCGGCGCCTGCGGTCGTGCGGATCACGGTCAGGCAGGGCCCGGCCGCCTTGAGGTCGCGAACAAAGGCCGCGACCGCCGCGAAGTTGTCGAGCGCGGGCGCCGATTCATCGGGCAGCACATAACGATCGCCCTGCTTGGCGACGCCGAGCTCACGCAGGTCGCGGCTGATACTCGACTGGGTCGCGTGATGGCCGGCCCTGCCGAGCAGGCGCACGAGATCCTCCTGCCGGCCGACTGGCGAGCGCGTGATGATGCGTCTGAGCGCCTCGCGGCGCGCCGGGGCGGCGTGTGCGCCGTTATTTCGATTGTCTGTCTGCATAAAGTTGCAGCATGATTGCATAAATATGCATTCATCGTCAAGAACCGCATCGTCAGGTCTGGAAGGCCATACGGACGCGGATGGTCGCACCGCCGTCCGTCGCATGGCTGCGTTCCTCGACAGTGACAATCCCGTCACTGCCGATCAGCACGACGGTGCTGCAGCGGGTGCCATAGCCATCGCCGACGATGAAGGGTGCCGACAGCAGGCGTTCCCATTCGAGGCCGACGCCAGTATCGGGCAGTAATTCGTCGGCGGCGATCGTGCGATCCGACAGCATGCGCATCAGCGCTTCGGGTTGCGGATGATCGCTCGCCAGTTCCCGCTCGAAGCGCTCGCGAGTGCGCAGGAGTTTCGGCCAGGGCGTGTCGAGCTGCCGGTTGCTCAGGCCATAGACGCCAGGCAAGAGCGTGCGCGCCTCGGGCTCTGGATGGCTCGTCACGTAAGCCAGGCCTGAGCGGTCCAGCGCCAGCAGGTTGAAGCCGCTGAATTGCCCGGCACGCGATGCAGTCGCACGCGCGAACCCGGCCGCACCATCGCGGCCACCAAGAAATTCGCCGATGAGCGACCCGCGGGACGTGCCTTCGGGCCGCGGCAATGATGGGTCGCGGTAGTTTGTCACGAGCGCCATGCGGCCCGAGGCATCGAGTCCCAGCCAGCTGCCGCCGGCCTGCAGGTCGCGGCCCGCGAGCATGCGGACACCATCATTCCACCAGTGGAGCGCCTGCGCCGGCCGCGCATGGAATTCGTCGCGATTGGCGGCGAGCACCAGCGGGTAGCGCGGGTGCGTGCGGTAGGCGATCAGGACCAGGCACATGGATCCGCTAGCCCCGTCCGCGCAGCTGCGCCTCCTCGGCGAGCGGACGCACGCTGCCGGCGTCGTACCACTCTTCGATCAGCCGGAATGCGATCGATTGCGGAAATGGCAGCAATGGCGTGCCGGCGGCGATCTCCGCGCGACTGAACCAGCGGGCGTCCTCGAGTTCTTCGTCGCCGAGCCGGATTTCGGTCGAAAGCGCCTCGGCGCGAAAGCCGAGCATCAACGAACGCGGGAAGGGCCAGGGCTGCGATGACTGGTAACTTGTCGTGCCGGTCACGACGCCGGTCTCCTCGAGCACTTCGCGGCGGACGGCGTCCTCGAGACTCTCGCCCGGCTCGACAAAGCCCGCGATCGTGGAGTAGCGGCCCTCGGGCCAGCCGGCCTGGCGACCGAGCAGTGTCCGGTCACCTTGTGTGACGAGCACGATGATCGCCGGATCCACGCGCGGAAAAAATTCCGTGGTGCAGCCTTCATTGCTGCAGACCATCATGCGTCCGGCGCGCTCTGGCCGTGTCGGCGCCCCGCAGCTGCCGCAAAAGCGATGCCGGTGACGGAAGGAAACCATCGCCCGCGCATAGGCCAGCATGCCCGCTTCTTCGTGCGGCAGCAGACCCGCTACAAGGCGCAAGTCGGCGAATTCGGCACCGTCCGTGAGCGGCGGCGGCGCGTCGGCCTGGATTTCGGTCGTGAAAACAGCACTGCCGCGGTATTCGCCGAGCAGGATCAGCTCGTCCGCGTCGATGTCCGCGAACGGCCCGACGCCAACTTCGAGCAGGAAGGCACTGGGCAAAGGTGCGCGGATCAGGGGACAGCGCGAACGCCAGACGGGAATCAGGCGGGCCGTGCCTTCCGCAATCGCAAGCGCGACAGTCTCGGCATCGGCACGCGAGAACTTCAGTCGATCGACGTGCGGCCCGGCAAAGACATTGGGCCGCTCGATGTCAGGGCGCATCGGAAACCGTTCCTGGAAGGCAGATGCATCATTCTAGCAGTCGCCTACCGACAGGCCCGGCCGCGCGGGCGGGCGGGTCGAAGCGCAGAACTCGCAGGCCTTCGGCTTTTCCGCATAGCGAAGGACGACCAGCAGGCTGCCGCAGCCTTCGCAATCGTCCAGGCACAACTCGTTTTGCCGCTCCAGCGAGCGCAGCAGGTGGCAGGCGTGCTCGAATGAGATTTGCGGGTGTTCGAAGAGGCTCGCGAAGGTCTCGTAGGCCTCGCAGAACCTCTCGCCCCAGCGCAGCTGGTCCAGCCCACCCGGTGACGCACCGGCCTCGCGGCGCAACAGCCCTAGGATGCACATCAGCGTCGCGAGGCCCGCGGCTTCGCGGCGGATACCGGCATTGCGCATGAAAAAGGCGCTCTGGCGCGGCGACTTGCCGCGGTGGCGACGCACATCGCGGCGACCGGCGTCCGCAACATAGGACCGGTAGAGCTTGCGGATCCGGTCGTCGGTCAGGCCGGTCCAGCTGCGGATGGTCCTTGTTCGCGCCTCGTGCCCGATCAGGCGTAGTGCCAGGTCCAGCCGTAGCCGGTCACGGGTGTAGCGGTCGTCGGTGATGCGCATCGTGTTCGCCTTGACGTCATGATAACTGACTGGTAGTTTTCCACCAGCAAAAAGGAAACCGGTCACAGAGCCGGCTACTAACGTAATGGCACATCAACGGGGAGAAATGCCATGAACCACCAACAACCGCTTGCGCTGGCTCCGCCAGCAGGCCGCGCCGACTGGTCCGAACGCTCGCTGCTGGACGCCGCCAGCCGCAAGGCACTGTGCTCAATCAATCTGGCGTTCCTTAATCTCGCCGCGGAGCTCGCGGAGGAGGGCCGGCTGAAGCTGATTTCCGGCCTGCCGCCGCGTGCCGTCGATGCACTGATCGATCCTGAAGCGCAACAGCGGCTCTGCGAAAGGCTGCCTTATGCGCTCTTCGAACTGCGCTTCGATGACGGCGGTTTCTGGGAGAGCCAGATTGCCGCGGCGGGCGGTGTCCAGGATGCCCAAGCTGCTCTGGTCGTCGATGAACGCATTCTCGCCTTCACGCGTACGGTGATGATGCTGGCCTGGCATCTGGCGCAGACGCGCGCGCTCGGCGCGCGTCTCATGTTCGGCATGGCGCCTGCAACTATCGCCGCAATTTCATCGCTGCCGGTCGCATCATTTGACGGCTTGGCGCGGCGGGTCGCGCCCGCGCTGACCGCGCGCTTCGGCTCGCGCGCGCGATTCTGGCTGCAATTCGAGGGATGCGCCGCGCATCCGGACGACAAGGCCGTCAGCGTGCTGCAGCAACTCGGATTGCAGATCCAGGGCGCGGAAAGCGCTCGCCTGCAGGCCTTGCAACGCAGGCCGAGGCGCGCCGCGCTGGCCTAGTCAGTATTGCTCCGATGGTTGCCGGGGATCGGGCCGCAGCTTACGCTTCGCGCCTGTCCGCACCGTTCCACCGCATCCCCGGAGTCCCATGAAGGCGCTTTCGATCCGCGGCCTGACCAAGACCTACCGCAATGGTGTCCAGGCGCTGCGCGGCATCGATCTCGACGTGCAGGAAGGCGATTTCTTCGCGCTGCTCGGCCCGAATGGCGCCGGCAAGACGACGATCATCGGCATCATCATGTCGCTGGTGACGAAATCGGGTGGCACCGTCGAGGTATTCGGCTACGACATCGACCGCGCGCTCGCCCATGCGAAGTCCTGCATCGGGCTCGTGCCGCAGGAAATCAACTTCAACCAGTTCGAGAAGGTGTTTACGATCATCGTGAACCAGGCGGGTTTCTACGGGATTCCGCGGCGCCTCGCGCTCGAGCGTGCTGAACGTTACCTCCGTCAGCTCCAGATCTGGGACAAGCGCGACCACATCGCGCGCTCGCTGTCGGGCGGCATGAAGCGGCGCCTGATGATTGCGCGCGCGCTCGTGCACGAGCCGCGGCTGCTGATACTCGACGAACCGACCGCGGGCGTGGACATCGAGATCCGGCGCAGCATGTACAGCTTTCTGCGCGGCATCAACGAGCAGGGCACGACGATCATCCTGACGACGCATTATCTCGAGGAAGCCGAGAGCCTGTGCCGCAACATCGCGATCATCGACGGCGGCCGCATCATCGAGAATGACTCGATGGCCGGCGTGATCCGCAAATTGAGTCAGGAGACCTTCGTGCTGAATCTGCGCGGCGCGGTCTCTGAGCCGCCGCCACTGCCGGGCTACGTATCGCGCATGACCGACGACCATACGCTGGAGGTCGAGGTCTCCAGGGAACAGACCCTCAATGACATCTTCGCGCGCCTGACGCAGAGCGGTGTTGAAGTCGTCAGCATGCGCAACAAGGTCAACCGGCTGGAAGAACTGTTCATGCGTCTGGTCGAAAGCAAGGGCGCCATCAGTGCGCAGGGGGGCTGACATGGAAGCAACCCCTCCGTCGCTGGCGCGCATTCACCGCATCGGCCTCGGTACGATCATGCGGCGCGAGTACGGCCGCATCATCCGGATCTGGGGCCAGACCCTCGTGCCACCCGCGGTGACCGCGACACTGTACTTCATCATCTTCGGCAGTCTGATCGGCAGCCGGATCGGGACGATGGGCGGCTATGACTACATGCAGTACATCGCGCCGGGCCTGATCATGATGGCGGTCATCACGAATTCCTACGGCAATGTCGTCTCCAGTTTTTTCGGCGCCAAGTTCGGCAAGCACATCGAGGAGTTGCTGGTTGCGCCGCTGCCGAACTGGCTGATCGTGATCGGATACATCTCTGGCGGCGTCATCCGCGGGTTGCTGGTCGGCGCCGTCGTAAGCTGCGTCGCGCTGTTTTTCACGCACATTCCGGTCGAACATCCGCTGCTGGTCGCCGGGTCCGTGCTGCTGACCTCGGTCGTTTTCGCGCTGGGCGGCCTCTTCAACGCGATATTCGCGAAGAACTTCGATCAGATCTCCTGGTTTCCGACTTTCGTGCTGACGCCGCTGACCTATCTGGGCGGCGTGTTTTACTCGATATCGCTGTTGCCGGAATGGGCCCAGCGGCTCTCATACGCCAACCCGATCCTGTACATGGTCAACGCTTTTCGCCACGGCTTTCTCGGCACCAGCGACGTGAATATCGGGCTTGCGTTCGCGATCATGGCGGCATTTGCGATCGCGATGTTCACGGTGGTCGTCATGCTGATGAACCGGGGCACCGGCATCCGGGAGTAGCGATCTTGTGCGGGCGCTATGCGTTCTTTTCACCGGCCGAGGCGGTCAAGCGCACATTCGCACTGGACCTTGGCCCTGAGCTGACGCCGCGCTACAACATGACACCGACGCAATCGGTGCCGGCACTGCGCATCGCCGATGAAGGATCGCGCTCGCTCGTGATGCTGCATTGGGGGCTGGTGCCGCGATGGGCGAAGGAACGCGCGATCGGCAACCGGATGATCAATGCGCGTGCCGAAACGGTTGCGGAGAAGCCGGCGTACCGCGACGCATTCCGCCGCCGGCGTTGTCTCGTGCTTGCCGATGGCTGGTACGAATGGCAGGCCGTGCCGGGCGGGAAGCAGCCCTGGTTCGTCCGGCTGCGCGACCCGCGCCCGATTGCATTCGCGGGTCTCTGGGAGCGCTGGAAGGATCCGGCGGGCGGGGAGTTGCTCGAATCCTGCACCATCGTGACGACCGATGCGTCGGAATCCATACGCAGGATCCACGATCGCATGCCGGTGATCCTGCCGGAGCAGTCCTGGGACCGTTGGATGGATCCGGCCTATTCGGACACCGAGGCGTTGTCGAAGACACTCGGGTCTTACGATGCGAAAGCATTGCAGGCCTGGCAGGTCAGTCGGCTGGTCAATGCGCCGAAGAATGAAGGCCCGAAGCTGATCGAAGCGGAAGGCTCAGGCGCCGTGGGCGGCGCCTGAGCCGATGAGTCACTTCTTGACCCAATCGCCGCTGCCTTTTTTGTAGTACCAGCCGGCGCGGGCATTCGCGATCCAGCGCTGGGCAAAGGTGCTGCGAATGTCGGACTCCCATTCGGGGTGGTCATTCGCATTCGCAATTTCGGTATAGAGCGCGTTGCGGTCCGCATTATCGTCGCCGACCAGCTTGCGTGCGCGGTTGCGGTCAGCAAGCGGCACGGAGTTGACGTCGCGCAGCTCAACGAGACCGTCCGAAGTCAGGCCAATGGCGCCCGAGTCGAAGAATGGCGCCAGGTCGGCGGCACGGGCCTTCATCGACGCGGTCAGCGTACGGATGGCCGGGCTCGATACATCGATATCGGCCTGTGCCTGGGCGGCGGGCACGACAAAGTCGAGCGTTCCCTGCAACGCGGCAAGCATGATTCTGCCCGCGGGCGCGCCCAAGGAAGACTGCTCTTTCGAGGCAGGCGCGGCGGCCTTGTCCGGGCCCCAGATGTCTTCAATGATGCGGTCAGCCGCTTCTTCGGCCGCGGCTGCAGGGAAATAGACATTGATCGTCACGCAGGCGGCGAGCGCCAGGCAACCGGCGCCAATGCCAGTGGTGATCCAGCGAATCATGTCATTCCTCCTTCGATTCCCATGCCGGTCATGAGACATGCTCGCGGCCGGCGCCTGAACGATCCCTGAACCGATTCTAGCGCACCACCCGGCCTCACTCGACGACGATCTCGGACTCCATGATCGCCCCCAGTTGCCGCACGAGCCGGGTCCAGGCGACACGCGACTGGCTGCCGATTACATTGATGCGCGGCAGGCCCGCTCCCTTGACAATGTAATAGCCGCCAGCCGTGCTCTCGACGCCGCGCATGGTGCAGATGTCGTTTGCGAGCCGGCAACTCAGGCCCAGGCGCTCGTAGCTGAAGCTGTCGAAGAACTTCAGGAATCCGCCCTGCAAAGCGGCCGCGACGCCACCACCGCTGCCGCCACCGATGCTCGACAGGTTCGTCACGGCACGCTGGCTGATCCGGTGCGGCGAGCGGTCGTCTGGTGGCGTCTGAAAGCGCGCGTCGAAGGACTCGGGCATCCAGTCGAATGTTTCCAGATCCTCGACCCGCCCGGACAGACGCCCGGTGATCATCCCGAATGAGAACGTGTTGGTCACGAGCTTCAGGTCGAGGTTTTCGATG
>JANOSR010000313.1:0-1712 GCA_031415935.1 Steroidobacteraceae bacterium | reverse complement strand
CGGATCGATGCCAGAACCCAGGTCCAGCATGACTCCAGACACCCCGCACCGGGCCCGGCTCATCGATGGGCGCGCGACCGCGGAGAAAGTCAGGGCTGAAGTTGCGCGCCAGGTTGCAGTGCTTGCCGCGCGCCATGGAGTTACACCGGGCCTCGCCGCGATTCTGGTGGGTGAAGATCCCGCCAGCGAAATTTATGTCCGCAACAAGGGCCGCCATACGCGCCAAGCGGGCATGCGCTCATTCGAGACGCGGCTTCCGGCATCGACCTCGCAGGCCGAACTGCTCGACCATATCGCACGACTGAACGCCGACTTCACCGTGCACGGAATCCTGGTCCAGCTCCCCCTGCCACGGCAGATCGACGAACTGGCGGTCATCGACGCGATCGCGCCGCACAAGGACATCGACGGCTTCAGCATCGTCAACACGGGACTGTTGGCCGCTCGCGGCTCGGGGATGACCCCGTGCACGCCGCTAGGCTGCCTTTTGCTGTTAAAGGAATACATGGGTGACCTGAGTGGTCAACGCGCCCTGGTCGTCGGCCGGTCGAACATCGTCGGCAAACCGATGGTGCAACTGCTGCTGCGCGAGCACTGCACGGTGACCGTCGCCCACTCGCGCACGCGCGACCTCGCCGACGAATGCCGCCGCGCGGACATCCTGATCGCCGCGATCGGCAAGCCCAAGTTGATCAAGGGCGACTGGATCCGCCCGGGAGCGACCGTGATCGACGTCGGCATCAACCGCATCAGCGTGCCGTCATCCGACGGGCCGCGCGAGAAATTGGTGGGTGATGTCGATTTCGACGCGGCGGTGCGGGTCGCGGGCGCCATTACGCCGGTGCCCGGCGGCGTCGGGCCGATGACGATTGCCTGCCTGCTGCGCAACACCGTTACCGCGGCCTGCGCACAGAACAACATCGATCCAGGCGCCCTTATCGGTTGAAGACGATCCCGCCGTCGTCGCTCAGATCGAACTTGTATGCCATCGGATCCTTCGGCAGGCCCGGCATGCGCATGATCTCGCCGGTGATCGGAATCACGAAGCCTGCTCCCGCCGCGAGTTGAATCTCGCGCACGGTCACCAGGAAGTCCTTCGGGCGACCGAGCAGCGCCGGGTTGTCCGACAGCGACTGCTGCGTCTTGGCGATGCATACCGGCAGCTTGCCGAAGCCGATTTTCTCGAGATGCACAAGGTCGCGACGGGCCCTGGCCGTATAGTCGACCGCGTGCGCACCGTACATCTCGCGGGCGACCGTCGCGATTTTCTGCTCGATCGGCGCATTCCAGTCGTAAAGCGGCGTGAACTTCGACTCGCTCACCGCCACAAGGTCGCGTACGACGGTAGCGAGTTCCGTGCATCCCTTGCCGCCTTCGCTGAACGGTCTCGCTTCCACGGCCTCCACGCCGAGCGTCTTGCAGTGCTTCTTGAGTGTCGCGATCTCCTCCTCCGAGTCGGTCGGGAAGTGGTTGATCGCGACCACACAACGCTGGCCAAACTTGCGGATGTTCTCGATGTGCTTTTCCATGTTCGAGAGACCGCTGATCATGGCTCCCACATCGGGCTTGCTCGTCTCTGCGAGCGGCTTGCCACCGTGCATTTTCAGCGCGCGGATGGTCGCGACCAGCACCGTGCAGGCTGGCGCAAAACCGCCGTAGATGCAATTGATGTCGAAAAACTTTTCCGCACCGAGTTCGAAGGCGAAGCCCGC
>JANOSR010000312.1:0-10692 GCA_031415935.1 Steroidobacteraceae bacterium | reverse complement strand
GCGGTTGATGAACTCGGGCCTGAAATGCTGGCCGACGATTTCGAGCACAGCCGCCTTCATGCGCTCGTAGTTGGCCTCGCCCGCGAGTTCCTGGATGACCTGCGAGCCGAGATTCGAGGTCATGATGATGACGCAGTTGCGAAAATCCACGGTGCGGCCCTGGCCGTCGGTCAGCCGGCCGTCGTCCAGGACCTGCAACAGCACATTGAATACGTCCGCGTGCGCCTTCTCGATCTCGTCGAGCAGGATCACGGCATAGGGGCGGCGCCGGACCGCCTCGGTCAGGTAACCGCCCTCTTCGTAACCGACATAGCCCGGCGGCGCGCCGATCAGCCGCGCCACGGAGTGCTTCTCCATGAACTCCGACATGTCGATGCGCACCATGGCTTCTTCGGTGTCGAACAGGAATTCGGCCAGCGCCTTGCAGAGCTCGGTCTTGCCGACACCGGTCGGTCCGAGGAACAGGAGCGAGCCATTCGGCCGGTTCGGGTCGGCAAGACCCGCGCGCGAGCGGCGGATGGCGTCTGCGACCGTGCGCACGGCTTCCTGCTGGCCCACGACGCGCCTGGCGAGCGCCTCCTCCATCTTCAGGAGTTTTTCGCGCTCGCCTTCCAGCATCTTGGAGACCGGGATGCCGGTCCACTTGGAGACCACCTCCGCGATCTCCTCTTCGCCCACCTTGTTGCGCAGAAGCTGAGGTCGCTTCGCCTCGGACTGCTGGGCGTCGCCCAGGCGCTTCTCGAGTTTCGGGACCGTGCCGTGCTGCAATTCCGCCATGCGCGCCAGGTCGCCGGCGCGACGCGCGGCTTCAAATTCCATCTTCGCGCGCTCGAGTTCTTCCTTGATGTGCGCGGCGCCTTGCATCGCGGCCTTCTCGGACTTCCAGATTTCCTCGAGGTCCGCGAATTCCTTTTCCAGCGACTTGAGCGAGGCCTCGAGCTGCACGAGCCGCTTGCGCGAGCCCTCGTCGTCCTCCTTATTGAGCGCCTCGCGCTCGATCTTCAGCTGGATGATGCGTCGCTCCAGGCGGTCGAGGACTTCCGGCTTGGAGTCGATCTCCATGCGGATGCGGGACGCCGCCTCGTCCACCAGGTCGATCGCCTTGTCGGGCAGCTGGCGGTCGGCGATATAGCGATGCGACAGCGTCGCGGCGGCGACGATTGCGGGATCGGTGATATCCACGCCGTGGTGGACCTCGTAGCGCTCCTTGAGTCCGCGCAGGATCGCGATCGTGTCTTCGACCGAGGGTTCGCCGACCAGCACCTTCTGGAAGCGGCGCTCGAGCGCCGCATCCTTCTCAAGATGCTTGCGGTATTCGTCGAGCGTGGTCGCGCCGACGCAATGCAGCTCGCCTCGCGCGAGCGCCGGCTTCAGCATGTTGCCGGCATCCATCGAGCCCTCGGCCTTGCCGGCGCCAACCATGGTGTGCAGCTCGTCAATGAAAAGGATCACCTGGCCTTCCTGCTTTGCGAGATCGTTCAGCACGCCCTTCAGGCGCTCCTCGAACTCGCCGCGGAATTTCGTGCCTGCGATCAGGGCGCCCATGTCGAGCGCAAGGATGCGCTTGTTCTTGAGCCCCTCGGGCACTTCGCCATTGACGATGCGCTGCGCGAGTCCTTCGACGATCGCGGTCTTGCCGACACCGGGCTCGCCGATCAGCACCGGGTTGTTCTTGGTGCGCCGTTGCAGCACCTGGATGGTGCGGCGGATCTCGTCGTCGCGGCCGATCACCGGATCGAGCTTTCCGGCCGCCGCACGCGCGGTCAGGTCCAGCGTGAACTTCTCGAGCGCCCCGCGCTGTTCCTCGGCGTTCGGATCCTCGATCTTCTCTCCGCCGCGCAGGTCCGCGATCGCCTTGTCGATGGCGCCCTTGACCGCGCCACTGTCCTTCAGGATCGTGCCGAGCGCGCCACGGTCCTCGACCGCGGCAAGTACGGCCAGCTCGCTCGAGATGTACTGGTCGCCGCGCTTCTGCGCGAGCTTGTCGGTCACATTCAGGAGCCGGCTCAGATCGTTGGACGCCTGCACGTCGCCATGCGTGCCCTCGACACTCGCGATGCGGTCGAGCTGCTGCAGGAGCCGCGAGCGCAGCAGATTCACATTGACGTCGGACTTGTCGAGCAGCGGACGCACGGTGCCGCCCTGCTGGTCGAGGAGCGCCAGCATCAGGTGTACCGGTTCGATGAACTGATGGTCGCGCCCGACGGCCAGCGATTGGGCATCCGCCAGCGCCAGCTGGAATTTCGAGGTCAGGCGGTCCATGCGCACGATTGCACTCCGTAACGGCTCATTTCAATGCGCGAATTCGTGCGAAACCGCGATGACCAGGATCCCGATCGCAATCAATATGACCTGCTGTACCGAGGTGCGCGCATCCACCCGTCGATGCAGGCCGGGGATCAGGTCGGCGACCGCGACATACAGGAAACTGGCGGCCGCGATCGCCAGCGCATAGGGCAGCGCATCGAGCGCAGTCGCCAGCAGGAAATAAGCAAGTGCCGCACCCGCGACCGATGCGAGGCTGACCGCGATATTGAGTATGAATGCGCGGCTTCGCGTCATGCCGCCATTCAGCAGGATCGCGAGATCGCCGATCTCCTGCGGAATCTCGTGCGTGAACACGGCGATCGCCGTGACGATGCCGAGGTGCGCGTCGGTCAGGAAGGCCGCGGCGATCAGCACGCCGTCGAGCGTGTTGTGGAATGCGTCGCCCCACAGGATCAGCGTCGCGGAGGCGCGTGCCCGGTGACGCTCCTGTGGCGCATGCGCCTCGCAGGGGTCGGCATGACAGTGACGCCACAGCACCATCTTTTCTAGCACGAAGAAAGCGATGATGCCCGCGGCGAGCGCGATGCCGATGCCGTGTATGCGATCGGGCCCGGCGGTCTCGATCGCATGCGGCAGCAACGCGAGCAATGCGGCGCCCAGCAGCGCGCCGGTCGCGAAGCTGACCAGATGCGGAACGATTGCATTGCGGCGCGCCTCCGGCAGCAGCAGGAAACTGCCGGCGATCAGCGCGGACAGGGCACCGCAGGCGGCGGTAAAGACCAGGATCAGCGCCAGTGTGGACAAGTCCCCTCCCCGGATTGCGGGGCCGACAGCCTACACCAGCCGCCAGCCGGTGGCAGCGTCTCAGGCCAGCCAGATCAATGCGGCCATGCGCCCGGTCCGGCCGTCGCGGCGATACGAGAAAAATCGTGCCGGATCGGTGACCGTGCAATGGCCGCCGCCGTAGACCGCGGTCACACCGCAGGCCGCGAGACGGCGACGGGCGAGCCCGGGCAGGTCGGCAAGATATTTTGATCCCCTGCCCGGCCGGAAATCCGCGTCCGACTCCGGTTGCGTGGCGATGAACATCGCGCGCACTTCGCCGCCGACCTCGAATGCCGTGGATCCGATGGCCGGGCCGAGCCAGGCGATCAGGTTCGCCGGTTCGGTCGCAAGCGCAGCGACCGTCGCCTCGATGACGCCCGCCGCAAGCCCACGCCAACCCGCGTGGGCGATTCCAACACGATCGCCGCCGCGGCTTGCCAGGAAGACCGGCAGGCAGTCGGCGGTCAACACCGCGGCAACCGGCCCCGGCTCGAATGCGACTGCGGCGTCCGCGCTCTTCGGTAGCGGCCGCGCCAGCGTCGCGACCTGGCGCCCGTGCACCTGGGTGAGCCACTGTGGATCGGAAGGAAGAGAAAGTGCGTCCATGAGGCGCCGCCGGTTCGCCGCGACAGCCCGTTCATCGTCACCGACGTGACTCGCGAGATTGAACGATGCATAAGGGCCAGTGCTGAAGCCGCCGCGTCGCGTCGTCATGACGGCGCGCACCGATGGCGGCGCCGGCCATTCCGGGACCAGGAACTCGAGCTGCTCGCTCACGATCGACGCTCGATCTTGCTGTCTTCGCGCAGCGCCGCGACAAGCTCGACCAAGTCCGCCGGCAGCGGCGCTTCGACCTCGATGCGCCGCCCATCCACCGGATGCGCAAATTCGAGCTTCGCCGCATGCAGCGCCTGACGCCGGAAGCCACGCAGCGTTTTCTCGAGCCGCTGCGTTGCGTCGCGCGGAATCACGAGCCGCTTGCCATAGACGGGATCGCCGACCAGCGGAAAGCCCGCATGCGTGAGATGCAGGCGGATCTGGTGGGTGCGGCCGGTCTCCAGCATCACGCGCACCCAGGTGTGGCGGCGAAAACGCTCGATGACGCGGTAGTGGGTCACTGCCTCGCGGCCGTCGGAGCGCACGGTCATGCGCAACCGGTCCACGGGGTGACGATCGATGGGCGCATCCACGGTGCCGCCGCCTGTCATGACGCCGATGCAGACCGCCTGGTATTCGCGATGGATGCCACGCGCCGTGAGCGCTTGCACTAGAGCGTCGCGCGCGGCCGTCGTGCGCGCGACGATCAAGAGACCCGTCGTGTCCTTGTCGAGCCGGTGCACGATGCCTGCGCGTGGCAGTTTCGCGAGCGCGGGATCGTGCGCCAGCAATGCATTCTGCAGCGTGCCATCGGGATTGCCGGCGCCGGGATGCACGACGAGACCGGCCGGCTTATCGATGACGATGACGCTCGCGTCCTCCCAGGCGATCGCGAGCGCCATCGGCTGTGCCCGCGACGCAACGGCGTCCTCGACCGGCGCATCCACGCGCACCAGTTCGCCGCCGGTCACGGCATCACGGGGCCGCGGGATGCGGCCGTCCACGCGGACCTGCCCGGCATCGATCCAGCGCTTCAGGCGCGAGCGCGAGTATTCCGGAAGGGCGTCGGCCAGCGCCTGATCGAGCCGCCGGCCGGCAGCCGAAGGCTTCAGGCGCAATTCATGCTGGTATCGAGTGGAACTCATGGGGGCCGCCTGGGGTCTTTAGTCGCTATACTGCGGCGGCTAAACACGCGGGGTCCAGTCCCTTGATTCGACGGATATCGATAGCGCGCGCCCTGGCGGTCGCGTGCTGCGCCCTGATTCTTGCAGCCTGCGGCGGTCGGGATCGCACGGCCGAGCAGCTCCAGCCTGAAAAGCTTTACGAGCGCGGCCACAAGTCGATGATGGCCGGCGATTATCGCGGCGCCGTGCGCTATTACGAGGCGCTCGAGGCCCGCTTCCCATTCAGCGAGCACTCCCGCCAGGCCAAGCTGGACATTATTTATTCCTATTACAAGAGCCGCGAGACCGAATCGGCGGTCGATGCCGCGGACCAGTTCATCCGCGAGAACCCGACCCACCCGCGCGTGGACTACGCCATGTACATCAAGGGCCTGGTGTACTTCGAGCGTTCTCCGAATTTCCTCGAGCGCTGGTTCAACACCGACCTGACCGAGCGGCCGCCGCAGGACGTGCGGGGCTCGTTCCAGGCATTCCATACGCTGATCGAGCGCCACCCGGACAGCGAGTACGTGCACGACGCGCGCCAGCGCATGATCTTCCTGCGCAATCGCCTTGCCGAGTACGAGGTGCACATCGCCGACTATTACCTGCGCCGCCTGGCCTATGTCGCCGCGCTCGCGCGCGCGCGGTACTGCATCGAGAACTACGACGGCGCGCCGGCCACGCGCGATGCCCTCGACATCATGATCTCGGCCTATGAAGGCATGGGGCTCAGCGATCTCGCCCAGGGATCGCGGGCGGTCTACGCGCTCAATTATCCCGATGGAAAGCCGCAACGCCACAAGCGCGATTGGTGGCCGCTCTGGTAGGCGCGCCAAGCGGACGCTGACAACTGGCGTCCACCACATCGCGCGGGCCGGATCCGGGCGGGGTTCCCGCTCGTTCGCGCCGCCGGAACTTACGCGCTCACTCGTGGGACCCCGCCCACTTGGCCCGCGCGATGAGTAGTGGCGCTACTCGGCGCCCGCGAGGTGGCCGGGTCCTCGCGAGCAAACTCGTAAGTTCCGGCGGAGTTTGCGAGCGAGGGGCCCGGCCGGATCCCGCGGGCGCCGGGCAGCGTCTTCATTTCGTCAGGATTCGCCGGGACGGTAGCCTGAGGTGATCGGATAGCGCCAGTCGCGGCCGAAGGCGCGGCCGCTCACGCGTACGCCCGGCGGCGCCTGGCGGCGCTTGTATTCATTGCGCTTGACCATGTCCAGTACGCGCACGACCGTCGCGCGGTCAAAACCCTGCGCCACGATCTCGTCCACCGAGCGATTGTCCTCGACGAAGGCCGCCAGGATCCGGTCGAGCATGTCATAGGGCGGCAACGAGTCCGAGTCGAGCTGATTTTCGCGCAACTCCGCGGTCGGAGGCCGCTCGATGACGCGCGCCGGAATCACCGGCGACTTCGCATTGCGCCAGCGCACGAGGCGGTACACGAGCGTCTTGCTGCAGTCCTTGATCGGCGCATAGCCGCCGGCCATGTCGCCGTACAAGGTCGCGTATCCGACCGCCATCTCGCTCTTGTTGCCGGTGGTCAGCAGCATGCGTCCGGTCTTGTTCGAGATGCCCATCAGCACGATGCCGCGGCAGCGCGCCTGGATGTTCTCCTCAGCGGAATCCGGCGCACGGCCCTGGAACTCGCGTTCGAGCGCTGTGAGCGTCGCCTGGAACATGCCCTCGATCGGGATCATCGAAAAGCGCACGCCAAGCCCGCGCGCCATCGCAGCGGCGTCCTTCTCCGAAATGCTCGAGGTGTAGCGCGACGGCAGCATCACGGCGTGCACACGGTCGGGCCCGAGGGCGTCGCAGGCGATAGCCAGCACCAGCGCGGAGTCCACGCCACCCGACAGGCCCAGCACCACGCCGCTGAAGCCATGCTTGCCGACGTAGTCGCGCACGCCCGTGACGATCGCCTGATACACGCTTTCCTCAGCACCCATGAGCGGCGCCAGGCTTTCCGGCTCGAGTTGAGCACCGCGCACAGCCAGGCTCGCATCCACGCAGCTGAGCGACTCCTCGAATGCGGGGGCCCGATGCACGAGGCGGCCATCCTGGTCGACCGCAAAGGAATTTCCGTCGAATACCAGTTCGTCCTGCCCGCCCACGAGATTGACGTAGATGAATGGCATGCCGGTCTCTCGCGCGCGCTTGGCGATGACCGCCTCGCGTTCCGTCTGCTTGCCCAGCTGATAGGGCGAGGCATTGAGCGAAATGCAGAGGGCAGCGCCCGCGGCGCGGAGCGCCGCGGCAGGCGCCACGTGCCACACGTCCTCGCAGATCAGGAGCCCCACCTTGATGCCCGCGCTCTCGACGACGACCGGCAAGGTGCCCGCGGTGAAGTAGCGCTTCTCGTCAAACACCTGGTAATTCGGCAACGACTGCTTGCGATAGCGCGCGATGACGGCGCCGCCGCGCAACCAGGCCGCCGTGTTGTAGATGGTGCCGGACGCATATTCCGGGTAACCGACCAGCAGGTCGATGCCGTCCGCCGCCGCGGCGAGGCGCTCAAGCGCGTTGTCGACGCGGCGGCGGAATCCGCGGTGGAACAGCAGGTCTTCGGGCGGATAACCGGACAGCACGAGCTCCGGCAGCACCAGGAGCCCCGCCCCCAGCGCACGCGCAGGACCGATCTGCGCGATGACGCGATCCGCATTGCCCGGCGCGTCGCCGACGGTCGGGTTGATCTGCGCAAGCGCGATGCGAAGCGTGCCTGTCATGCAGGCGATCTCAGCGCTTTCTCGCGCGCCGGCGCCGGCTCGCGAGTGCGCTTTTCATCGCACTGCCGAGTTCGGCTGGCGAACGCACCGTGCGCACGCCCGCGGCTTCGAGCGCCGTGTACTTGTCCAGAGCCGTGCCCTTGCCACCCGCGATGACGGCGCCCGCATGGCCCATGCGCTTGCCGGGGGGCGCCGTGACGCCCGCGATATAGGCGACCACGGGTTTCGAGACATGGCGGCGGATGTAGTTGGCGGCCGTCTCCTCGTCGCTGCCGCCGATTTCGCCGACCATCACGATCCCTTCGGTGCGATCGTCCTTCTCGAACAGCGCGATCACATCCACGAAATTCATGCCTCGCACCGGGTCGCCGCCGATACCCACGCAACTGCTCTGCCCTAATCCGAGATTAGTGGTCTGGAACACCGCTTCGTAGGTCAGCGTGCCGGAGCGCGACACGATGCCGACGCGCCCGGGCTTGTGGATGAAACCGGGCATGATGCCGACCTTGCATTCGCCCGGCGTGATCACGCCCGGGCAATTGGGTCCGACCAGCCGGCAACGGCGCCCCGCGAGCGCGGCCTTCACCTTGATCATGTCGTTGACCGGAATTCCTTCCGTGATGCAGACGATCAGGCGGATGCCCGCGTCTGCGGCCTCAAGGATCGCATCGGCCGCGAAGGGCGCCGGCACGTAGATCATGCTGACGTCGGCGCCCGTCGCGGCCACCGCGTCGTGCACGGTGTTGAACACCGGGCGATCGAGATGACGCTCACCGCCACGGCCCGGTGTCACTCCACCGACCAGCATGGTGCCGTAGGCGATCGCCTGCCCGGAATGGAATGTGCCCTGCTTGCCGGTGAATCCCTGGCAGATCACGCGACTCTTGCGATCGACCAGGATGCTCATCGGCGCGCCCCGCGGGAGGCAGCGCGCACGGCCTTGGTCGCCGCATCGGTGAGGTCCTTTGCTGGCGTGATCGCGAGCTTGCTCGCCGACAGGATCTTGCGTGCCTTGTCCGCATTCGTGCCTTCGAGACGCACGATCACCGGCACCGAGACGCCGACCGGGCGCACGGCCTGCACGATGCCTTCCGCGATCACGACACACCGCACGATGCCGCCGAAAATGTTCACCAGCACGGCGCGCACGCGTTCAGTCGCAAGGATCAGGCGGAATGCCGCGGGCACGCGCTCGGCGGGTGCCGTGCCGCCGACATCGAGGAAGTTGGCCGGCGCGCCGCCATGCAGCTTGATCAGGTCCATGGTCGCCATCGCGAGGCCCGCGCCATTGACCATGCAGGCGATGTTGCCGTCGAGCGAGACATAGCTGAGATCGTGCTCGGAGGCCGCGCGCTCCATGGCGTCTTCCTGCGACGGATCGCGAAGCTCGGCGAGCGCGGGCTGGCGGTAGAGCGCATTCGCCTCGGCGTTGATCTTGGCGTCGAGTGCCACGAGCCGGCCGTCCTTCGTCACGATCAGCGGATTGATCTCGATCAGCCCCAGGTCTTTTTCCAGATACAGCCGATAGAGGGAGCGCGCGATACGCTCGAATGCGGCGACCTGTTCGCCCGCGAGCCCAAGGCCGAATGCCAGGCGCCGGCATTGATAGCCCTGCAGCCCGACGGCGGGATCAATATCGGCGCGCAGGATCTTCTCCGGCTCGCGCGCTGCGACTTCCTCGATGTCCATGCCGCCTGCAGCCGAGGCAACGAAGGCAATGCGCCCGCGCTCGCGATTCAGCAGCAGGCTGAGATACAGCTCGCGCTCGATCGCACTGCCGGACTCCACGTAGACCAAGTTTATGGGCAAGCCCGCGGCACCGGTCTGCTTCGTGACCAGGCGCTGCCCCAGCATCGCCGCCGCGGCCCGGCCGACTTCCTGCGCCGACCGGCACAGCTTGACGCCGCCGGCCTTGCCGCGGCCGCCGGCATGGACCTGGGCCTTGACCACCCACACCGGGCCGCTGAGTTCGCGGCACGCGGCGACCGCTTCGGCCTCGCTGGCGGCGATTTTTCCGGTCGGCACCGGGATCCCGTAATCGCTGAAAATCCGCTTCGACTGGTACTCGTGAAGGTTCATCGCGGCATTGTAACGGGAGCCCCTGCTGTGTCGCATGCTAGAGTGCCGGCCGTGAAAGGTCCGGCGGAAATCGAGCGCACGACGGGCGATCCGGAGCTCGCCTGGCGCGTGCTGGGGCTTCTGAATCTCTACCGGCTCTCCGTTCCGTCGGTGCTCTCGGTGCTGCTCGCGCTGGCCGCGCGGCCACAAACGCTGGGCCCCGAATTTACTTCCCTCTACTTCTATACGCTCGCCGCGTGGTTCACGAGCGGCGTGATCTGCATCGGGCTCCTGAAGACACGCTGGCCGAGCCTGCAAGCCCAGGCCTTCGTCCACATCGCATTCGATGTTGTCGCCGTGACGATACTGCTGTACACGAGCGCGGGCGCCGCGAGTGGTGTCGGATTGCTGCTGATCATGCCGGTCGCCGCCGTCAGCATCCTGCTGCCGAACCGGACGGCGACGATGGTCGCGGCTGCCGCTGCGCTCTTCGTGCTCGGCCAGCAGCTCGCGCTCTCGGTATCAGGGATCGCCGATCCTTCAGACCTGACCCAGGCCGGCATGCTGGGCGCGGTGATATTCATCGCGGCACTCGCGGCCGCCCCGCTCGCCAGGCGACTGCGCGAGAGCGAAGCGCTGGTGCGCCAGCGCGACATCGACCTCGCAAATCTCGCCGAACTCTCGCAATACATCGTCGAGCGACTGCGAGAGAGTCTGGTCGTCGTAGACGAGCAGGATCGGATCCGGCTGATCAACGAATCGGCGCGGCAGATTCTTGGGGGCGATGCGAGCGCGAATGCGCTCCTCGGCGAAGTGTCGCCGCGGCTTTTGTACCTGCTGACGATGTGGCGCCAGGGTTCGCCGGAAGTCGATACGACGAGCGGCAATCTGCTGGCTGCGGACGGGCTCAGGGAAGTGCGACCGCATTTCGCGCCGCTCGGCCAGGGCCGGCCGCCGCCGGTGCTGGTGTTCCTCGAGGATCTCACGGCGCTCGACGACCGGATCCAGCAGACCCGGCTCGCGGCGCTCGGACAGCTTTCCGCCAGCATCGCGCACGA
>JANOSR010000311.1:0-1654 GCA_031415935.1 Steroidobacteraceae bacterium | reverse complement strand
GCAGAATGAATTCATCCGCCTGCAGGGGCTGCTCAAGAAGACGATCGTCTTCATCACACATGATTTCGACGAGGCGATCCGGCTCGCGGACCGCATTGCGATCATGCGCGACGGGCGGATCGTCCAGGTCGGCACCGCGGAGGAACTGATCGTCTCGCCGGCGGATGACTATGTCACGAACTTCACTCGCGAGGCACCGCGCGCAAAGATCCTGTCGGCGCGAGCGATCATGCGAACCACCACCGGCCCAGCGGAAGTCGGCGGCAATGTTGACGCCGCCACCAAAGTCTGCGATTTCGCTGCGGCGCTCGAAGCAGTCGACCGGCCTTTCGCCGTGATCGAGCATGGGCGCGTCATTGGCCTGGTCGATCGAGCGGCCGTGATGGAAGTCTTCGTGGGCGCACGCACGCGCGAGCGTTGATGCGGCCGGCCACTCACAGGATTGCGGCGCCAGCCCATCCGTCCTCGCCGTGGATGCGCACCGTCTGGTTCGGCGCCCTGGTCATTGCGCTCGCTTTCGCGTTCCTGCCGGCCGCGAAACCACCGGACTGGATGCTGAATCTGCCGCGCGAGCACTGGCTGCCGGTGCAGGCAGGCATTTCGGCAGCAATGAAATGGCTGGTCGAGACGGCCAATTTCGGTCTGTTCACATTCAGTGAGGCGACCCGGTTCGTCGCATACCTCCTCGATCAGCCGCTATCGCTCGCGACGGCGGTGTTCGCGCGCGGTTTCACGCAGGGGCATGGTTCGGCGGCGGTCGAGCTAATGCCGCCGCTGCCGTGGCTGGCCGCGCTCGTGGCCGCCTGTGCCATCGCCCTGCACGCGGGCGGTATTCGTCTGGCGGTACTCGCCGCGGGGGCCATGGCTTATCTCGTCGTCTTCGGGCAGTGGCAAAGCGCCATGCTGACATTCGCGTCGATTGTCATCGCGGTCCCTTTTGGTGTTGCGGGTGGATTGCTGCTCGGGATCGCTGCGCACCGTTCTGCGCGGTTCCACAAGGTGCTGAATCCGATCCTCGATGCGATGCAGACCGTACCGGTCTTCGCGTACCTCCTGCCGATCCTGTTCCTGTTCGGCTTTGGCCCGGTGGCGGCGCTGCTCGCGACGATCATTTACGCCTTGCCACCAATGGCGCGCGTGACTTTGCTCGCGTTGTCGAGCGTGCCG
Source organism: Steroidobacteraceae bacterium (assembly GCA_031415935.1). Classification (GTDB taxonomy): domain Bacteria; phylum Pseudomonadota; class Gammaproteobacteria; order Steroidobacterales; family Steroidobacteraceae; genus SCUD01. The sequence goes on along the minus strand of JANOSR010000311.1, from coordinate 487 downwards.
ACCGAACTGGTCGAGGCTGGGCGCATGGCGGGATGCACGCCGCGCCAGCTCATCACCAAAGTCATGATCCCGGCCGCGCGGGCGCCGCTGATGACCGGGGTCAACCAGGTCATCATGTTGTCGCTCAACATGGTGATCATCGCCTCGATGATCGGGGCCGGCGGCCTGGGCTACGACGTGCTCGCCTCGCTACGCCAGCTCGACATCGGCGGCGGCCTCGAGGCCGGCACTGCGATCGTCGTGCTGGCAATCACCCTCGATCGGGTCAGCCAGGCCTATGCGAAACGCGCGCTCGAAGTGCGTCGTCGCGGCGCACTCAGGCATCGCTGGGCGCTACTCGGCGTCCTCGTTGCACTCTGGCTGGCGGCGCTGAAAATCGACGCGCTGCGACACTACCCCGAGTCCTGGACGCTGTCGACCGGCGTTTTCTGGGACAACCTGGTGGAGTGGCTCAACGTCAATTACTTCGACACGTTCGAGGCGGTCA
>JANOSR010000310.1:0-4931 GCA_031415935.1 Steroidobacteraceae bacterium | reverse complement strand
CTGGCGGCAACTCGGCTTCCCCGGCGGCGAGTGATGCCTGCGCGCCCGCACGATTGAGGCTGTACCCCGGCGCGCTCGAGGGGCCCGGCCGGATCCCGAGCGCGCCGGCGCAGTGAGTCAATTCTCGGCGGTGACTTCGCGCCGGAGCATCGACTCGACGACATCCGGTATGGACATACCCTCGTACAAAACGCGGTAAACGTGTTCGCAAATGGGCATGTCGACGCCCTGCTTCTTCGCGACCATGTGCACAGCCTTCGCCGCGTGATAACCCTCGACGACCTGGCCGATCTCGGCGATCGCCTGGTTGATCGGCTTGCCCGAAGCGAGTGCACGGCCGAAGCGGCGGTTGCGCGACTGGTCATCGGTGCAGGTCAGGACGAGATCGCCAAGCCCCGCGAGGCCCATCAGCGTTTCTTGCCGCGCACCGAGCGCGACGCCCAGGCGAACCATCTCGACAAGGCCGCGCGTGATCAGGAATACGCGGCTGTTGGAGCCATAGCCCATGCCGTCGGAGCCGCCGGCCGCAATCGCGATCACATTCTTGACCGCGCCGCCGATCTCGACACCGACGATGTCGGTCTGCGTATAGGCGCGGAAATTGCCGGCGGAAACGCTCTCTGCCAGCGCCAGCGCGAATGCCGCGTCGGGCGATGCCACGGCAATGGCAGTGGGCAGACCTTCGCCCACTTCGCGCGCAAATGTGGGTCCCGAGAGCACCGCGATCGGCACCTCGGGGCCCAGCACTTCGCGCGCGACCTGATGCGGCAGCTTGCCGGTCGAAATCTCGAAGCCCTTGCTGGCCCAGGCGATGCGCGCCCGCGGGCCGAGCAGCGGCTTGATCTGCTGGAGCATGACTCTGAGCGCGCTCGAGGGCACTGCGAGCAGCAGATCGTCACCGCTCGCGATGGCCTTTGCCATGTCTGGCTCGATCGCGAGCGACGGCGGAAATTCCGCACCCGGAAGGTAGCGCTCGTTACGGCGCGCACGCGCGAGTTCGGCGGGATCGTCTTCCTCGCGGCCCCACAGGACGGTTCTGCGACCGCTGCGCGCGAACTGGATCGCGAGCGCCGTGCCCCAGGAGCCGGCGCCGAGCACGACGATCGGGGGCATTGCGCTCCTCAGTTCGCCTGTTCGGGCGCCGGTCCCTGCTGAGCCTGGCGCGCGGCGCGTTCCTGCATCGAGCGCTCGAACAGCGCATCGAAGTTGACGTGCGGCAGCAGGAACGGCGGGAATCCGCCCTTGGTCACGACGTCCGACACGGTCTGCCGGATGTACGGGAACAGGATGTTCGGCGCGAACGAGCCCAGGATGCGCCGGGTCTCCTCGGGGCCGAATCCGCGCACGACGAACACGCCGGCCTGCTTGACCTCGGCGAGGTAAACGGCGACTTCGCCGTTCTTCGCCTCAAGCGTCACGGTCAGCACGACCTCATGGGCGTCCTGGCCGACCGTGTTCGATGCGGTGCTGAGATTCAGCGAAATTTTCGGATCCTGTGCCTGCGCCGGCAAGAACGGGCCCTTTGGGGACTCGAATGACAGGTCCTTGATATAGATCGTCTGCAGCGCAACCGCCGGACCCTGGCCATTGGCGGAAGGGTCGCCCGCGCCGCCTGTCAGGGGAATATTTTCGTCAGCCATCTTCATTCCTCACATTAGCAAGTGTTGTTGCGCTTCATGCGCCTTCGGCCAGCAGCCGGTCAAGTTCGCCGCTTCGGTCCATGGCGGCGAGCTCCTCGGCACCTCCGAGATAGCGCTCGCCCAGATAGATCTGCGGCAATGAGCGGCGGCCGCTCTTTGCCACCAGTTCGTCACGGAGCCCCGGGCTGTCCTCGACACTGATCTCCGTGTACTCGATTCCGCGCCGCTGCAACAAGTCCAGCGCGCGCATGCAGTAACCGCAGAAGCTGCTCGTATAGACCGTCACCGGAACCACCGGCACGGCTCAACCCTTCACGACCGGCAGGTTATCGTGGCGCCAGGCCGCGAGGCCCCCGCGCAGGCTGAAGACATTCTTGAGGCCCGCGCGCGTCAGCGTTCGCACCGCGGCGCCGGCCATCGAGCCGCTGTCGCAGCACATGATCAGCGTCTTGCCACTCAGTTTCTCGAGCGCCTTGGCGTCAGCGGCAATCTGGTCACCCGGCACATTCCGTGCCCCCGCGACATGACCGTCCTTGTACTGGTTGGCCGGGCGCACGTCCACGAGCACGGCGCCTTCATTCATCATGCGTATCGCGTTGTTCGGCGCCACTGCGGTCGAGCCCTGGCCCTGCCGGCGCATCTCGTAGGCGGCAACGACGAGCATCATCAGTACCAGGCCACCGGCCAGGAACGGATGATTGGTGAAATAATCGAGCAGTCGGTCCATGGGGCGGGTCACGGGTCGGCCGCGTGACCCAGGGAAAAAAACGGCCGCGCATTATATCAGCGCAGGAAAAGGCGGCCCGCGGTCGCCACGGACGAGGGTTTAGCCCTGAGAAAACAAGGACTTGTCAGTATCGGCTGCCTGTTGTTGCTCTTTGCGGTGGTAGCGACGCCTGCTGGGCGCGACCCGGAAAAGCAGCTGCAGGAGGTCCGCGAGCGCATCGAAGACCTGCAACGCTCGATCCGTCGCGACACGGATCGTCGCGACACGCTCTCCGCCCAGCTGCGCGACGCCTAATAAAAAGTGCGCGGCGCGCGCGACCGTCTCGGCAGTGTCCGCAAGCGCCTTGCCGCGAGTGATGCCCGTCTTTCCGAGCTGACGGCCGAACGCGAACGCAACCAAAGGACCCTGCGTGAACAACGCCTCGCGCTTGCCGCCCAGCTGCGCTCGGCCTACATGAGCGGACGCGAGGAGCAACTCAAGCTGCTGCTCTCCCAGGAGGACCCGGCGGCATTCGGGCGGATGCTGGTGTACTACTCCTACCTCGGCCGTGCACGCGCCGGAAAGATCGCCGAGATTGAGGCGGCGGTCGCGGCGCTCGAGCAGGCCGCTCTGCAGGAGGCCGAGGAGCGCGAGCGGCTGGCCGCGCTCGAAGCCGACAGTCGCAGGGAATTGTCGTCCGTCGATTCGGCGCGCACGGAGCGTGGCAAGGCTGTTCGCGCCATCAATTCGCAGATCCGGAACAACAGCGACACGATTGCAAAGCTCAAGCGCGATGCTGCGGCGCTCGAAAAACTGGTCGCCGACTTGCGCCGCGCGCTCAAGGACCTGCCGCCCGGCGCCGGCCAGGCCTTCGAAAAGCTGCGCGGCAAGTTCGCTTGGCCGGCGGGAGGCCGGATTGTCGCGCGCTTCGGCCAGCCACGTGGCGGCGGCCTCAAATGGAATGGCGTGCTGATCGAGGCGGGCCGCGGCACGGAGGTTCGGGCGCTGTACGAGGGGCGGGTTGCCTACTCCGACTGGTTGCCCGGAATGGGGCTCCTCCTGATCATCGACCACGGTGGCTACATGAGCCTGTACGCCCACAACGAGCAGCTCTTCAAAGCCGTCGGGGACCGTGTGGAGGGTGGCGAGGTCATTGCGACCGTGGGCGACAGCGGGGGCCGCAAGCAGCCGGGGCTTTACCTCGAAATCCGCCGCGGGGCGACACCCGTGGACCCCGTCCCCTGGTTCCGGCGGCCGGCGCCCTGAGAACTGCGTCTGGTGGGGCAAACTGCGGATTACGTCAAAGACGGCCCTGACCGCCGTCGGCGACCCTGCACTACAAGCCCGGCACTGCGCCGGACGAGAGTTGAACCCGTGGCCTCGACCGCCCTGGAACTGCCGCTGCATCTGGCGAGCTTGAAGCCGAATCTGGATCCGTACGGCCATTTGCTGCGGATGTTGATGCCGCGCGCCCTGGGTGTCGGCATCTATGACGCGCGCGGCGTGCCGCTGTGGGTCGCGGCTGGTTACGACGGCCCGGCCCCGCTGCCGCTGGTGCAGGCGGCGCTCGCGAATGTCCCGCCGGCGACGACCGGCCGCATCGACGGCTTCAGCCAGGATCACGAGGGAGCGCCGGCCTACGTTTTCCGGCTGCGCAACAATGAAGGCGACGTCATCGCGATCGTCGCGCTCCTGACCCGCGACGGCGAGAACCGGCCCTATTCATTCGTACAGTCTCTGGTGCAGCCGGCGCTCGAGTGCCTGCAACGCGAACTCGAGTCGCGCACCAGCGTGGACGTGCTGACGCGCGACCTGGAATCGCGCGATGCGGACCTGGAACTCCTGCTGCGCATGGCGCCGGACGATCCGGACAGTCCGCTGCAGGGTGACGAACTGGGCGTGCTCGTGCAGACCTGCGTGGATCATCTCGACTGCATGCTGGGTGCGCTGGTGGTGCCGGAGCGCAATGTGGCGATCTGCAAGGCGCCGCCAGGCGAGAAGCCGCGCGTCGAACTGCTGACCAAGATTCACCGCCACCTCCTGAACTGGGCACAACTGCAGCGCCGCAATCTCGTCATCAACAAGATCAAGCCGCGGCCGATTGAGCTGCCGCCATTGAAGATCCTGTCCACGCCCGTGCGTCATGCGTCGGGCCGCGTGATCGGCTTCCTGGCGCTGTTCCGCGAGGAAAGCGGGCCAAATTTCGAGCCGCGCACCGAGCGCCTCGTTGAATTGCTCTCGCGCAAGATCACGGCGATCCTGCAGGCGAACTTCGACGCATTGACCGCGCTGCTGACGCGCTCGGCCTTTGAGACCCAGGTGCGCGCCGTGATCGGCGCGCGCCACGAGAACGCGCCGGATTGCGTGCTCTACATCGATGCCGACCGCATGCACGTCGTCAACGACAACTTCGGCATGCACATCGGCGACGAATTGATCGGCAAGATCGCCGAGGTGCTGCGCAAGAAGGCGCGCCCCGGGGCGCTCGCAGCGCGCATCGCCGGCGATCGTTTTGCGGTGTTCCTGCCGGACTGCAAGCTCGAGTTTTCGCAGCAGATCGCTGAAATGCTGCGACGCCAGTGCGC
>JANOSR010000309.1:0-7594 GCA_031415935.1 Steroidobacteraceae bacterium | reverse complement strand
TTCGCGACCGATCCCGCGCGCGGTCTGTTCATCCTGATTTTCCTGGCGCTCGTCGTCGGCGGCGCATTGCTTCTGTATGCCTGGCGCGCACCGCAGATGAAATCCGCCGCAGGCTTTGAGCTCACCGCCCGCGAAAGCTTCCTGCTGTTCAACAATGCCTTCCTGATTGCGGCGCTCGGCTTGATCCTGGTGGGCACGTTGTATCCGCTCTTCATGGACGCGCTCGAACTCGGAAAGGTCTCCGTGGGCCCTCCGTATTTCGACCTGGTTTTCCTCGTGCCGATGTTGCCGCTGCTGCTGCTGCTCGGCATCGGCATGCACTCGACCTGGAAGAGAAGCCGCCTGCAGCCGCTGCGCAATCGGCTGCTCGGGATCGCGGCGGTGGCACTCATCATCGCGGTCGTGGCCGGGGCGGCCGTTTATGGCGACATCCGACCCATGGCGACGATTGGCTTTGCGCTGGCCCTGTGGGTGATGGGCTCGGCGCTGATGATTCCCATAGCGCGCTTGCGCGCGCGCCAGGCACTTCCCGGCGCGGTGCTCGGCATGGCCGTGGCACATTTCGGGTTCGGGCTCGCGACCCTCGGCATTACGGGCGTGCAATCCTTCAAGATCGAAAAAGATGTCGCTCTCGCCGTCGGCGATGCCGCGACCGTCGCCGGCTATGATTTCCGGTTGGCGGCGCTGCGCGACGTGCGTGGACCCAATTTCACCGGTGTCGAAGCGGACGTCCTCGTGTCGAGGGATGGAGTCACGATTACGACGCTGCACCCGCAAAAGCGCCTGTACAACTCCGGCGGCAACCCCATGACTGAGGCCGGAATCGAAGTCGGCGCGGCCCGCGATCTGTTCGCGGCGCTCGGCGAAGACCTCGGCCAGGGCCGCTGGAGTCTGCGTCTCCAGTACAAGCCGCTGATCCGCTACATCTGGCTCGGCGCATTGCTGATCGCGCTCGGCGGCGGTATCGCCGGCCTCGACCGGCGCTATCGGCGCGTCACCGCGGCTGAACCCGCTCTCGACACTGTGACCGCGGAAGCCACGCGATGAAGCAAAGCCTGCGGTTCCTGGTGCCGGCCGCTCTGTTTGCCGCACTGATCGGATTTTTCATCATCGGCCTGCAGAAAGACCCCGGCGAAATCCGCTCGCCGTTGATCGGCAAGCCAGCACCCGCCTTTGCGCTCGAATCGCTGGGCGACCCCGCCCGGCGAGTCGGCACCGCCGATTTCTCGGGCCAGCCCTGGCTCCTGAATGTCTGGGCGACCTGGTGTCCAGGTTGCCGCCAGGAGCACGAGACGCTTCTTCAAATCGCGCGCGAGAGCCGGGTGCCGATGATGGGCTTGAACTGGCGTGACGACCGCGCACTTGCGCTGCAATGGCTGGCGCAGCTCGGCAATCCCTATGTCTCGGTCGCTTACGATCCGGAAGGCCGCACCGCAATCGACTGGGGCGTCTACGGCGCGCCGGAAACCTTCCTGATCGGCGCCGACGGCAAGGTCCTGCACAAGCGTGTCGGCGTGATGACGCCCGAGATCTGGCGCCGGGACTTCCTGCCCTTGCTCCCGCAGAAAGGGGAGGGCTCCTGATTCGCGCCGCCTGGTTCCTTGCTGCGTTCCTGCTCGCGAGCAGTGCGCTTGCGATCGACGTCGAGCGTCTCGACGACCCGGCCCTTCAGCAGCGCTACGAGCAACTGACGCGGGAACTACGTTGCCTGGTCTGTCAGAACGAAACCATCGCCGATTCGAATGCGATGCTCGCGCGCGACTTGCGCCGCGAGGTCCGTGAATTGCTGAAAGCCGGAAAGAGCGACGTGGAAATCCACACGTTCCTGACCGAACGCTACGGTGACTTCGTCCTGTACCTCCCGCCGGTCGCGCCGCGCACCTGGCTGCTATGGGCAGCGCCTGCCTTGCTGTTGCTGGGCGGTGTGATGGTCGCGGCCCTGGTCATCCTGCGCCGGGCCCGTACCGCACGCGCTGATCCGGCAGCGCTCGAAGAAGAACCGGACAACCTGTGACCTTATTCATTCTCATTTGCGCGCTGCTGACGGCGGTGGCCGTTACGTCGCTTGCGTGGCCACTGTTGAGGCCAGCTGCCAGCGCTGAAGCCGCACCGCAGCGCGCGAACATTGCGGCAACAATCGTCGCAGCCGGCTTGCCGCTACTCGCCTTTGCCGGTTATTTCTGGGCCAGCGACTGGCCCTGGGATCCCGCTCAACAGATCGCCCAGCCATCCACGGCTCCCGACATGGAACACATGGTTGCGCAACTGCAGCAGCGCCTGTCCCGGCAGCCGGATGATCTTGAAGGCTGGAAACTGCTGGGCAGGTCGGCGACCGTGCTCGGCAACTACCCCGTCGCGCGTGACGCCTTCTCCCAGGCCTATACGCGCAGCCAGGGTCAGGATCCCGACGCGGTAGTCGGCTACGCGGAGTCCCTGGTTCTCATTGACGAACGCGAGATCGACGGGCAGGCGGCGGAGCTCTTCGAAAAGGCAGTCACCATGGCGCCCGACAATGCGCGCGCGCTCTGGTATGGCGGCATCGTCGCCTATCGCCGCGGCGAGCTGGCGCTCGCGCAACAACGCTGGGTGGAATTGCAGAATCATGACCTGCCGCCGGATCTCAGGCAACTGGTCGCCGAACGCCTGTCCGAGCTCGAAAAGCAGCCGGACGCATCGGCAAGGCCACAAGCGACAGCTTCCGCCAAGGGCTCGGTGAACGTGTCGATCCAGCTGGCACCGACGCTTGCTGCCAAGGTGCCACCCCAGGCCACGTTGTTCCTGATCGCACGCCAGGGCGCTGCCGGCCCGCCGCTCGCCGTCGTACGCCGCCCAGTGGGCTCATGGCCCGTTGCGATCACGATGACGGACGCCGATGCCATGTTGCCGGGCACTTCACTCGCAAGTGGCGGTCCGGTTCACCTGATCGCAAGAATCTCGCGCTCCGGCCAGCCCACAGCGGCAAGCGGCGACCCATACGGTGAGGTCAGTTATGATTTCACCGCGACCAATCCGGTGACTGTGACGATTGACCGGATCGTTCCCTAGTTCAGCGCCCGGAGGCGATTCATGGGCCGGGCCGCCGTCGACTACCGCTTTCAGCGTCTGCCCTCTGCATTCCGCTACTACCCCAGAGCGGTCTTCGCGAGGCGCGCTGCGCACGTTCCTGAGGGCCGGTCCGTGCCGCGCCTTCAAGGCAGCGCGGAGACTGTGCGCGCTCGACACAGTCACCTGTCGCGCTACCGCAAGGTCTGCGGGTTTGCTGACGACGGCTGCCTGCCAATCACCTATCCGCACGTGCTTGCAGGTCCGTTGCACATGGCACTGCTGACCCATCCGCGCTTCGTCGTCCGGCTGATGGGCCTGATCCACGTCGCCAACGAAATCCACCAGATTCGCCCGCTGCCTGAAGGCGGCACGTATCGTGCACGCGTGTGGGTCGAGGGATATCGGGATGGCGACCGCGGTCACGAATTCGAATTGTTCACGGAGTTTGAGGACCGTGAGGGCACGGCCTGGCATGAAAAGGCCACATTACTCGCGCGCCGCGCGGCCAGCGGCGGCCAGGCCGCGCGCAGCGCGCGCCAGACCTTGCGTTACGAGAAGCCCGCGGAGGGAGACTCGCCGCCAACGGTCACGATCAACGCAACGCGATCCGTTGGTCGCCGCTACGGTTGGCTGTCGGGCGACCTGAACCCGATTCATCTCGGCGACTGGGGCGCGCGCCTGTTCGGCTTCGATGCCGCAGTCGCTCACGGCATGTGGTCCATGGCCCGCTCACTGGCCGCGATTGGGGCGGGGCCGCTGACACCACCGGTTCGCATCCATGTGGACTTCAAGCTGCCCCTGTTCCTGCCTTCGATGGCGCGGCTTGAGCATTGGCCGCGCGATGGACGGCACGTGTTCGTCCTGAAGGACGGCGAGGGCCAGCGGCCACACTTGGCCGGTTCCACGCGGCCGGGCTAGAACCATGCCCATCAACAGGCTGACGCGAAGCGTGTTGCAGGCGCGGCCAGGCGAGGAGCGCGCGGTCGGCCTCGCATTCCTTTATTTCTTCCTGCTGCTGTGCAGCTATTACCTGTTGCGGCCGCTGCGCGATGCGATGGCGCCGGTCGCTGGCTTTGAAAACCTGGCCTGGCTGTTCACCGCGACTTTCGTCGTGATGCTGGCATTGGCCCCGTTTTTCGGGATGCTGGTGTCGCGCGTACGCAAGCATTTCCTGTTGCCGATCACCTACGGCTTCTTCGCATTCAACCTGCTTATTTTCTATCTGTTGTTCAAGTTTGACCCGGAGTCACGCAGGGTCGCGATCGCATTCTTCGTCTGGCTGTCCGTGTTCAACATGTTCGTCGTCTCCGTGTTCTGGAGCTTCATGGTGGACGTGTTCCGCGACGAGGAAGCGAAGCGGCTGTTCGGCCCGATCGCGGCCGGCGGCGGCACCGGCGCGATCATTGGGCCGCTGCTTACCCAGACACTGGCCGAGAGAATCGGCGTGGACGGCGTCGTTGGCCTTTCGATGCTGCTGCTGCTCGCGACACTGCCCTGCATCCGCGGTCTCGCGCGCTGGGCCGAGCAGCGTCACGGGCGATTCGTGCTGCCGCCGACAGACCCGGAAGCGCGCATCGGCGGCTCCGCATTCTCCGGCATGAAATTGGTCGCGAAGTCCCCCTATCTGCTGGGCGTGTTCGCGATCATCGGCATCGGCTCCGTGGCAGGCACATTCATGTATTTCGAGTTGCAGCAAATCGCCGCGGCCGCCTATCCCGAAATCGGTGCGAGGACCACGTTCTATGCGCGTCTCGACGTGGCGGTCAACGTGCTTGCATTCCTGTTCCAGGGATTCGTGGTCGCCTGGCTGATCCGGCGTTTCGAGCTCGGCGGCGCCCTGCTCGTGATGCCTGTGATCGCATTCGCGTCCTTCGCGTGGCTCGCGGCAATGCCGCAACTGATGCCGCTCGCGATCAGCCAGGTCATCCGCAGGGCAGGGGAGTTCGGCATCGGGCGGCCCTGCCGGGAAGTCCTGTTCACCATTGTGGATCGGGAAACCAAGTACAAAGCCAAGAACTTCATCGACACGGTACTGTATCGATTCGGCGACATGGTCGGCGGCTGGCTGCACCTGTTGTTGAGCGGGCTCAGCATCGCACTGACCGGTTTTGCGGTGATTTGTGGCGTGGGCATGCTGGGGATGACGTTCGTCGCGGGCTGGCTCGGTCGCGAATTCGCACGCCGCGAGAAGGGCACCAATTGAAAGCGCGGCGGTCCCATTGCCTGTTCACGGTGAGGGAACCGGTATGTATACCAGGCGCGATGCTCTCGTAATGATGGCGGCGGCTGCCGCCGCACCCCGGATGGCACTGGCCTCGAACCAACCCTTGCAGCGGCAAATTCCCGGCACCGATGAGTCGCTACCCGTGCTGGGCCTCGGCACCTGGCAGGTGCTCGACGTGCCGGCCTCCGGCGCCGAATACGATGCTGCGAGTGCCGCCACGCGTCGTTTCCTCGAGGCCGGAGGCAAACTCATCGACAGCTCACCGATGTATGGGCGCGCCGAAGAGCGGGTCGGCGATATCCTGGCGGGGATTCGGCCATCACCATCCGTCTTCCTTGCGACCAAGATCTGGACCCATGGCCGGGAGGCCGGCCAGAAGCAACTCGCCGATTCGCATCGGCTGATGCGCGCGAAGACCCTCGATCTTGTGCAGGTGCACAACTTGCAGGATCTGGAGGTGCAGCTGGCGACGCTGCGCGCGGCGAAGTCCGCAGGCACCGTGCGCTACGTTGGCGTCACGCATTACGTTGCGAGTGCACATGAGGAACTCGAGCGCGTGATCCGGCGCGAGCGCCCCGACTTCCTGCAGATCAATTATTCGCTTGCGGAGCCGCAAGCAGGCATTCGGCTTCTGCCGGTCGCGCGCGAGCTGGGTGTCGCGGTACTGATCAACCGACCGTTCACCAAGGGCGCCATGATTGACCGCGCCGCGGGCCGGCCACTGCCACCCGTGGCCACGGAACTGGGTTGCCGCACAGCCGCACAGCTCTTCATCAAGTGGGTGCTGGCCGATGAGGCCGTGACCGTCGTCCTGACCGGTACGCGCAATCCCCGCCACGCGGCCGAAAACCTGGAGGGGGCGTCCGGGGCCATGCCGGATCAGGCCCAAAGGACCGCGATTCAGCGCTGGTTTGCCGCCCTCTGAAGCTAGGGTGCACTCCCTAGGCCGGATCCGGATACTTGCGCCATCGGATCAGCCGAAATATCGCAAGGAGAGTGCAATGATTCAGAACCTCAACGGATTCCTGGGCAGCGTGGCCCAGACCCATCTCGGCAAGGCCGCGCGCCGGTCCGCCGGGACGATCTTGAACGCGCACCTTGATGCATTCCGGACCACCCGCCAGGAAGCTGGCAAGGTCATGGGAATCGCGATCAAGGAGAGCCAGAAGATTCGCGAGCGCGCCCGCAGCAGGGCTGATGGCGTGGTCGAGAACCTGGCCGGCGCCGCCGACGACCAGCTTTCTGCGCTGGAGCAGGGTGTGAGCCGCGTGATTCGTCGCATCGGCCTGCCGACCGCGAAGGACGTCAGCGCGCTGTCGCGCCGCATCGAAGCGCTGGCGACGCAGGTCGAAGTCCGCGCCCGCAAGGTGAAGAAGGCCGCTCGCCGCTCGTCCGCCAGGCGCGCCGCCTGATATCGGCTCCGGGCCGCTGGTGTACGATGGGTAAATTCATCGTGCACCAGCGGTTCCATGCCCACGAGTCCCAAGTCCAAGCCCGGACGCCGCACCCGCCAACGAATTCTTGACGTCACGCTGGGGCTCTATAACGCTCTCGGCGAACCCAATGTCTCGACCTCGCTGATCGCCGCCGAACTCGGCATCAGCGCCGGCAATCTTCACTACCACTTCCGCAAGAAAGACGAACTAAGCGCCGCGCTGCTCGAACAGTTCGTGGCCGAACTCGACGCCTTGCTGCCGCCTGTTGGCTGGCGCGCCGACAACGTCGAGGACGTCTGGTTCCTGCTGCACCTGATCCTCGAGGCGCTGTGGCGCTACCGGTTCCTGTTCCGGGACCTGAGCGGCATCATGGCCCGCGACCGGCGCGCCGGCACGCGGCTCGCAACCGTCTTCGAACGCGCCGTGCAGGCCTCCCGCGGCATCTGCCTGGGGCTCGTTGAGCGGGACCTGATGGTCGCGACCGGCTCGGAGATCGATGCCCTCAGCACGAACATCGCCGTGGTCGCGCTCTACTGGCTGTCATTCGAATCCGCACGCCATCCGCGCCAGGATGCATCGGGCGCCGGCATGGCGCGGGGCGTATATCAGGTGCTGATGCTGGTCGCGCCATTCCTCAAGCCCGAGGGGAGGTTGCATCTCGAGAGGCTGGCACAGGAATACCTGGCGAGGGAGGAGGGGTAAAACGCAGCCCGTTGCGCCCGCACGCTTGTCCGCTTTACGCCCTATTGTCCCTTCACCAGCTCCAGGAACTCGGGATCGTTGCGGAGGGGGTCTAAATCGGGGTCTTGCTTCATCCAGGCGAAATTAACGACCCCGGCGGCGATCGCCTCCCGAAGCGTGTCGATGGCCTTCCTCGTGTCGCCGAGCT
>JANOSR010000308.1:0-3862 GCA_031415935.1 Steroidobacteraceae bacterium | reverse complement strand
GTAGCTGAAATTCTGCCCGCGCGCGAAATGCTGCTTGAACGCGGAAAAACAGCAGCCGAGCGGATGGCGGCGCGCATCGATGATCTTCGCATTCGGCAGTATCAGGTGGATCAGGCCCGTGTGCGAGAAGTTGTTCGGCATCTTGTCGATAAAGTGGGGGGCATCGGTCCGGCGCTGGATGCGCGTCTGCGCCAGGTATTGCTCGCCGAGTGCCCGCAGCTGATCCGCGCTCAGCGTCGCGAGCACCTCGGGGTATTTCGACACCGCGGATTTCTTGCGCCTCTCGCCGAGCGTGCGCGCGATCGCAATCACGTCCGGCAGCTCCATCGTGCCTTCGACCGCGGAATGGCTGGAGAGGATCTGCTCCAGCAGCGTCGAGCCGGCACGGGGCAGGCCGACGATGAAGATGGGGTCGGGGGCAGCGGCGCCAAAGCCGCGCCGGGACTCAATAAATTCCTTTGAATACAATGCCTTGGATCGTCTGACCAGTGTCGTGGTCTCGTCCGGGCCGTACTTGAACATCTTGTGCCGTAGACGGTTGCCCTCTTCGTAGTGGGCAAAGGAGCCCGCGTAGTCCGCGCCGTCCTCCAGCGCCTTGCCGAGCGTGAAATGAAAATGCAGGCGGTCCTCGATCGACAAACCGGGCACTTCGAGCCTCGCGCGCATGGTCGCGACTTCGTCCTCGGTGAAACGGAGGGTCTTCAGGTTGGCGAGACTCCACCAGGCCTCGCCCAGGCTGGGGGCGAGTTCAATGCTCTTGCGGTAGGCAGCAATGCTGTCGTCCTGGCGACCGGCGGACTTCAAGGCGTGGCCAAAGCTCATCCAGGACTTGGCGTGGCCGGAATATTCGGACAGGACTTCGCCAAAGATGCGGATCGACTCATCGAAGTCGCCGACGCGGCCGAGGACCGCCGCCTTCTGCATGCGATAGCCAGGATTCTTCGGGTCGTGCGCGAGAATGCGGTTGCTCTCGGCGAGCGCAGCCTCCACCTTGCCCTGCCGCAGAAGCACGGAGGCATAGTTGTAGCGCGCGGCCACGAAACTCGGCGCAAGTTCCAGGCAGCGCTGAAGCAGATTCTCTGAATCGGCATACCGCCCCAGCCTGGCTGCGACTTCCGCCAGCATCCGTATCGCGGCGATGTCGGTCGGGTACTGTTTGAGATGCGAACGCAGGAGCGCCTCCGCCGGCGCGATGCGGTTTTCGACGAGCGCTGCCGCCGCTTCTAGCAAGCGCGGATCGCGCGTCGAGAACTTCAAATGCCGGGCATAGGCCTGGTCGGCGCCCTCAATGTCGCCAATTGCAGTCAGGTGATCCGCGAGCGCGCGCCAGGCGTCACCGAAATCCGGTTTCAGCTCCAAAGCGCGGCGTAGCGCCGCGACGGCCTTTTCACCGTGCCGGGCGGCGCCGAGCGTCAGACCCAGTTCGTAATGGACTGCGAACAACTCCGGCTGCAAGCCCGCGAGCGGCTCGAGCACGGCGAGGGCTCCGGTCAGATCGCCGCCACGCCTGCGCGCAGCGCCGAGCAGTAACTGCGCGACGGGATGGCCGGGCACCGATTTCAGTATTTCCGCCGCCTGCTCGGCCGCGAGCGCAGGCTCGGTCGCGAGGAGGCGCTCCGCGTGTGCGAGCGCGACCCGCAGCGTCCCGACGGGTTCCTTGGCCTGGTTCGCGTCGCTGGTCACGGCCGGGATCCGGCTCCGGCGACGGCCGCGCGCGGGTGGCGCCAGCGCATCCAGAAGTAGACCGGCACACCGGCGGCGGCGAGCGCAAGCGCCCACAGGAAGGGCTCGGTGCCGACGCCGATGAAAGCGAATACCGAGAAGGCCAGTCCCCCGGCGCCGAAGAACCAGGCGTGGCGCGGCACGCTGGCAGGATCACGGCGCCAGAGCCACAGAAGGCCAATCGAACAGCAGAGATAAACTGGCAGGTTCGCCGCGGTGACGATGATGCTGAGGAACGTGAAGCCCTCGACCAATGTCTTGCTGTAGTTCATCAGCGCGACGCCGGTGCTGAGTGCGCCAATCAGCAGCAATGCGGCCGCCGGTGCGCCGTGGCGATTGCTGTTCGCGAAAACTGCCGGCAACAGCTGTCGCGAGGCCAGGGTGCGGGTCAGCTCGCCAACGACGAGGGTCCAACCGTTCAGGCAGCCAAGGCCGCTGATGATGACGAAGAGCGCTAACCAACGGCCATTTCCGGCGCCTAGCAGCCGGTCGAGCACGTCAACGAAGGGGGCGTTCGACGCCGCGAGCGTTTCCTGCGGCACCAGCAGAGTCGCAACAGCCGTGACGGCAATGTAAACCGCGGCTGTCAGAAGCGTACCGACCAGCGTGGCGCGCGGAATCGTCTTCTCCGGATTCTGCACGCGGCCGGCAGGCACCGTCGCGGATTCGAGACCCAGCATCGCGAAGAGCGCGATGGTCGAGGCTGCCATCGTGGCCTGCAGGGTGATGGGCGTTGTCGGGATGTTTTCGAGATAGGCCGCGGGCTCCGCGACGAGGGTCCACAGGCCGAGCAGGATGACGAGCGTCAGCGGCACCAGCTTGAGCGCCGCTGTCAACACCTGCACGCGCCCGCCGCTGCGGGCGCCGAACAAATTGATCAGCACGAAGAGCCACACGAGGCTCGCAGCGACGATGGCCGGCGGAAAGCGCGCCAACGGCGGCACGACGCTCGTCAGATAGCCTGCAGCGCCGATTGCCAAAGCGGCATTGGCGATCCAGATGGAAATCCAGTAGCACCACAACGCGGCGAATGCCACGCCCTCGCCGAGCGTTGCGCGGATGTAGCCGAACGGACCGTCGGCTTCCGGCATGCGCCGGACTAGCATCGCGAAGACGATCGCGAGCAGCGCACAGCCGAAGACCGTCGCGGCCCAGCCCAGGAAGGCATTGAAGCCAAGGGGCGCAAGCGACGCGGGCAGGACGAAGATGCCCATGCCGATCATGTTCCCGACCACGAGCGCTGTGCACATCCAGAATCCCAGTTGGCGCGTATTCATGGATCGCGCCCCGTGATCAACCGCCCTTCCTTGATGACACCCGCGATCTTGCGCAGTGTCTCGACATCGGCGAGCGGATCGCCGCTGACCGCGATCAGGTCGGCGAACTTGCCGGGTGCGACAGAACCGAGGTCGCGCTCCTGGCCAAGGCAGCGCGCCGCATCGATGGTCGCCGAGCGTATCGCGCCGAGTGGGCTCAATCCGTAGCGCACCATGTAGGCGAATTGCCGGGCATTCTCGCCATGCGGAAAAATGCCGGCATCGGTGCCGAAGGCGATGCGCACTCCGGCGTGCACGGCCTTCGTGAATGCCTCACGCTGCGTGCCGGTGGACTCCCGATTCTTGCGCAGTATTTCCGCGCTCCAGCCGTCGCGGCTGCCGACTTCCTCGGTGTAATCGCCATTGTAGATATCGGCGACCAGCCAGGTGCCGTGGCGGCGCATCAGCTCGATGCCCTCATCATCGAGGTAGGAAGCATGCTCGATTGAGCGCACGCCGGCGCGCACCGCGCGCTTGATGCCCTCGGCGCCATGTGCGTGGGCAGCGACGAAAGTGCCGGCATTCGCCGCCTCCTCGACCGCGGCTCGCAGCTCCGCCTCGGTGTACTCGGGCGCGGACGGCCTGGTACCTGCCGTGAATACCGCCCCGGTCGCGATGACCTTGATGAAGTCCGCGCCGTTCCCCAGGATCTCGCGGACGCGCTGGCGAACCTCGTCGACATTATTGGCGACGCCGCGGCGCATCTCTGCGGGCACGACGACATCCGGCGCGAGCCCGGTCACCTCGCCGCCACCGTGACTGACGGTCACATAGGCCCCGGCCACGAACATGCGCGGACCCTCGACGAGCCCCGAATCGATTGC
>JANOSR010000307.1:0-11347 GCA_031415935.1 Steroidobacteraceae bacterium | reverse complement strand
CTTCGCAGCCTCCGCGATCGCCTCGTCCACACCGCCCAACTCGTCGACGATGCCCGCCGCGCGAGCGTCGGCCCCGGTCCAGACCCGCCCCTGCGCAAGACTCTCGATCTCCTCGGGCCGGCGGCCACGAGCGCGCGCGATCCCATCCACGAATGTCCGGTAGGCATGCTCGACACTGGCCTGCAGGATCTGCCGCGCCTCGTCGCCAAGCTCGCGGTCCAATTCGGTGGCGCCTGCAAGGTCGGTCGTGCCGAAGCCGTCACTAGTGACGCCGATCTTCGCAAGTGTGCGCTGGAAGGTCGGGATGATCGCGTAGACGCCGATCGAACCGGTGATCGTGGTCGGGGCCGCAATGATGCGATCCGCGTTCATCGCGATGTAATAGCCGCCCGAGGCGGCAACCGTGCCCATGGAGGCGACCACCGGCTTGCCTGCAGCGGTCAGCGCTTCAACTTCGCGGCGGATCACTTCGGACGCCATGATGCTGCCGCCCGGGCTGTCTATGCGTAGGACGATGGCCGAGTAATCGTCGTCCTCGCGCACTTCGCGAAGCTGTGCTGCCAGGGTATCGCCGCCGACGAATCCCGGCGGCTGGTCGCCATCCAGGATCTCGCCCGATGCGACGATGACGCCGACATTGCGGTCCTCGGAACCAGCCAGTGCCTCCGCAGAGCGCACGATGGACAGATACGGCTGCCAGTCGACCGCCTCGTAGCCGCCCGTGTCTTCGTCCTCCCCGGCCACGCCGGCGACGATCTTCTCGAATTCCTCGCGTGTCTTCAGGCCGTCCACCAGCCCGCGCGCCAGCGCGTATTGGGCAAGATCGCCGCCGGTCGCCTGCACGCCGGCGACCGCTTCATCCGAATAGGCCTGAATCAATGCGGGCTCGAGGTCTCGCGCCGCGGCGACATCGGCCTTGTAACTGTCCCAGAGCGCGCCGACCCAGACCTTTGCGTCCTCGCGATCCTCTCGTGACATGTCGCTGCGCGTCCAGGTTTCGGGGCCCGACTTGTGGGTCCCGATCTTGAAGACATTGACGTCGACCGCGAGCTTGTCTGCGGTGCCGCGTAGATAGCTGCGGTAGTAGGCATAGCCGTCCAGCAGCACGAATCCAAATGGATCGAGATAAACCTCATCGGCCTGCGCCGCGAGATAGTACTGGCGTTGCGTGAACATCAGCCCGTGCGCATAGACTTTCTTGCCCGACTCGCGAAACCAGCGTATCGAGCGTGCCAGGTCCTGCAGCGCCGGCAGGCCGGCCCGGTCGAGTCCATCGAGATCGAGCACCAGCGCGCGAATGCGCTCGTCGTCGCGCGCATGGTCCACGACATCGATGAGATCGCGAAGGCGGGTTTCCTGCTCATCGTCGCCGCTGATATCGGCGAGCGCGCGATCGAGCGGATCGCCGGTCTCTTCTTCGACGATGCGTCCCAGCGGCGCCAGTTCCAGCGCCGCGCTGCCCGGAATGATCGGCAGCGTCGTATGACTCACGGCCAGAAGCGCGCCGAAGACGATCAGCAGCAGCACGAGGTGCAGGACCTTGCGCAGGCCGTCGAGGGCGTACAGCAGGCCTTTCAGCAAGGCTCCAAGCGCGCGCATCAGGCCCATGATCAGGTGCCCAGCTTTTCCTCGATGCGTGCGGACTTCCCGGAGCGTGCGCGGAGATAGTAGAGCTTGGAGCGGCGCACCTTGCCGCGACGCTTGACTTCAACGTCGGCGATCGAAGGGCTGTGGGTCTGGAATACGCGCTCGACGCCCTCGCCATGCGACACCTTGCGCACGGTGAATGAGCTGTTGAAGCCGCGGTTCTTGCAGGCGATCACGACCCCTTCGTAGGCCTGGATGCGCTCGCGATCGCCCTCGCGGACCTTGACCTGCACGACCACGGTATCGCCGGGCCCGAACTCGGGAAGCCGGCGGCTCATCGTGCGCGATTCCAGGTCCTGAATGATCTTGTTCATGGGTGGGCCCCGATTCCAGCTTGTGTCTCGTCACCATCACTCACCGCGGCGGAACAATGCCCGCCTCGGCACAATATTCATCGAGCAGCGCGCGCTCCTCGCCGGTCAGTGCCCGAGCGGTGAGCAGGTCCGGCCGCCTCTGCCAGGTCCTGCCCAGCGCCTGCTTCAGCCGCCAGCGCCGGATCTCGGCGTGGTTTCCGCCCTGCAAAACCGCAGGCACCAGGTGGCCTTCCCAGACCTCCGGCCTCGTGTACTGCGGCCAGTCGAGCAGTCCGTCGCCAAACGAATCCTGCGCCGCCGATTCCGCGTCGCCCAGCACGCCGGGCAGCAATCTGGCCACGGCATCGATGACCACCAGCGCAGGCAGCTCGCCGCCCGACACCACATAGTCACCGATCGACAGCTCCTCGTCGATCAGTTGATCGACGACCCGCTGGTCGATGCCCTCATAACGCCCCGCAACCAGCATCATGCCCCGAAGACCGGTCAGCCGCCGCGCAACCTGTTGCGTGAATGGCCGGCCTTGCGCGGACAGGCCGATCGCCGGCGAGCCCTCCGGCAGCCGCCCTGCACAAGCGCGAATCGCGCTCGCGAGCGGCTCGACCTTCATGACCATCCCGGGCCCGCCGCCGTACGCCCGGTCATCCACGGTCCGGTGCGGATCCGTCGCGAGCAACCGCGGGTCTTCCGTGCCGACGCGAATCAGGCCGCCCGCCAATGCGCGCCCGATGACGCCTGCCGCGAGCCCCGCCCGGATCATTTCCGGGAACAGCGTGACGACTTCTATGTGCATCTAGAAATCGGGGTCCCAATCCACCGTAATGCGCCCGCGCACGAGATCCACCTTCGGCACATGGCGCGGAACCATCGGCAGCCAATGTTCGCGCTCACCGATCACGACCATGACGGCGTTGGCTCCCGTATCGAGAAAATGGTCTACGCGCCCCAGCGCATGGCCCTCCAGATTCACGACCTCGAGCCCGATCAGGTCGGCCTGGTAGTACTCACCACCCGGGAGCGCCGGCAATTCGCGACGCTCGATCCACAATTCCTGCCGCGCCAGCGCCAGTGCCTGGTCACGGTCGTCGATGCCCGTCAGTCGCGCGACCAGGCCCTTGCCATGGCGACGACCTTCAAGATGTGTCAGGTCCCGATGGCCGCCACCGGGCAGGTCAGCCCGCCATACCGGGAATGCCAGTATCTGTTCCGGCGGTTCCGTGTAGGACACGATCTTGACCCAGCCGCGGACCCCGAAGGTCCCGGTAATGCGGCCCAGGGCGATCCGGCTATCTGCCTGGCCAACCGCTCGCGACGGTGATTCCGCCATGCGGCGACCCGCAGGGCGATCAGGCCGCAGCCTGCTTGCGGAACGCCATCACGAGCGTGCGAACCCGATCGGACATCTTGGCGCCGGTGCCGGTCCAGTAGTCGATCTTTGGCAGGTCGAGCTCGATCTTCTTATCCTTGCCCCGGGCCACCGGGTTGAAAAACCCGACCTGCTCCAGCACCAGTCCACCCTGCCGCTTGCGGCTGTCCGTGACGACGACGTGATAGAAGGGCGCGTTCTTGCCGCCACGGCGTGTCAGTCGAATCGTCACCATCGGATGAATTCCTCGCAGCCCCGGAGCCGTCTGGCCCCGCCAAAGAGCCGGGCATTCTACTCAAATCATGCGGGTAATGAAAGGCTTAGGCGAGGCTGCCGGCGGGTCCGTTCAGCGTGGGCCGTGACCGCCAGGATTGCGACCGGCGAGACCCCGCAACATCCGCGAAAGGCCGCCGCCCTTCATCTTTTTCATGACCTTTTCCATCTGCAGATGCTGCTTCAGCAAGCGGTTGACTTCCTGGACCTGCACGCCGGCTCCGGCCGCAATGCGTCGCTTGCGCGAGCCGTCGATGATGCCCGGGCGCCGGCGCTCGGCCGGGGTCATCGAGTCGATGATCCCGATCTGGCGCCCGATGGATCGGTCGTCAACCTGGGCGAGCGCACCCGGTGGCAAGGCCTGCGCCGGCAGCTTGTCCGCGAGCGCGGCCACGCCGCCCATCTGCCGTAACTGGCCCAACTGTTCCCTGAGATCGCTGAAGTCGAAGCCGCGGCCTTTCGCCAGCTTTTCGGCAAGCCGACGGGTCTGGTCCTGATCGACACCTGCCTGAACCTGCTCGACCAGCGACAGGACATCGCCCATGCCGAGGATGCGCGACGCTACCCGTTCCGGATGAAACACCTCGAGCGCGTCAACTTTCTCGCCGACACCGAGGAACAGGATCGGCTTGCCGGTCACATGACGCACGGACAGCGCCGCCCCGCCGCGTGCATCACCATCCGCCTTGGTCAGGATGACGCCGGTCAGTGCCAGCGAAGAATCAAAGGCGCGGGCCGCATTGACGGCATCCTGGCCCGCCATGCTGTCCACGACGAAGAGTCTCTCGGTCGAACCGACGGCACGATCGATCGCCTGCACCTCGGCCATCATCTCCTGGTCCACGTGCAGCCGTCCGGCAGTGTCGATGATGACCACATCGTGTACGTGACTGCGCGCGTGGGCGACCGCCGCAACCGCGATGTCCACCGGATTCGCACCCGCGGGTGCCTCGAAGTATTCGGCATCCACCTGGCCGGCGAGCCGGGCGAGTTGCGTCATCGCGGCCGGCCGGTAGACGTCAGTGCTCGCGAGCAGCGTCCGCTTGCGGTGCCGCTCGATCAGGAGGCGTGCAAGCTTCGCTGCCGTCGTCGTCTTGCCGGCGCCCTGCAAACCGGCGAGCAGGATGACAACCGGAGGCTGGGCTCGCAGATTGAGACCGCGGCCCGGCTCACCCATGACCCGGGTCAGTTCCTCGTGGATGATCCTGATGACCGCCTGCCCTGGCGTCAGGCTCCGCGTGACCTCGGCGCCGATCGCGCGCGCGCGCGCGGCATCGATGAACGCCTTGACGACCGCTACGGCGACATCCGCCTCGAGCAGCGCCATGCGTACCAGGCGCAGCGTGTCGGCAATATTGTCCTCGGACAGGCGGCCTCGTCCGCGCAGCGAATCGACTGCCTGGCCGAGGCGTGCGGCGAGCGTATCGAACATCCGGGAGGCAGCCTGGCGGCGCTTGCCGCAAAATCGTGCTGCCGCCGATTATAAGGCGGCCCCCTGTACAATGACCGCACGCGATCGCGGAGCCAGTCTTGCGCGGATTTGTCGTCATCCTGCTCTACCTCGCTGCCGTCGCGGCCTCGGCGCATGCCGCCAGGCGCGATAGTGGCCGGGTAGCATTGCGCGAGCCAGCGCTGTACCTGGCGGGCGCCGCATGGCTTGCCCATGCGCTCTGGCTCGCCAGCACACTGCGGCCCTTCGGTGAGATTGCGATGGGCCTCGCCGACAGCGCGTCGCTGATGGGACTGGTCATCGGCGCCGGCGGCTTGTTCGCGCTCGTCTCGCCCCGCTATCGCGTGGTCGCCGCGATCGTGCTCGGGCTCGCGGCGCTGCTTGCAGCCGGCACCGGCAGCCTCCCGCAACCGCACGAGATTGCCCAGGCAGGCTGGCCGCTCGCGACGCACGTCGTGCTCGCGATGGGATCGGCCGGCATGTTCGCGGTCGCCGCGGTGCTTGTCGTCCTGCTGGCGGTGCAGGACGGGCAATTGCGCGGCAAACGTCCCGCAGCCTGGCTGGCGTCATTGCCACCCGTCGAGAGTCTCGAGGTGGCCTTGTTCACGGTGATTGGGACCGGCATGGCGGCATTGACCGTTGCGATATTGGCCGGCCTGCTGTTCGTGACCGACCTGTTCCAGCAGCACCTCGTGCACAAGACGATCCTCGCGCTGGCAGCCTGGCTGATATTCGCCGTCCTGCTGGTCGGGCGCTGGCGCTTCGGTTGGCGCGGCCGCAAAGCGGCGGCCTGCACGCTTGCGGGCTTCGTGGTGCTCGCGCTCGCCTACTTCGGCAGCAAGTTCGTGCTCGAGATCCTGCTGGGGCGGCACTGGGGTTGAACGCTTGAGCGGGCTGGCGGCGGTTGTGCTGCTGATTCTGACCGTCTTGCTGGAAGCCGCGACACCGGCCTTGCGATCGAGGCGCCTGCCGGCGCGGCGCCCCGGTGACACCGCCGCCCTCCGTCTTCGCCGCCGGTTCGCCACCGAACCGCGCCGCGCGCGCCGTGCCGCCTGGCTGCTGCGGATCACCCTGCTCGGAGCGCTTTCGGCCTGCGTGCTGCTGGCGCCCATCGAGAACCGGATGACGGTCGCGCTGATAGCGATCGCGGGGCTCGCCCTGTTGCTGGTACTCGCGGGCGGCGGAGCGCTGCGACGGCCAGGTAAACCGAGTGAACGTGCCGCTGCCGTGATGCTCTGGCCGCTGGCGCCATACTTCCTGTTGCTGCCATCGGCGCGCAGTGGACAGCCTGCCGCGCGACGCGATCCTGACGAGACCATCGCCGACATCGCCGATGCGCTCGCCAGCGAATCCGCGGAGCGCCAGCTTATGGTGGAGGCGCTGCTGGATCTCGAGCGGCGCAGCGTCGAGGAGGTCATGGTGCCGCGCAGCGAGATCGAGGGCATCGATATCGCGGCGGACTGGGATGAAGTCGTCGCACTGCTGCGACGCACGCAGCACACGCGCATGCCGTTGTTCGAGGGGGATCTGGATCGCGTGCTGGGCATCGTTCACATGAGGCTGGTCGCCAACGAGATCGCCGCCGGCCGCTTGACACGCGATAGGCTGCGTGAGATTGCCGGGCAGCGCGAAGCGCTGTTCACGCCCGAGGGCACGACGCTTCATGCGCAACTGCTGCGCTTTCGCAGGCTTCGCCGTCGCATCGCATTCGTCGTCGATGAATACGGTGATGTGCGCGGTCTGGTCACGCTGGAGGACATCCTCGAGGAGGTGGTCGGTGAATTTACGACTCAGCCCGCCATGCTGCGCCTCGACTTCAGCGCGCGGCCCGATGGGAGCTATGTCGTGCCCGGCGGCGTGACGCTGCGCTCGATCAACCGGGCGCTGGGCATGAGCCTGCCCACCGATGGACCGCGGACACTCTCCGGGCTCATCGTCGAGCACCTGGAAGCCATACCGGAGCCCGGCGCGAGCCTCACACTCGGCGGATGCACGATCGAGGTTCTGCAGGTCGCCGACAACGCGGTGCGCACGGCGCGGATCCTGCCGTCGCCCGCCGACGGCGATTGATTCAGCGCAAGGCGGCGAGCGCCTCCGGCAGCCTGGCCGCCGCCACCACGTCGATACCCGCAACCGCTTGCCGTGGCGCATTGGCCTGCGGCACGATCGCGCGGCGGAAGCCATGCTTGGCTGCCTCGCGCAGCCGTTCCTCGCCATACGGCACTGGCCGGACCTCCCCGGTCAGGCCCAGCTCGCCGAATACCACGAGTTCCTTCGGCAATGACTCCCCGCCCATGCTCGAGGTGATTGCCGCGACCACCGCCAGATCGGCCGCCGTCTCGGTGAGACGCACGCCGCCGACGACATTGACGAAGACATCGTGCGAATGCAGCGCGATCCCGGCATGCCGGTGCAGCACGGCGAGCAGCAGGGCCACGCGATTGGACTCGAACCCGACTGCGACGCGACGCGGATTCGCCGCATGACTCGGGTCAACGAGCGACTGGACTTCGATCAGCATTTGCCGCGTGCCTTCGCGGGCCACCGTCACGACGGAACCGGGCACCGGTTCGGTGCCGCGCGACAGGAAGATGGCCGATGGATTCCGAATCTCGCGCAGGCCCTGCTCATCCATCGCAAACACGCCGATTTCATTGACCGCGCCAAAGCGGTTCTTGACCGCTCGAATGACTCGAAAACGGCTGCCGGAATCGCTTTCGAAGTAGAGCACCGTGTCCACCATGTGCTCGAGCACGCGTGGTCCGGCGATGACGCCTTCGCGCGTCACGTGACCGATCAGCAGCACCGAGGTGCCCGCGGCCTTGGCATGACGCACCAGCCGCGCCGTCGATTCCCGCAGCTGAGTAACGGCGCCGGGCGCGGCCTCCACATCTCCAACGGACATGGTCTGTATCGAGTCGATGATCAGCACGCGGGCGCCCGTACGCGTGCACTCCTCGAGAATCCGTTCAACGCCAGTCTCTGAAATGAGGGAAAGCGCCGGGCCAGCCACCCCGAGCCGCCTGGCACGCTCCGCGACCTGACGCACGGATTCCTCTCCGGTCGCGTACAGCACCGCTACCCTGGCGGACATCGCCGCGGCGCATTGCAGCAGCAGTGTCGACTTGCCGATGCCCGGATCGCCGCCGATCAGCGCCACGGACCCTGCGGCCAGGCCGCCACCCAGTACACGGTCGAATTCGGCATAGCCGGTGCTGAGCCGGTCTCCATCGCCTGCGGCGATCTGCCCGATCGACTCCGCTTGCGACGAAGCCATGTCGAGCGCTCCCGACTGAGCTGCGCGCGGCTTACGGGGCGCGTTGAAAGCGGACATCGTGTTCCACTCGCCGCAGGACGGACATTGACCCTGCCAGCGGGGGGCATCGGCACCGCAGGCCGAACAGACAAATACGGTGCGTGGCTTCGGCATCGCTGGAATCCGGCCGGGGGAGCGGCGATGCTAGCACGCACAATCCGCGGGCTGGCGGCCGTTTGGACTGCGGCCCAGGTCGCGGTTTGGGCCATAACAGATTGAAAATCCGGCCAAGACAGTACCGGCGGGCGGCACGCCCGTTTATGATTCGTAGATGTTGGGAGTCATGGGTCGGATGGCGCATGCCTGACGAATCCAGTTTCGGTCGCTGGCTGCGCAACCGATCCGGCCCGCCGGGTCAGGGTGCGGGCGATGCCGTACCGACGATCGGCAAGCCGCTCGAAGTCGCGCTGCGCGAAGAACAACCGCGCCGCACGCCGGGATTCGCGCTGCGCCCGGGCGAGGTATTCCATCACTACCGCCTGCAGCAGCAACTCGGACGCGGGGCGATGGCAACGGTCTACAAGGCCACTGACGAGAACAACGGCAGCGTCGTCGCCCTCAAAATGCTCACCCTCTCCGACGACTGGCCCGACGACCTGCTCGAAGATGCAAAGTTGCGGCTGCTGCGCGAAGCCGATGCGGCGGGCGGACTAGCGCACCCGGATATCGTCGAGGTTCGCGAATCCGGCGAACACGATGGACTCGTGTACCTGGCGATGGAATACGTCGAGGGCGTCAATCTCGGCACGCACGCATTCGAAGGAAAAATGCTGCCGCCCCGTCTGGTCGCCGAGATGTGCGCGCGGGTCGCCGACGCGCTTTATTTCGCGCACCAGCGCGGCGTTATCCATCGCGACATCAAGCCGGCCAATATCGTGTTCGACCAGCGCAACCGGCGCGTCCGAGTCATGGATTTCGGCGTCGCTCGGCTCGAGAACAGCCGAGCGACGCGCACCGGCGTCATCCTCGGCTCGCCTTCCTACATGGCACCGGAGCAGCTCGATGCACGACCCGTCACGGCGCAATCGGATATTTTTTCGCTGGGCGTCACCTTGTTCCAGCTGCTGACCGGCATGCTGCCGTTTCGCTCTGACTCGATACCCGGACTGATGCAGAAGATCTCGGCCGAGGCGCACCCGCCGCTCAGGGTCGTGCGTCCGGACCTGCCGGAGTCCCTGTCCGCAATCATCGACCGCGCGCTGGAGAAGGACCCGGAGTTGCGCTACCGCAGTGGCGCCGAGATGGCCCAGGCCCTGCGCGACTGCTCGCGCAGCATCGATCCGGCTCTGCGTTGATGGGTCGTTACGTCTCCCTGCGAAGTCGCGTGCAGGCCGTCGGTTTGACCGATACCGGCAAGGTGCGCGAGCACAACGAAGACTCGATCTCCTGGGACGGCGACATCGGGCTCTTTGTGCTGGCCGACGGCATGGGTGGCTACAACGCCGGCGAGGTCGCGAGCGGTATTGCCGTCAAGACCATCGTGAATCTGGTGCGCGAGGCATTCCTGGCCCAGGAACTGGAAGGACTCGACAAGACCACCGGCCTGCACCGCCCGAGCATCATCCTGCGCGATGCAATTGCCCGCGCCAACAAGATCATCCACCAGACTTCGAAGTCCCAGAGCCAGTGCGAAGGCATGGGCACGACCGTGGTCGCGGCGCTTTTTCACGACAACCGGGTCGCGCTCGCCCACGTCGGGGACTCACGCATGTACCGGCTGCGCAAAGAGACCTTCGAACAGCTGACCATGGACCATTCGCTGCTGCAGGAGCTGGTCGACCGCGGGTTTTACTCGCCGGAAGAGGCGCAGCGCGCCACCAACAAGAATTACGTGACCAGGGCGCTCGGAGTCGAGCCGACCGTGGATGTCGAAGTACACGAGTATCCGGTCGAACCGGGGGACTGGCTGGTACTTTGTTCGGACGGCCTCACAGATATGGTCGAAGACGAGGATATTCACTTAACAATCAGTACTTTCGGCGGTAATCTTGACACCGTCGCTAGGCAGCTGGTGCAGTTGGCAAATGACAGCGGTGGCCGCGACAACATCTCGGTCATGCTGACGCAGGTGATCGAACTTTTCCCCGCGCGGCGGGGCATACTTGACAGAATATTGGCCTGGTTCGGGTAACGGGCAGCGAGGGAGTCTATGGCGCGCCTGATGTTGAGTCTCGACGGCCAGGTATTGGCCGAATACAACATGACCAAGGAGCGGTACACGGTCGGCCGCCTGCCCGACAATGACGTGCGCATCGACAACGCGGCAGTCAGCGGCCATCACGGCCTGATTATCAACATCCTGAACGACTCCTTCCTCGAGGACCTCAACAGCACGAACGGCACCTACGTCAATGGCAAGCTCATCAAGAAGCATGCCCTGACGCATGGCGACGTCATCACGATCGGGCACCATCACCTGCGATTCGTCGACAGTCAGGTCGAGAGCTCGGAGCAGGACGAATTCGAACGCACGCTGGTCATCCAGCCCGGCCAGGTCAATGAAAGCCGCCTGAAGGCAGCTACTGATGCGGCTGCGGCGGCCGCCGCAGCCGCCGCGAGCGCTGCGGCACCGCGGCCTGCTGCTGCGAGGCACGTGATCCCGTCCGCCATGGGCGAAAAACCGCCGCCGTCGCGCCCTGCCAAGCTACAGGTGCTGTCCGGCCAGTTCGCCGGACGCGAATTGGAACTCGCCAAGACGTTGACCACGCTCGGGCGGCCCGGTGTGCAGGTGGCCGCGATCAGCCGGCGCGCGGACGGCTACTATGTCGTCCACGTCGAGAGCAGCAAGCCCGGCGATTTCCCGCTGGTCAATGGCCAGCCGATCGGTCCCCAGGCCCGCAGGCTGCATGACAACGACGTCATCACGCTCGCCGGCGTCAAGTTGGGCTTCTTCGACAGCTAGGGAACCTCTGATTTACTCCCGCATGAGGCGCGTTACGCGCGCGCGGGGGTGCGACAAGGCGCGAGCCGAAGTCCCATAG
>JANOSR010000306.1:0-2019 GCA_031415935.1 Steroidobacteraceae bacterium | reverse complement strand
GAATACGCGGCGCGGCGCGGCGTACCGCTGATGCTCTATGTGTTCAGCGATGGTTCGCTGTCAGCGGACGGAGTCGCCGATAACAGCGTGGATGGGCGCGGCAAGTTCGACTGGACCAGCGACAACCAGCAGACCGCCGCTTCGTTCTTCCTCGTCTACAACCCCCTGGGCCGGTCGCAGCTCTACACGGGCGACAGCCGGCCCCCTGAGCAGCACCAGCAGATCGGCTGGTTCCGGCAGGACGCCTCGGTGGAAACCGCCTCGACGCCGGCAGCGAACAACGTCAACCTGCTGGTCGAGACGGTCATCCTCAATTACCTGGCGCTGCATGGCGAGCAGGGCACATTCGGGTCCCGGTTCCCGGGTCACGGCCTGGGCTCGGCGACCCTGCAGGACAGCCTGATCGCGTTCAACCCGATCGTCAGCGGCACCATCGTGTGAACCCCGCCCGGCCGCGGCGGACGATGCCTGAAACGGCAGTGGTTTCGTGCCCGCTGCCTCGGCATTATGTCACCCGGGATGGGCAGCAGGAGTGTGAGCCGTCGGCCGTCCGGCGGACCAATACCATGGCCAGTACGCAGGATCTCGCGGACGACGACCGGCGCGTCGGGCGCATCGTTCTCGCGATCACGATCCTGATTGCGCTCGCGGCGCCGGTCATGGCTTCGACCGCCCCTGATTTCGCGCTGCGCTCCGTGGCGGGCGCCAACTACCGGCTTTCCGAACACCGCGGCGAGGTCGTTGCACTGCTGTTCTGGGCAAGCTGGTGTGGCGACTGCCGGCGCGAACTCGAGCGATTCGAACGACTGCGGGCGACCTATGCGCCTGCGGGTCTGGTCGTACTTTCAGTCAGCCTCGACGAAGAACCGGCACGCGCTGCGACAATGGCAGCAGCGGCCGGCATCGACTACCCGGTGCTGCTGGATGCGGGCAAGA
This sequence comes from Steroidobacteraceae bacterium, assembly GCA_031415935.1. Classification (GTDB taxonomy): domain Bacteria; phylum Pseudomonadota; class Gammaproteobacteria; order Steroidobacterales; family Steroidobacteraceae; genus SCUD01. Next base: position 1,083 of record JANOSR010000306.1, on the reverse strand, counting down.
AGGTCAGCCGCACCTACGAAGCTGACCGCCTGCCGCTGATCCTTCTGATCGACCGGAACGGCGTGATCCGCGCCCGTCACGACGCGCTCGACGAGCGCGAGGAACGCGGCTTGCTGGTGCAACTGCGCGATCTCATCGATGAATAGACAGGAACTCCCGACATGAGAGCTTGGATCAAGGCGACTGCGGTACCCGCAATCATGCTGCTGGCCCTGGCGACGAGCCTGGCGCAAGAGCCGGCGCCACCGCCCGCGCCGGAGCGCTCTGCGCTCGACGCCGAGGTGCAGGAGTTGCGCCGCGAGGTCGTCGACCTCAATCGTGACCTGTTCATGCTCGAAGAAGATCTGCTGTTCCCGGCGAGCACGCAGATTGCGGTATTCGTTTCGATGGATGTCGGCACATTCTTCGATCTCGACTCGGTGCAGATCCGCATTGATGGCAAGGAAGTCTCGAATTACCTGTACACGGCGCGCGAGCGCGAGGCGCTCCTGCGCGGCGGCGTACAACGGATCTGGCTCGGCAACATGAAGGCAGGGGAGCATGAGCTGGTTGCGTTCTTCACCGGGCAGGGTACGCACGAGCGCGATTACAAGCGCGGTGCCACCCTGACCATCGATAAAGGTGTCGGCGCGAAGTACGTTGAACTGCGCATCAGCGACCGCCTGCGCAAGCTGCAGCCCGAATTCGTCGTTCGCGTGTGGGAGTGATCGCTTGGCCTGGCGGCTGACCATCATTCTCGCTGTGCTCGCCGCCTGGGCCGCGCCCGCGGTGGGCTCTTCGCCTGCGCCTGACCCGGCGGGATTGCCGGCCGTCAAGGTGCAGGACCTGCACTACGGCGACGTGTTGTTCCATTTCTATGGCCGCGACCATTTCGAGGCGCTGGTGCGTCTGTCTGCGTATCGGGAGCAGGGCCATCTCAAGCCGCATGCCCGCGATGCCGAATTGCTGCGCGGCGGCTTGTACCTTTCGCTCGGCCAGCATCGCGAGGCGCGCGAGATCTTCGAGCGCCTGCTCGCCGACGCCACGACACCGGCGCCGGTTCGCGATCGCGCCTGGTTCTATCTCGGCAAGGTCCTCTATGCG
>JANOSR010000305.1:0-2469 GCA_031415935.1 Steroidobacteraceae bacterium | reverse complement strand
CAGCGCGCCGACGGCCACTTCACGCGCACCGACGAAGCAATTGCGGGCGCCGTGATGTACACAGCCAATCACATGGATGTCAGGGCGATTGTCGCACTGACCGAGTCGGGCTCGACGGCCCTCTGGATGTCGCGCATCCGCTCCGATATCCCGATCTATGCATTCACGCGCCACGCGGCGACCCAGCGCCGCGTGACCTTGTACCGCGGCGTCTATCCCGTCGCCTTCGACGTCACCCATCCGGAGCCGGAACAGATGTACCCGTCGATATTCCGACGCTTGATCGACGACAATCTCGCGGCCGAGGGCGACCTGATCATCGTCACGAAAGGCGAGCTGTCGGGCGTCTCCGGAGGGACCAATACGATGAAGATCATCAAGGTCCAGCGCTCTCCTGCATGAAGCCGATCTCGAGAAAGGGGACGCGCCCCTTTTTCCAGAGCAAAAAAGGGGCGCGTCCCCTTTTTCTGTCGGTTCTTCGCATCGTGCTGATCACGGTGGCCGGGTTCGTGCTGCTTGCAGCCGTGGGAATCTGGCTCGCACTCCGGGCAAGCCTGCCGCGCATTGACGGCGAGGTGAATCTCCGAGGCCTGAATGCTCCGGTCGCCATCGAGCGGGATGCCGCGGGCGTACCGGTGATTCGCGGTGCCACGCGTGAAGACGTGGCACGCGCAACAGGCTACGCCCACGCGCAGGACCGCTGTTTCCAGATGGACCTGCTGCGGCGCACGGCTGCGGGCGAACTGGCGGAGTTGCTCGGGCCGGCCCTGCTCGACTCCGACCGGCGCGTCCGGCTGCACCAGTTCCGCAAGCGCGCAGTGATTTCGCTCGCGGCGCTCGATCCGGTCGGGCGCGGATTGCTCGATGCGTATGCCGCGGGCGTGAACGCCGCAATTGCGGATAGCCGCCTGCGGCCATTTGAATACCTGCTGCTGCAGGCGAAGCCAACGCCCTGGCGCGCCGAAGACACGTTGCTGGTGGTCTATGCGATGTGGATCGACCTGCAAGGCCTCGAGGCGCGCAGCGAGCAGCAGAACGGTTTGCTGGCGGCGACGCTGCCGGAGTCGCTCTATCGCCTGTTGATCGAGGGTGATCCTGAATGGGAAGCGCCGCTCGACGGCAGCCGGTTGCCGCAGCCGCGACTGCCGGATGCGACGGAAGTTGATCTACGCAAGCTCGACCCGGCTCTTTTCAGCCAGAAAACGGCGATGGTCACCGAACCGGAGCCGGAGGGTCTGGTCGGCAGCAACAACTGGGCCGTCGCCGGCCGCCACACGGCGAGCGGCCGCGCATTGGTCGCCAATGACATGCACCTGGGCTTGGGCGTGCCGAACATCTGGTATCGCGCGCGACTGATCGTGGAATCCGGCCAGCTCGACATCAGTGGCATCACCTTGCCGGGGGTGCCGGCGATCATCGCCGGCAGCAATGGTCACGTCGCCTGGGGTTTCACAAACAGTTACGGAGATTTCCAGGATCTCGTCGTGCTCGCGCCAGCGGAGGGCAGCGACAGCTATCTCACGGCCGACGGCCCGCGGCGCATCGAGACCGACATCGAAGTGCTGCACGTGGCCGGTGGCGCCGACGAGAAGCTACCCGTGCGCCGCGCGATCTGGGGGCCGGTCATCGGCAAGGGCGCGGACGACCGCGAACTCGCGCTGGCGTGGACCGCACACCTGCCCGAAGCGACCGACATGGCTCTGCTCGCATTGGAGGGCGCGCGAAATATCGATGAGGCGGCGGCGATCATCGGCGGTGCCGGAATGCCGGGCCAGAACGTGATTATCGGTGACGCCGGCGGACGCATCGGCTGGGTGCTGTCGGGCCGTCTGCCGCGACGCCGGGGATTCGATCCGGCGCGTCCTACTGCCTGGAACGAAAGCGAAACCGGCTGGGATGGCTGGATCGTACAGGCGGATTCACCACGAATTCTCGACCCGCCGGACGGCCGTGCCTGGAGTGCGAATGCGCGCGTGGTCGGCGGAGAACAGCTCGCGAAGGTCGGCGATGGCGGCTATGCACCCGCAACGCGCGCGCGCCAGATTCGCGATCGTCTCGCGGTCCTGCAACAGGCGACACCAACCGACTTCCTGGCGATCCAGCTCGATGATCGCGCGGACTACCTGGCGCACTGGCAGCCGGTAATGCTCCATGCATTGACGCAGGCCGGCGAGACCGAAGCCGAGGGACTGGTCGCAGCCTGGTCCGGCCACGCCGCGATCGACGATCCCGGTTTTCGCCTGCTGAGCGAATTCGAAGATAGCGTTGCAGATCGCGCCTACGAAATGCTGACGGCTGTGCCGCGCAAGCGCTGGCCGGATTTTCGCTGGCGCACGCCCGCGCGGTTCACCGAAGTTGCCTGGCGGCTGATCCACGAGCGACCGGCGCATCTGCTGGATCCGCGATTTGCCGACTGGGACGCCTGGCTCGTGGATGTCGCGATGCAGGTGGTTCGCAAGCTACCGGATG
>JANOSR010000304.1:0-1937 GCA_031415935.1 Steroidobacteraceae bacterium | reverse complement strand
AGTTCCGTGCATTTCCGGGCCGATTTTGGCCCGCTGGCCGACCGGATCCTCGTGGTCGAAGCACCGGGCCCGAATCTCGCCGATCCGGCCCGATTGCCATTTTCGAAGCTCCCCGACAGCCGGCGCCGGCGCCCGATCGGGCGCTGATTGCCGTACCCCGGGGGCCTGCGACTATACTCACCGAAGCCTGCGAAGAATAACCAGGCAGCAGGCAGCATTCAGAGGGGGAAGCCATGAGCGACAAGCAGACCGCCGGCGGCGTGACATACCAGAACGTCGGCAAGGAATATTTCGAAAAACGCGGCCTGCGGCGCTACGCACGTGTCTGGTCGCTGTGGGCCCTGGGCGTTGGGGCGGTGATCTCGGGTCACTACTCGGGCTGGAACTTCGGCCTGGCGCACGGCTTCGGCGGCATGCTGATCGCGCTGTTCATCATCGCGGCCATGTACTGGGGGCTGATCTACAGCCTGGCCGAGATGTCGCCCGCATTGCCGCATACCGGCGCGGCCTACTCCTTTGCGCGCAGCGCCATGGGACCCTGGGGCGGCATGGTCACCGGGCTCGCTGAGAGCATCGAGTACATCCTGACGCCGGCGGTGATCGTCTTCTTCATCGGCTCGTACATGACGGCGATCTTCGAGACGCCGGCCGAAATGCAGCCGCTGTGGTGGGCCGGATCGTATGCGGTGTTCCTGTTCCTGAATCTGCGCGGTGTCGAGTTGTCGTTCAAGGTGTCGGTCATCGTGACGCTTGGCGCACTCGCGATCCTCGCGATCTACTGGGTCAGTGCGATTCCGCATTTTGACTTCGACCGCTGGGCACTCAACGTCGGCGTCGGCGAGGATGGCAGCGCAGTGGAGCTGCCGGAAGGCGGCGGTTCGTGGCTGCCATTTGGCTTTGCCGGCGCGCTCGCTGCGCTGCCATTCGCCGTGTGGTTGTTCCTTGCAATCGAGCAATTGCCGCTCGCTGCCGAGGAATCCGACGACCCGAAGCGCGACATGCCGAAGGGACTGATCTACGGAATGGCGACATTGATGGTCTCCGCGCTCCTGATCACCTTCCTGAACTCCGGCGTCGGGTCTGTCGATCCGGACAAGATGCACGGATCCTTCTCGCTGGCGAAATCCGGAGAGCCGCTGCTGGACGGATTCCGGGTCATCTTCGGCACTGGAACGGCCAAGCTCCTGGCCTTTCTCGCGGTGATCGGGCTGATCGCGAGCTTTCACACCATCATCTATGCCTTCGGCCGGCAGATCTTTTCGCTGTCGCGCGCGGGCTACTACCTGCCCTTCATGTCGCTGACCCACGGCAAGCACAGGGTGCCGCACATGGCGCTCTATACCGGCAGCGTGATGGGCTTCGTGACCATGATGATCGTCTGGTACGTGGCCAGCGAGGACAATCGCGGCGCGGTGATCGGCGGCACGCTGCTCAACATGGCGGTGTTTGGCGCGATGATTTCCTACGCGATGCAGGGACTGTCATTCATCCTGCTGCGCCGGAACCTGCCGAATATCGAGCGGCCGTACAGGAGCCCGCTTGGCATACCCGGCGCATTGGTGACGGTCGTGGTCGCCCTGGTCACGCTCTACTACCAGTTGCAGGACCCGGTCTACCGCGTCGGCGTCTACGCGACGGCCGTCTGGTACGCGCTGGGCCTCCTCTACTTCGCGGTCATCGGCAGGCACCGGTTGGTATTGTCGCCGGAGGAAGAGTTCGCGATGAGCGGCGGCAAGAAGGCGCACTGACGGCGGGCTCCGGATGGATCCACGGAAGGTTGCGAGCGCAGAGGACGCGCGCGGAATCGTCGCCGAGCGCGGGCTGACCCACGTCAAGGTCGGCGCCTTCGACATCGACGGCGTGCTGCGCGGCAAGTACCTGTCGCGCGCGAAATTCGAGTCGGCGCTCACGGGCGGCTTCGGCTTCTGCGATGTCGT
>JANOSR010000303.1:0-7804 GCA_031415935.1 Steroidobacteraceae bacterium | reverse complement strand
CCCGCCGCCGTGCCGGTGTAGAAGTCGTCGCTGGCGACCGTGCCCATGAACGGCAGTTGCATGTGGGTGTGGGGATCGATGCCGCCAGGCATCACGTACTGGCCACCGGCATCGAGGACTTCGCATCCTGCGGGGGGATCGATTTCCGCGGCCACCTGCACGATCCGGCCGTCGTGGCACAGGACATCGGCGCGAACGGATTGCTCCGCCGTGACCACCGTTCCACCCCTGACCAGCAGTGCCAAGGCACCTACCTCTTTCGGCTCAGAAGATAATAGATCATTCCGCCCAACAGGGAACCTGTGAACCAGCCATAGTCGTAAAACCAGCCGAGCCAGTCCGTCGTGATCGCGATCAGCGTCAAGGCGACCGGCACCAGGAATGCAATGAAACCCGCCTTGTTCCAGGCCGGGTAGGGACCGTCGTCCATATAGAGGCCCGCCAGCTCATAGTGCTGCCGCCGGACGACGAAGTAGTCCACGATCATAATTCCCGCGATCGGCCCCAGCAGGCTCGAATAGCCGATCAGCCAGTTCGAGTAGAGGCTTTCGACGCTGACGTCGGAAACCAGCCATCCCATCTTCTTCAGCAGTTCCCAGCCCATCAGCAGCACGCCGATCGCGCCGGTCAGCAGCACGCCCTTGGTCTGGTTGATCAGCTTCGGCGCGACATTCTGGAAATCATTCGTTGGCGAGACGATGTTCGCCGCCGTGTTCGTCGAGATCGTCGCGAGGATGATCACCAGCATCGACACGACCGTCCAGAATGGATTGTCGATGTGACCGATCAGCGAGATCGGATCGGACACCGTTTCGCCGACCAGCTGCGCGGAGGCAGCCGTCATCAGAACACCGAGACCGGCGAACAGGAACATGGTCAACGGCAGGCCCAGGATCTGGCCGACGATCTGGCTTTTTTGCGAATCAGCGAACCGGCTGAAATCCGGAATATTGAGCGACAGCGTCGCCCAGAATCCTACCATCGCGGTGAGGCCGCCGAAAAAATAACCCGGCAACGATGCGCCTTCCGGGCGGCTCGGCGGCTGCGCAATGAGTTCGGCGACCGACGCCTGGGGCCAGGCCCAGACGATCAGGCCCACACCGACCAGCAACAACATGGGTGCAGCCCAGGCCTCAAGGAGCTTGATCGATTCCGCGCCGCGGATGACGACCCAGACATTCGCGACCCAGAAGACGAAGAAGCCGATGACTTCGCCCTTGCCGCCGAGCGCGGCCCAGGGCTCGAACAGCGCCGACAACAACAGGTGCACGGCGATGCCGCCGAACATGGTCTGGATCCCGAACCAGCCACAGGCGACCATCGCGCGGATCAGGGCGGGCACATTGGAACCGATGATGCCGAATGATGAACGCAGCACGACCGGGAATGGAATGCCGTACTTGGTGCCCGGGAAGGCATTCAGCGTCAGCGGGATCAGGATGACGACATTGGCGACCAGGATGGTCCACAGGGCCTCGACGACCGACAGCCCGAAATAGGCCGTCAGGACGCCGCCCAACGTGTAAGTCGGGACGCAGATCGCCATGCCGACCCACAGCGCTGCGATGTGCCATTGGTTCCAGTTGCGCTGGGTGACGCGCGTCGGCGCGATGTCCGCGTTGTAGCGCGCGCTGCCGGTGACGTCGGTCCCGGCATCCAGTTCGTACACGTCGCCGACCTTGACGACGTGGCTCACCGTTTTCAGCCCGGCCATGCCGTCAGACCAGCGGTCCGTAAGTCTCCGGCCGACGGTCGCGGAAGAACTGCCAAGTGTTGCGAACCTCGCGCACCATGTCGAGATCGATCGTATGGACCAGCAGTTCGTCCTTGTCGTAGCTCGCCTGCGCCTCGATCTTGCCGCGTGGATTCACGATGTAGCTCGAGCCGTAGAATTCACCCATCCGGTCGGCCCAGGGTTCTTCCTTGCCGACACGGTTGATCGCGCCGATGAAGACTCCGTTGGCGGCCGCCGCAGCCGGCTGCTCCAGTTCCCAGAGATACTTGCTGAGACCCGCAACGGTCGCCGAAGGATTGACGATGTACTCGGCGCCGTGAAGTGCAAGCGCTCGCCAACCCTCGGGGAAGTGGCGGTCGTAACAGATGTAGACACCGAGCTTGACGTACGCGGTATCGAATACCGGATAGCCGAGGTCGCCCGGCTTGAAGAAGAATTTCTCGTAGAAACCGGGATCGACCTGCGGGATGTGCATCTTGCGGTACTTGCCCAGGAATTTGCCGTCAGCATCGATGACCGCCGCGGTGTTGTAGTAGACACCGGGCATCGCTTCCTCGTAGAGGGACGCGACGATCACCATCTTGTGCTTGCGCGCGTACTCCTGCATCAGCCGGGTCGTGTGGCCCTCCGGGATGCGTTCCGCGGCCGCGTACCATTTCCGGTCCTGGCCGGGACAGAAATACGGCTGCGTGAATACTTCCTGGAAGCACAGGACCTGCACGCCCTTGGCGGCAGCCTTTTCGATGAAAGGAATGTGCGCCTCGATCATCAGGTCCCGGATGCGATCCGGCGCCATCGAGGTATCGCCCTTCAGGCCCATCTGGATCAGGCCGCAGGTCAGCTTGGTCATGCAGGGCTCCCTGGCCGCGCTTGCGCTGAGCTGGGAGTCTAAATCAACGCTGGTTTGGCGGCACTTTCAGCTTTTTTTGGGGCGGAACTCGCCTGATACTGCGCGGTAATCCGGTAATCGGCACGGAGGCTGCACGGCTGCCGGGGCATGCCACTGCGCGTGCGCGAGCCGGAGCACTGGATGGTTCCATCGGCCTGCGGATCGGCGTTCTTCAGAAGTGGCGATGCAACGCCATTGAGGTCGAAGCTGCCGTCGCAGTCCCCAAAGGGGCAGGCAAACTCGAAGTACGCCGGCGCCGGCGGATACAGGGCGTGCCGCTGCGCGGCAGGCACCGAACTCGCCGAAGCCGCAAAGCGCAGCTCGACGCGGATTTGCTCAACGGCCGGGAATGCATTGCCAAGCGTGCCGGCCGCCGCGCGCCGGCGAAGCAACTGCTCGCGGCTCTGTTCGAGAAGCGACCGGGTAGTACGGGATACAAATCGCATGGACGCTCCCTCCTGCGAAATCAGGGCAAGCTAGCGCGTGCTCCTCGCCAGGCGCCGAACCAGCGCATACCGAGGTACAACACAATCGCCGACAGGCCGATGACGATCGCCGTGTTCATTGGCTATCGTCGTGGCCTGTCGCCGATCAGGCGTTCGAATCAGTAGCGATTCTGTCCGCCGCGGTTGCCGCCACCGCCACCGCCACCATTGCGCTCACGCGCCTGGGCCTCGTTCACCTTCAGGTCACGGCCTTCGAAGTTCTTGCCGTTCAGCGCCTGCATGGCCTGGGCAGCGTCGGCATTCGACATTTCGATGAAGCCAAAGCCGCGGGGGCGACCGGTTTCGCGATCGTTGATGAGGGCGAGCGACTCGATCGTGCCATGCGGCGCAAACAGCGCACGCACAGACTCTTCGGTCGCGGAGAAGGGCAGATTTCCAACAAATAACTTGGTCACTATTAATTACTCACATTAGTCAAAAGGATTTCGGCAGGTGGATTTCCACCTGCTGGTTAGGCGATTCTTCAGTGGTGGCAGAACCTGGTTGGAAGGCGCGCCGAAGCGGCGCATCGAGCCAAGTGAGACAAGCCGAGGGATCACCAGACCGCGAAAGTATACCTGATTCCGGCAAAAAATGCCCGCCCTTGGCGTAGGCAGGCAGTATCAGCGCCGGTCCGCAGGTGATCACTCCACGCTGAGACTGGTTGGCGGATTTGGAGGGGCGATCTGGTTTCTCACGCCGTAGACCGGAATCGGCTTGCCGCGCTCCCACGCCCCGAGATCCGGCGCATTCCCCTGGAAACCGTCGTTGATGTTGGCCAACGCCTGGCCCGCATCAATGGCATTCGAACCCGGGCTCAATGTCACGTTCGCCGGCGAAGCAAGGGTCGTGTAATCGGGTCCCAGTGGCGCAAGGCCGGCAAAAGACTGGCTGCCAAGAATCAGCCCATTGGCTTCAAATGGCGACCTGGCCTGCACGTCGGCGAGATTTGTATACGTCTGGAAGAAGATGAACGCGCCATTTGGCGACCAGCCGTTGTAATCGATCTTGCCAAGAATGATGTCGGACGTGAACTTGGCGGGGGTGATCGCGCCGACGACGAGGTTGTTAGTGAACCTGAAGTTTGCGACGTAACTCCAGTCCCCATCCGCCTGTCGATAGCCCAATTGTGCCCACGCGGATCCACCGTAGTTGCCCGGTCCGTTAGTACGAATCGATGTGTTGTTGAAGACCAGAATGCCCGTCGGATCATTGTTGAATTTGTAGGGGCTGTGCGCCTGATTCACCAGCACGTTTCGGAAGATGTAAATCGGACCTCCCCAGGATGGCTGCACACTCACGCCCATGCCAGAGTTCGTGATTCGATTGTCGAATACGCGTATGTTTCGATGGCCGTAGTCGATCTCGAGGCCATCGTCGCCCGTCCAAAGGATTTCGTTGCCGAAAAAGTCGATGGCGACATTCGGTATCGCGGTATCTTGACTTAGACCCAGCGCATCTCCGAATCCCGACAGCGTATTGAAGCAAACGACATGGCCTTGCCCTGTTACGACGATGCCCTCCTGATCCCAGGTACTGCTGCTGACATTGGGCCAGAGAAACCTGCCTTCCAATACGTTGTCGCAAATATAGAAGTTCCTGTGCGTTCCATTGCGCGCATCGATGCCCTTGTTGACCGACGTAAACCGCATTTTGCGCACCACGATGCCATCGGTGCCCGAGAGTCGCGCACCCCAGTCACTGCCGGATATGGTGATGCCTTCGAGATACACGTGTGATCCAGACACAGTCAACCCGTAGCTCGCCCCGGTCGCATCGATGATTACCTGAGAACTGCTGGACCCCCGCAAGAGAATCGGATCGCCGGCGGTTCCGCTCCTGGATATAGTGAATGGACCGCGATATGTGCCGGGAGCGAGTTCGATGACGTGCCCGGGGACGGCATTTGCCAAAGCGCTGATCAACTGCGCGTCATTGCTGACCGGTACCGCAATTGCGTTTGTGGGCACGAGCTTCGGCGCTGACCGAGTTCCGCCCGTGACAGTTTGCAAGCCACCACCACCGTCCGGATCGGTGATGGCGACCTGAATCTCGTAAGTGGTGCCCGCATCCAGACCAAAGATCGACCCGGCAAACTGTTCAATCGGCGGCGGCAATCCATAGTCACTGGGTGGGGACTCGGTTCCGACCGTGTCGGGCCGGATTCGCAACAGCGGCAATGCGCCCGTCCAGGTCGAAGTCCCCTGCCTCCGATACTGCAGCGTTGCTTGCGCATCGTAGTCGTCGTCGCCAGCCGTGATCGGTACCACGATGCCGAGACAGTTCAGGGTTGGTGGATCCAGGACGACCGTGCCGACCTGGATCGGGTCAACCGCGTGGGCATTTGAGCCCAGCAGGAGGGCGATTGCCGTCGCGCTGGCCTGCCGAATCAGTCGAGGAGGCATCGGCCACACTCCTATACAGCGGTCCTGGGTGGCCGCGATGGTCAGTCTAGCGCCGCAAGATCGCAATTACAGTGATCCGCGTCAAAAACCGCCCCGTACTGCAAGGATCAGTAAACAAGCGCCAGCGCAATAGTGCGGCGCCGTCCGCGTTGACCGCGGATCCGGATGTGAGTTCGTGCGACAGGATGGTGGCCAGGGGTGGAATTGAACCACCGACACGCGGATTTTCAGGCGGCCCGGGCGCCGATCTGAGCTACCTGGCCATCGACGGGGTTGTATCGTGCGGTGTTGAAGAGGCCGATCGGAAAGTACGGCCGTGTCAGCGCTCAGCGGCGTCCTACGCCTTCCGGAACGGCACCACTGCCTCGCGCGTTCGCAGGCGACCGGACTGGGACGCCTCGCTTTCCAGCAGCTCTTTCAGATGCTGTGCGCTACGCCGGGCAAAGCCGGGCACGTAGGCGGCCAGCATGGGCTTCGCGATGAGGAAGCCCTGCGCACATACCGGGCCGCAGCCCGACAGCCAGACCAGCTGCTCGGGCCGTTCGATGCCCTCGACCGTGACGCCGAGGCCGAGGTTGTGGCAAACGCCAATGATCGAACGTGCCAAGGACTCTGCCCGCGGGCTGGTCGGCGCGTCCACCACCAGGCTGCGGTCGATCTTGACGCGCCGCACGGGCAGGCGCGACAGCGAGGTCAGGGACGAGTAGCCCGTGCCGAAGTCGTCGAGAGCGAGGCCAACGCCGCCCTCGCGCAGCTGGCTTAGGGCCCGTACGGTAGAGGACGAGGTCTGGAAGGCCGTCTCGGTGAGCTCCAGCTCGATCGCGTCGCCGGGCAGCCGGAAACGTTTGAGGACCTCCGTCAGGCGCTCGACAAAGCGATTGTCGAGCAGCTGGTGCACAGACACGTTGATCGCGACGCGGGCGTTGTCGAAGCCGCGAGCGCGCCAGTCCGCGACCGCGACCGCGGCGGTCTCGAGGACCCATTCGCCGATCCCGATGATGAGGCCCGACTGCTCGGCGATCGCAATGAACTCGCGGGCCGGGACCAACCGGCCGTCGGTGCGTTGCCAGCGTAGTAGCGCCTCCACGACCTCAGTGGCGCCATTGACCAGGGAGATCTGCGGCTGGTAAACGAGCGCGAGCTCGCCTGCGTCGACCGCACGACGCAGCGACTGCTCGACCGCGAAGCGCGCTTCGGAGTCCTCGAGTAGTGCCTGCGAAAAGATCGCGATACGGTTGCGGCCAAGCGCTTTGGCGCGGAACAGCGCCGCGTCTGCTGCCCGCACGAGGTCGGCGGCATCGCCAGCGTGTTCGGGGAGATGTGCCACGCCGACGCTGACACTGACGAGGATGTCGCGGCCGCCGAGATTCAAGGGTGCGCGAAACCCGTTCACGATGCGTTCGGCCAAGGCCTCGGTCGCGTCGGCGGGGCTCGCGTCTTCCAGAGAGACCACGAACTCGTCGCCGCCGAGTCGGGCGAGGAACCGGCGCTCGCCGACCAGAAGCCGCAGGCGCTCGGTGACGCCTCGCAGCAGTGCATCGCCGACATCGTGGCCAAACGTGTCGTTGATGACTTTGAAATTGTCGATGTCGAGCGCGATCAGGCCTACCCCGCCGCCGTTGGCTTTGGCCGCAACTGCGGCACGACGCAGGTGATTGAAGGCGAAGCGGCGGTTCGGAAGTCCGCTCAACGGATCATGGTTCGCAAGGTGGGTCAGCTTCTGGGTACGGGTACGTACCCGGTCCTCGAGTTCCTGTTGGTGACGCGACACTTCTTCGTCCGCCTCGGCGAGCCGCTCAGCCATCTGGTTGAAGGCCTGACCGAGTTCGTCGAGCTCGAGGGAGCCACCTGGCGGCACCCGCACGTGCTGTCCGCCGAGCGTCAGGGCGCGCGTTGCGCGAGTCAGGCGCCGGACGGGGCGTATGACGGCGAGCATGGTCAGAAGCGACACCAGCAGCGTTACCCCGAGGACGAGATAGGTCAGTCGGCGGATGGCAAGCCCGGCCGAGCGCGTGGCGTCCACGGCGCTTTCGGCCGATTCCGCTACGGCACGGCTCGCCGGCGCCGCCAGGACGGTTTCGAGTCGCAGGGGCAGCTGCAGACCGGACTCGGCGAAGCGCCCGCGCAATGTCTCGATCGACGCGTCATGGCCCAGCACTTTCTGCCGGAGCCGCTCGGCCCGGCCAAGGTCTTGCTCGACGAGTTCGACCCAGCTGCGGCCCGGCGAACGCTGCAGCTCGTCGCGGTACTCGGCGACCGTCGCGCGAAAGCTGCGCGTCGCCGCGCGCAG
>JANOSR010000302.1:0-11736 GCA_031415935.1 Steroidobacteraceae bacterium | reverse complement strand
CTCCAGCTGCTCGCCACGCATCAGTGTCGTGTCGCCGGACTCCTTGATCTCGACCTTGCGCAGCATCTGCCGGACGATCACCTCGATGTGCTTGTCGTTGATCTTGACGCCCTGCAGCCGGTAGACGTCCTGGATCTCGCGCGTCAGGTAATTGGCCAGCGCCGCAACGCCCCGCAGCCTCAGGATGTCGTGCGGATTCGGCTCGCCGTCGGCGATGACTTCCCCGCGCTCCACGTGCTCGCCCTCGAACACATTGAGCTGCCGCCACTTCGGAATCAGTTCCTCATAACGTTCGTTGCTCTCGCCAGTGATCACCAGGCGCCGCTTGCCCTTGGTCTCGCGGCCGAAGCTGACCGTACCGGTCACCTCGGCGAGGATTGCCGGTTCCTTGGGCTTGCGCGCCTCGAACAGGTCCGCGACGCGCGGCAGGCCGCCCGTGATGTCGCGGGTCTTCGACGACGCCTGCGGGATGCGCGCGATGACGTCGCCGACCGACACCTTGGCGCCGTCCTCGAGCGAGATCAGTGCGCCCGGCGGCAATGTGTAGACCGCCGGAATGTCGGTGTTCGCGAATGTGACTTCCTTGCCCTTCGCGTTGACCAGCTTGATCACCGGCCGCAGATCCTTGCCGGCAGCGCCGCGCTGCTTCGGATCGAGCACCTCGACACTGGTCAGGCCAGTCACTTCGTCGACCTGCGACTGCACAGTCACACCGTCCACGAAGTCGATGAACTTGATGAAACCCGCGACCTCGGTGACGACCGGATGGGTATGCGGGTCCCAGTTCGCGACAATCTGGCCCGGTGACACCGCACCGCCCTCATTGGCGACGATCATGGCGCCGTACGGGATCTTGTAACGCTCGCGCTCGCGACCGAATTCGTCGATCACCCCGATCTCGCCTGAACGCGAGGTCGTGACGAGGTGGCCCTTCTCATGGCGCACCGATTTGACGTTGTGGAATCGCAGCGTGCCCTTGCCCTTGATCTCGACCAGCGAGATCGCCGCGGCCCGTGACGCCGCGCCGCCGATGTGGAAGGTCCGCATCGTCAGCTGCGTGCCGGGCTCGCCGATCGATTGGGCCGCGATCACGCCGACCGCCTCGCCGATGCTGATCAGCTTGCCGCGCGCAAGGTCGCGCCCGTAACACATCGCGCAGACGCCATAGCGCACCTCGCAGGTGATCGGCGAGCGCACTTTCAGCGAGTCGACGCCGTGATTCTCGAGCTGTTGCACCCATTGCTCGTCGAGCAATGTCGCTGCCGGCGTCAGCACGTCATCGGTGCCTGGCAGCGGCACGTCGGTCGCGGTCACGCGGCCGAGCACGCGCTCGCCCAGGGCCTCGACGACATCGCCACCCTCGACGATCGGCGTCACCTCCAGACCCTTGGTCGTCCCGCAGTCGTGCTGCGTGACGACCAGGTCCTGTGCGACGTCGACCAGGCGCCGGGTCAGGTATCCCGAGTTCGCGGTCTTCAGCGCGGTGTCCGCGAGGCCCTTGCGGGCGCCGTGGGTCGAGATGAAGTACTGCAGCACGTTCAGGCCTTCGCGGAAATTCGCCGTGATCGGCGTCTCGATGATCGAGCCGTCCGGCTTCGCCATCAGGCCGCGCATGCCGGCCAGCTGGCGGATCTGCGCCGCCGAGCCGCGCGCCCCGGAGTCGGCCATCATGAAGATCGAGTTGAACGATCCCTGCTGGACCTTCTTGCCCTTCAGGTCGGTTCCTTCCTCGTAACGCAGCTGGTCCATCATCGCCTTGCCGATCTGGTCGTTGGTGCGCGACCAGATGTCGACGACCTTGTTGTAGCGCTCGCCATTGGTCACCAGGCCGGACTCGTACTGGTCCTGGATCTCCTTGACCTCGCGCTCCGCGGCGCCAAGGATCTTCGCCTTCTGCGGCGGGACCATCATGTCGTCGACGCCGATCGACACGGCCCCGCGCGTCGCGTACGAAAAGCCCGTGTACATCAGGCGGTCGGCGAAGATCACCGTCTCCTTGAGACCGAGCGCGCGATAGCAGGAGTTGATCACCGCCGAGACGCGCTTCTTGCTCATGTCCTGGTTGACCAGGTCGAAGGACAGGCCCTTTGGCAGCAACTCGGAAAGCAGCGCGCGGCCGATCGTCGTCCGCACCAGCCTGCGCTGCTCCACCAGCTCACCTTCTGCATTCTTGACGTGCTCGACGATGCGCACACGGATCCAGGCGTGCAGTTCGGCGGCCCGCGTCTCGTGCGCGCGATGCACCTCGCGGACGTCGGTGAACGTCATGCCCTCGCCGCGCGCGCCCGCGCGCTCACGGGTCATGTAATAGAGACCGAGCACGACGTCCTGCGACGGCACGATAATCGGGTCGCCATTGGCCGGCGACAGGATGTTGTTCGACGACAGCATCAGCGCACGGGCCTCGAGCTGGGCTTCCAGCGACAACGGCACGTGCACCGCCATCTGGTCGCCGTCGAAGTCGGCGTTGAATGCCGTGCAGACCAGCGGGTGCAGCTGGATCGCCTTGCCCTCGATCAGCACCGGCTCGAAGGCCTGGATGCCGAGACGGTGCAGTGTCGGCGCGCGGTTCAGCAGCACCGGATGCTCGCGGATGACCTCTTCGAGGATGTCCCAGACTTCCGGACCTTCGCGCTCGACCAGGCGCTTGGCGGCCTTGATGGTCGTCGCGAGGCCGCGCAGCTGCAGCTTGTGGAATATGAACGGCTTGAAAAGCTCGAGCGCCATCTTCTTTGGCAGGCCGCACTGGTGCAGGCGCAGCGTCGGGCCGACCACGATGACCGAGCGGCCGGAGTAATCGACGCGCTTGCCCAGCAGATTCTGGCGGAAGCGGCCCTGCTTGCCCTTGATCATGTCGGCCAGCGACTTCAGCGGGCGCTTGTTGGTGCCCGTGATCGCGCGCCCGCGGCGCCCGTTGTCGAGCAGCGCATCGACCGATTCCTGCAGCATGCGCTTCTCGTTGCGCACGATGATGTCCGGCGCATTCAACTCGAGCAGCCGGCGCAGCCGGTTGTTGCGGTTGATCACGCGGCGGTACAGGTCGTTCAGGTCAGATGTCGCGAAGCGGCCGCCATCCAGCGGCACCAGCGGCCGCAGGTCGGGTGGCAGCACCGGCAGCACGGTCAGCACCATCCACTGCGGGTTGTTGCCCGACTCGACGAATGACTCGAGCAGCTTGAGCCGCTTTGTCAGCCGCTTGATCTTGGTCTCGGATGTCGTGCCCTCGATCTCGGCGCGCACCTTCGCGGATTCGGTCGCGAGGTCGATCGTCTTCAGCAGCTCGAGGATCGCCTCGGCGCCCATACGCGCGTCGAATTCATCGCCGTACTGCTCGAGCGCCTCGAGATACATCTCGTTGGTCATCAGCTGACCGCGCTCGAGCGGCGTCATGCCCGGATCGACGACGACGAAGGCTTCGAAATAGAGCACGCGCTCGAGGTCCCTGAGGGTCATGTCGACCATCAGGCCGATGCGCGACGGCAGCGATTTCAGGAACCAGATGTGCGCGACCGGGCTCGCAAGCTCGATATGGCCCATGCGCTCGCGCCGGACCTTGGACTGGGTGACTTCGACGCCGCACTTCTCGCAGACCACGCCGCGATGCTTCAGGCGCTTGTACTTGCCGCACAGGCACTCGTAGTCCTTGACCGGCCCGAAAATCTTCGCGCAGAAGAGACCGTCGCGCTCCGGCTTGAAGGTCCGGTAGTTGATCGTCTCGGGCTTGCGGACTTCTCCGTAAGACCAGGACCGGATCATCTCCGGCGACGTCAGCGCAATCCGGATCGAGTCGAAATTCTCGACCGGCACCTGCGGCTTGAAAAACTTGAGAAAGTCCTTCATCAGATCACCCTTCCTGCTCGAGCTCGATGTTGATGCACAGCGACCGGATTTCCTTGACCAGCACGTTGAACGATTCCGGCATGCCGGCGTCCATCGCGTGGTTGCCGTCCACGATGTTCTTGTACATCTTGGTGCGGCCATTCACGTCATCCGACAAGACGGTCAGCATTTCCTGCAGCGTGTAGGCCGCGCCGTAGGCTTCCAGTGCCCAGACTTCCATCTCGCCGAAGCGCTGGCCTCCGAACTGCGCCTTGCCACCCAGCGGCTGCTGGGTCACGAGGCTGTACGGCCCGGTCGAGCGCGCATGCATCTTGTCGTCCACGAGGTGGTTCAGCTTCAGCATGTACATGTAGCCGACTGTCACCTGCCGGTCGAAGGCCTCGCCCGTGCGGCCGTCGGTCAGCAGCGTCTGGCCGGAGGTCGGCAGGCCCGCCATCTCGAGCAGCTGCTTGATCTCGGCCTCGCTCGCGCCGTCGAACACCGGCGTCGCCATCGGCACGCCGTCGGTCAGATTGCGCGCCAGTTCGAGTATCTCGGCGTCGGACAGCGAGGCGACGTCCTCCTTCTGGCCGCCGGTCGCGTTGTACACGCGGTCGAGGAACTTGCGCAGTTCGACGATCGCGTTCTGCGACTCGATCATCCGGCCGATCTTGTCGCCCAGGCCCTTCGCGGCCCAGCCCAGGTGAGTCTCGAGGATCTGCCCGATATTCATGCGTGACGGGACACCCAGCGGATTCAGCACGATGTCCACCGGCGAGCCGTCCGCGAGGTACGGCATGTCCTCGACCGGGACGATTGTCGATACGACGCCCTTGTTGCCGTGCCGGCCGGCCATCTTGTCGCCGGGCTGGATGCGGCGCTTCACGGCCAGGTAGACCTTGACCATCTTCAGCACGCCCGGCGCGAGGTCGTCGCCGGCCGTGATCTTGGCCTTCTTGCCCTCGAAGCGGCGCTCGAATTCCTTGTGCTGATCGGCCAGGCGCCGGCGCGCGGCTTCGAGCGACTCGCTCGCCGTCTCGTCGCGCAGCCGGATTTCGAACCACTCTTCGCGCGGCAGCTCGTCGAGGTACTCCACGGTGACCGCGGCTCCCGCCTTCAGCTTGCGCGGGCCGCCGCTGGCGGCCTTGCCAGAAAGCTCGGTTCGCAAGCGCGCGAACAAATCGTCCTCGAGGATGCGGCGCTGGTCATTCAGGTCCTTGCGGACCTTTTCGATCTCGGACTTCTGGATCGCGAGCGCCCGTGAATCCCTCTCGACGCCGTCGCGCGTGAACACGCGCACGTCGATGACGGTGCCGTCCATGCCGGGTGGCACGCGCAGCGAGGTGTCCTTCACATCCGAGGCCTTCTCGCCGAAGATCGCGCGCAGCAGCTTTTCTTCCGGTGTCAGCTGCGTCTCGCCCTTTGGCGTGACCTTGCCGACCAGGATGTCGCCTGCCTTGACCTCGGCGCCGATGAACACGATGCCGGCTTCGTCGAGTTTCGCGAGCGCCGAGTCGCCGACATTCGGGATGTCCGCCGTGATCTCCTCGGGGCCGAGCTTCGTGTCGCGCGCCACGCAGGTCAGTTCCTCGATGTGGATCGTCGTGAAGCGATCCTCCTCGACGACGCGCTCGGAGATCAGGATCGAATCCTCGAAGTTGTAGCCATTCCACGGCATGAACGCGACCAGCATGTTTTGCCCGAGCGCGAGCTCGCCGAGGTGAGTCGACGGGCCGTCGGCCAGCACGTCGCTCTTGGAGATGGTGTTGCCGACCCGGACCAGCGGCCGCTGGTTGATGCAGGTGTTCTGGTTCGAGCGCGTGTACTTGGTCAGGTTATAGATGTCGACGCCAGGCTCGCCCACGGTGACCTCGGCCTCGTTGACGCGCACCACAATTCGCGACGCGTCGACCGAATCGACCGCGCCGCCGCGGCGCGCGATGACCACGACGCCCGAGTCGATCGCGACGGTCCGCTCGATGCCGGTGCCGACCAGCGGTGTCGAGGAGCGCAGCGTCGGCACGGCCTGGCGCTGCATGTTTGAGCCCATCAGCGCGCGGTTCGCGTCGTCGTGCTCCAGGAACGGGATCAGCGCGGCCGCAACCGACACGATCTGGCGCGGCGACACGTCCATGTACTCGATGCGTTCCGCCGGCATCAGCGTGAACTCATTCTGGTATCGGCACGACACCAGATCGCCCTCGAACCGGCCCTTGCCATCGAGTGGCGCATTGGCCTGCGCGATGACGAATTCGCTTTCCTCGATGGCCGACAGGTAATCGACTTCACCGGTCACGCGCCGCTCGCGCACACGCCGATACGGCGTCTCGAGGAAGCCGTACTTGTTGGTGCGCGCGTACACGGCCAGCGAGTTGATCAGACCGATATTCGGTCCCTCGGGCGTCTCGATCGGGCAGACGCGGCCGTAATGAGTCGGATGCACGTCGCGGACTTCGAATCCGGCCCGCTCGCGCTTCAGACCGCCTTCGCCGAGCGCCGAGACACGCCGCTTGTGCGTGATCTCGGACAGCGGGTTGTTCTGGTCCATGAACTGCGACAACTGCGAGGATCCGAAGAACTCCTTGACCGCCGCGGCCACCGGCTTCGCGTTGATCATGTCCTGCGGATTGATGTCCTCGTTCTCGGCCAGTGTCAGACGCTCCTTGACCGCGCGCTCGACGCGCACCAGCCCGATGCGGAACGCGACTTCCGCCATCTCGCCGACGCAGCGCACGCGGCGGTTTCCCAGGTGGTCGATGTCGTCCACCTTGCCGTCGCCATTCTTGATTGCGATCAGCGTGCGCAGCACGTCGACCACGTCCGACATCGCCGCACCGTACTTCCCGAACAGGTTGCGCGCGACATCGTCCTTGCGCTGGTCCGCGATCGTGCCGAAGTAGCGGCCGTCAAAGAGAATGCCCGGCTCCTCGAGCCAGCGCTCGGCCTCAGGGCCGGCGAGATTCGACGGAAACTCGCGGTTGACACGGCGGTTGAACTTCATGCGGCCGACCGCTGACAGGTCGTAGCGCTCGGAGTTGAAGAAAAGGTTGTGGAACAGGTTCTCGGCCGCGTCCTTTGTCGGCGGCTCGCCCGGACGCATCATCCGGTAGATTTCGATCAGCGCCTCGAGGCGTGTCGTGGTCACGTCGATGCGCAGCGTGTCGGAGACATACGGACCGCGGTCCAGGTCATTGACGTACAGAGTGCCGATCTCCGTCACACCGGCCTTCACGAAGCGCTCGACCAGCGCGGCGTTCAGGACGTCATTCGCCGTGGCGAGCACCTCGCCAGTTTCCTTGTCCACGACGTCATGGGCCAGGATCCTGCCCTCGAGGTACTCGAGCGGCACGCCCAGGCGCTTGATGCCGGCTTCCTCGAGCTGGCGCACGTGGCGCGCCGTGATCCGGCGGCCTTCCTCGACGATGACCTTGCCGCCCGCGCTGATCTCGAACATCGCGGTCTCGCCGCGCAGGCGTTCCGGCACGAGCTCGAGCTCGGGCCCCTTCCTGGTCAGGTGCACGACATTCTTGTCGAAGAACAGATTCAGGATCTCGGGATTCGAGTAGCCGAGGGCGCGCAACAGGATCGTGACCGGCAGCTTGCGGCGGCGGTCGATGCGCGCGAACACGCAGTCCTTCGCGTCAAATTCGAAGTCGAGCCAAGAGCCGCGATACGGAATCACGCGCGCCTGGAACAGCAGCTTGCCGGAGCTGTGGGTCTTGCCCTTGTCGTGATCGAAGATCACGCCCGGGCTGCGGTGCAGCTGGGAAACGATGACGCGCTCGGTGCCATTGACGATGAACGTGCCGTTCTCCGTCATCAGCGGCAGCTCGCCGAGATAGACTTCCTGCTCGATCGCGCGCTTGACGCGCGATGCGCCAGGCGATTCCTTGTCCATCACGCGCAGCCGCAACCGCACGCGCATCGGCGCCGCATAGGTCAGGCCGCGCAGCTGGCATTCCTTGACGTCGAACACCGGCTCGCCGAGGTAGTAATAGACGTACTCCAGCGTCGCATGGCCCGAGTAGCTCTTGATCGGAAACACGCTCTGGAACGCGGCGTGAAGACCGGCCCGCTTCAGGTGCCGGTCGATGATGGCCCGTTCCTGTTCCTCCGAAAGCAGCCTGCCGCCGGCGACCTGTCCGCCCGAATGCGAGCTGAGCTCCGCGTGCAGCGCCCGGGACTTGTCCAGCTGCAGGAACTGCGCGTAGGACTCGGTCTGGATCGCGAGCAGCGGCGGCACCGCCAGAATTCCCTGGCGCTTGCCAAAGTTCTTCCGGATGCGCTTCTTTTCGGTGAACGTATAGGCCATCGGGGTCACCCTATTCATGAATGAGCAAAACCGGCGCACCGGCCAGCACCGCGCGACCTGCACCCTTCAGGGAGCAGGCTGCGGTGTTGTCCGGTGGCGCGGACTGCGGGGCCGTTTGCCCTCGCATGGAGGTCGTTACTTGACCTCGACCGTTGCGCCGACGTCCTCGAGCTGCTTCTTGATCTTCTCGGCGTCCGCCTTCGACACGGCTTCCTTGACCAACGAAGGTGCGCCCTCAACGAGGTCCTTCGCCTCTTTGAGGCCGAGCCCGGTGATCTCGCGGATCACCTTGATGACGGTGACCTTCTTCTCGGCCGGGTAGGCCTTCATCGTCACCGTGAACTCGGTCTGCTCCTCGGCAGCCGGGGCCGCGGCGGCGGCGGCCGCGGCGACCGCGACCGGCGCGGCAGCGGTGACGCCGAATTTCTCTTCCATCATCTTCACGAGGTCGACCACTTCCATGATCGTCATGTTCGAGATCGACTCGAGAATCTGTTCCTTGCTAGCAGCCATTGCCATCTCTCCAGAAAATAGTTTTTGAATCCGAATCAGTTTGCGGTGCCCGGTGTCACGCGGCCTTCGTGGCCCTGACCGCGTCCACAGTGCGAACCAGCTTCGCGTGTGGCTCGGCCAGCGTGCGGACCAGCTTCGAGATCGGCGCTTTCAGCACGCCGAGCATCATCGCGAGGGCCTGGGCCTTTGTCGGCAGACTCGCAACCCGGTCGAGATCGGTGGCAGGAAATACCCGCCCACCGAGCGAAACCAGCTTCGGGACCAGCTTGTCGTGGGTCTTCGCGAATTCCTTGACGACGCGGGCAGCGGCGCCCGGGTCTTCCCTGGAAAACGCGAGGATCAGCGGTCCCTCGAGACTGCCCGCGATGCACTCGTACGGCGTTCCGGCAACCGCCTTGCGGGCCAGCGTGTTCTTGACGACACGCATGTAGACGCCGGACTGGCGCGCTTTCGCACGCAGCCCGGTGATCTGCGTCACCGTCAGCCCACGATATTCCGCTGCGACGACCGAATGCGCGACAAGCGCAACGGCCTGCACCTCGGTCACTATCGCCTGCTTGTCTTCAAGCCTGAGTGCCATTCCATCCTCCTGGCAGAAGGTCCATCCGCAGGCGCGCATCGCCACGCGCCCACCCTTGTGCCGGCCGCTTCCGGCCGGCTGATGGCAACCTTCACCAGTGAACACTGACTCGGGTTCCACCATCTGCGCAGGCGCCCATTAAGAGGCCATTGCCCCGCCTGCGGTCTTCGATGGTCCGGGCCGTTGCCCGGACAACGAAAAAAACTCCTCAGATTCCCAGCGTCGCGCGGTCCACGGCAACGCCGGGGCCCATCGTCGACGACACAGTCACGCGCTGCACGTAGACGCCCTTCGACGTCGACGGCTTGTGCTTCTGCAGATCGGCGAGCAACGCCAGCAGGTTTTCCCTGAGCGCGGCCGGCGCGAAGCTGGCCTTGCCGATCGTGCAATGAACGATGCCACCCTTGTCGCAGCGATAACGTACCTGGCCCGCCTTGGCGTTCCTGACCGCGCCCGCAACATCCGGCGTCACCGTGCCGACCTTCGGGTTCGGCATCAGGCCGCGGGGTCCCAGGATCTGGCCGAGCCCGCCGACGACGCGCATCGCATCCGGGCTCGCGACGACGACATCGAAATCGATCTGCCCCGCCTTGACCTTCTCGGCGAGGTCTTCGAGACCGACGATGTCGGCGCCGGCCTCGCGAGCCGCATCAACATTCTTGCCCTGAGTGAAGACCGCGACCCGGACCTTCTTGCCCGTGCCATGCGGCATCACGGTCGAGCCGCGCACCTGCTGGTCCGACTTCGCAGGATCGATGCCGAGATTGATCGCGACATCCACCGCCTCGTCGAATTTCGCGTCGGCGAATTCCTTGACGAGCGCCACGGCCTGGTCGACCGGGTACTGCTGGCCGACCTTCAACCGCTCGCTCCAGGGCTTCTGGCGCTTTGATACGGTAGCCATGTCAGACGCCCTCCACATCGACGCCCATGCTGCGGGCGCTGCCGGCGATGGTCCGTACCGCCGCGTCCAGGTCGGCCGCGGTCAGGTCGGGCATCTTGGTTTTGGCAATCTCTTCGAGCTGCTTGCGCGTGATCTTGCCGACCTTCTTGGTGTTCGGCGTGCCGGAGCCCTTGTCGATGCCGATCGCCTTGCGCACCAGCACCGCAGCCGGCGGTGTCTTCAACACGAAGTTGAAGCTGCGGTCGCTGTACACCGTGATGATCACCGGGATCGGCAGGCCCTTTTCGAGGGTCTGCGTCGCCGCGTTGAACTGCTTGCAGAACTCCATGATGTTGACGCCCTGCTGTCCGAGCGCGGGTCCCACCGGCGGGCTCGGGTTGGCCCCGCCTGCCGGAATCTGCAACTTGATATAGCCCTGTACTTTCTTTGCCATCGTCCCCCGCTCCTCAGACCTTTTCCACCTGCCCGAAATCCAGCTCGACCGGTGTCGACCGGCCGAGAATCTGCACTGCGACCTGCAGGCGGCTCTTCTCGTAATTGGCGGATTCGACCACGCCGGTGAAATCGTTGAACGGGCCGTCGACCACGCGCACCAGCTCGCCCGGCTCAAACAGCACCTTGGGCTTCGGCTTCTCGACGCCCTCCTCGACACGGCGCAGGATCGCGTTCGCTTCCTTCTCGGTGATCGGCGCCGGCTTCTCCGGCGTGCCGCCGATAAATCCGAGGACCTTCGGCGTCTCCTTCACCAGATGCCAGGCCTCGTCGTCCATCTCCATCTGCACCAGCACGTAGCCCGGGAAGAACTTGCGCTCGCTGCGGCGCTTCTGGCCGGCGCGCATCTCGACGACTTCCTCGGTCGGCACCAGCACGTCTCCGAACTTGTGATCGAGCCCGTGCAGCTTGACGCGCTCCTTCAGGCTGCTCGCGACCTTGTGCTCGAAATTCGAGTAGGCATGCACGACGTACCAGTTCAGCGCCACATCAGCCTCCCTGCCCGGTCACATGCCTGGCGCCCCAGGCAAGCATCATGTCCACCAGCCAGAAGAACACGCCGAGCGCCAGTACGAACACGAATACCACCAGCGTCGTGCGCCAGGTTTCCTGGCGCGTCGGCCAGACCATCTTGCGCAGCTCAACGCGCGAGGCCTGCACGTAACTCCAGAGTTCGCGGCCCGGCTGCGACCAGTAGAGCAGCACCACGCCAGCTGCCAGGCCGGCCAGCACCGCGAGGACCCTGATGACCGCCGGCTGCTCGCCGAACCAGTAATAGATGACGATGCCGCCGAGCAACGCGGCCGCGGCCAGCACCAATTTGAGGGCGTCGACAAATCCGACGCCGGCATTGCCTGCTTGTTCGTTCATCTGTTCCCGCTGCGGGTGGCAGGGCAGGAGGGAATCGAACCCCCAACCTGCGGTTTTGGAGACCGCCGCTCTGCCAATTGAGCTACTGCCCTTCCGTTGCCTTGCTTACTTCAGTACTTTCGACACGACACCGGCGCCGACGGTGCGGCCGCCCTCGCGAATCGCGAAGCGCAGTCCTTCCTCCATCGCGATCGGCGCAATCAGCTCCACCACCATCTTGATGTTGTCGCCCGGCATCACCATCTC
>JANOSR010000301.1:0-48708 GCA_031415935.1 Steroidobacteraceae bacterium | reverse complement strand
GCAGCCATTCGGCGGCTGTGGGCTGTCGGGTACGGGACCGAAAGCCGGTGGCCCGCACTACCTGCCACGCTTCGCGACCGAGCAGACCATCACCACCAACACGGCCGCGGTCGGCGGCAACGCGACACTCCTGTCGCTCGGTGAGACCTGATTGGTGCCGTGGCGACTCGGGCGGGCCTCTTCAGGATCGTGCGCGACAGGGTTGTCGCGCCCGAAGCCTACAGGGATGTATTCACGGCGGTCCTGAAGACCGGCTCCCCGCGCGGCCGCAGGCGCGGCATGGTCGCTGCCACCGATTCGAATCAGACGATCAGCGCGACGGCGACTTCGCGAAACTCGGAGAGCAGCAGGTTGTAGGTGCGGCAGGCGGCGCCGGTGTCCATGACTTCCAGTCCGATGCCGCGCGCGGCGAATGCGGCGAAGAGTTCGTGCGGTGGCATTCGCTGCTTCGGCCCGGTGCCGAGGAGCACGACTTCGGGAGACAGTTCGAGCAGCCGCCCGAAATCGTCAATCGCAAGCTGCTCGACGGGGGCAGGCGTCCATTCCGAGATCACCGCATCGCGCGTTGCGATCAGGCTCGCGTGAAACACGCGATCGCGCATGCGGATTTCGCCTGCTGCATAGGCGGTGATCGCATTCGAGACAATTCCTTCTTCGCGGCTGATCTGCATCGGTGGGCTCGGTCGAAATATAGCCAATCCCTGCGATGCGCGCCGTTATCATGACCGGCGATGAAGCCCCAGGCCGGAGAGCGCGGCGCACCACCCGTGATCAGACGACGGGCGCCGGGGGCCGTCGATGCATTGCCGGAGTCGCTCAATCCCGTGCTGCGGCGCGTCTATGCCGCGCGCGGTGTCAACCATCCCGATGAGCTGACACTCGAGCTCAAGCAGTTGTTGCCCGTGTCAACGCTGGACGGTATCGGGCCCGCCACCGAATTGCTTGCGGAGCACATGCAGCGCGGCTCGCGCATTCTCGTGGTGGGCGACTTCGATGCGGACGGGGCCACGAGCACCGCGCTCGTGCTGCGCCAGATGCGACGTCTCGGCCATGCCAATGTGGGTTTCCGCGTGCCGGATCGCATGCGGCACGGGTATGGACTGACCCCGGTACTGGTTGCAGACCTGGCCGGCGAGCGGGCCGACCTGCTGATCACGGTGGACAACGGCGTTGCGGCATTCGCCGGCATCGAAGCCGCCCAGGCCCTCGGCATGCAGGTGCTCGTCACTGATCACCACCTGCCGGGGCCGACGCTTCCGGCCTGCGCGGCAATGGTGAACCCGAATCTGGCGGGCGCGGGATTCGGAAGCCGGGCACTGGCCGGAGTGGGTGTCGCTTTCTACCTGATGGCGTCGCTGACCCGGGAACTGGAAGTCCGGCGCGGGTGCAAGCTGCCGGCCGTTGCCGATTTCCTGGATCTTGTCGCGCTCGGCACCGTCGCCGACCTCGTGCCCCTCGACCGCAACAACCGCATCCTGGTGCAGGAAGGCCTGAAGCGACTGCGCGCCAGATCGGCCGCGCCTGGACTCATGGCGATGGCGCGGGTTGCGGGCTGCCGCCTGGAAGAACTGTCGGCACGTCATCTGGGCCACCAGATCGCACCGCGGCTCAACGCCGCAGGTCGCATCGACGACATGGCCGTCGGTATCCGCTGCCTGCTGACCGATGATTGGGCCGAGGCGCTCACGCACGCGCAGGAGCTCGATTGCCTGAATCGCGAGCGCCGCGAAATGGAATTGCGCATGCGGGATGAAGCCACCACCGCGGTGCGGCGGTTGCGCCTGCAGGAGGGCAGCCTGCCCGCTGGCGTCGCGCTCTACGATCGGGGCTGGCATGCCGGCATCGTGGGCCTGGTGGCAACCCGCATGAAGGATCGCGTGCATCGCCCGGTCGTCGCATTTGCGCCGGCGGGGGGCGGCGAGCTGCGCGGTTCGGCGCGCTCGGTCGCGGGCGTGCACGTTCGCGACGTGCTCGAGGCGATCGACACGCGACACCCGGGACTGATCGACCGCTTTGGCGGGCATGCGATGGCCGCGGGACTGACCTTGCGCGAAGAGAATCTGCAGAAATTCACGGAGGCTTTTGGCGAAGAAGTCGGCCGGCACCTGACGCGCGACCAGATGCTGGGCGTGCTTGAGACCGATGGCGAACTCGCGGCCGGAGAGTTGTCGCTCGAGACGGCGCTTGCACTCGAGGCGGGCGGACCCTGGGGCCAGTCCTTCCCGGAGCCGCTGTTCGATGGCGAGTTCGTCGTCGTCGAATCCCGCGTGCTCGCCGATCGCCACCTCAAGCTCTGGCTGCGTCCACAGCCGGCGTCACAGCCCGTGGAAGCAATTGCATTCGGCCATTTCGATGTGGACGGCACGCAGCGGCCGCCGACGGGCTCGCGAATCCGGCTTGCCTATCGCCTGCAGTCGACCAGCTACGGCGGCACCGCGCGGGCGGAAATGCTGGCGGAATACCTGCAAACCTGCGAATGACCGTCTGATAAGATTCGGCCCGCATGGAAACCGCCGCAACCCGCCGCTCGATCGACGACCTTCGGCAGCGCCTTGACGCGCTGAGGGGGTACCTTTGAGTACGATCGCAAGCGCGAGCGGCTCGAAGAACTCGATCGCGAGCTGGGCAATGCGGCGATCTGGAGCAAGCCCGAGCGGGCCCAGGAATTTGGCCGTGAACGCGCCAGACTCGCGTCCACGATCGGCGAGCTCGACCAGATCGGGCGCGGCCTGACCGAGACGGCCGAGCTATTGGGGCTCGTCGATACCGAAAGCGACGAAGCGGGCTTTGCGGAGGTGGATCGCGACACCCGTCAGCTCGAGCAGCGTGTCAGGCAGCTCGAGTTGATGCGCATGTTTCCCGGCGAGATGGACCCGCGTGGCGCGTTTCTGGACATCCAGGCAGGGGCGGGCGGCACCGAAGCCCAGGACTGGGCGCAGATGCTGTTGCGCATGTATCTACGCTGGGCGGACGGCCGCGGATTCCATCCCGAAGTGATCGATCAGAGCCCCGGAGAGGTCGCTGGCATCAAGAGCGCTTCGATCCAGGTTGACGGACCCTATGCCTATGGCTGGTTGCGGACAGAGACCGGGGTGCATCGGCTGGTGCGGAAATCGCCGTTCGACTCGGGCAACCGGCGCCACACATCCTTCGCATCGGTATTCGTATCGCCGGTCGTTGACGATGAAATCAACATCGATATCAATCCCGCCGACATCGAAACGGATACCTACCGCGCGAGCGGTGCCGGCGGCCAGCACGTCAACAAGACGGATTCCGCCGTGCGCCTGCGCCATCTTCCGAGCGGCATCGTCGTGGCCTGCCAGGCCGAGCGCAGTCAGCACAAGAATCGCTCGACGGCAATGAAGATGCTGAAGGCCAAGCTGTACGAACTCGAAGTCAACAAGCGCAACGCCGCGGCCCGCGTGCTCGAGGACCAGAAGACTGACGTCGGCTGGGGGCACCAGATCCGGTCTTACGTGCTCGATCAGTCGCGGATCAAGGACCTGCGCACTGGACACGAAACGGGTAATACGACGGCCGTGCTCGACGGCGACCTCGATCCGTTCATGGAAGCGAGCCTCAAGCAGGGGTTGTAGGGGCCTTGGAGCGGCGATGGAAGAGAAACCGGTAGTGGACGAGCATGCACTGATCGCGGAGAGGCGCGCAAAACTCGCGCGGCTGCGCGAGTCAGGCGGCGCATTTCCGAATGACTTCCGGCGCGATGCGCTGTCGCACGATCTGCATACGACCTACGGTGACCGGAGCGACGAGTGGCTGGCCGCGAACCCGGTGCGCGTGCACGTCGCTGGCCGGATGATGTTCAAGCGCGTCATGGGCAAGGCTTCGTTCGCAAAGCTGCAGGACGGGGGCGGACAGATCCAGCTCTATCTCCAGGCCGAAGCGATTGGTGCTCGGTACGAGGAGTTCAAGGGCTGGGACGTCGGCGACATCGTCGGCGCGCAGGGTGTGTTGATGCGGACCCGTGCAGGAGAGCTTTCGGTCCGCGTCGAATCCGTCCGGTTGCTGGTCAAGTCACTGCGCCCCCTGCCGGACAAGTGGCATGGCCTCGCGGACACCGAAACGCGCTATCGGCAGCGCTATGTGGACCTGATCGTCAACGAAACGGCGCGCGGGACATTCAGGACGCGCACGCACATCGTGCGATTCCTGCGCAATTTTCTCGACGCGCTCGACTACCTCGAAGTCGAGACACCGATGATGCAGCCGATTCCAGGCGGCGCGGTCGCGCGGCCATTCGTGACGCATCACAACGCATTGGGCCAGGACATGTACCTGCGCATCGCGCCGGAGCTTTACCTCAAGCGGCTGGTCGTGGGCGGATTCGAGCGCGTGTATGAGATCAATCGCAATTTCCGCAATGAAGGCCTTTCGACGCAGCACAACCCCGAGTTCACGATGCTTGAGTTGTATCAGGCCTATGCGGATTGCGAGGATTTCATGGGCCTCGTCGAGCGGATGATGCAGGGTCTCGCCGACGCGGTAGCAGGATCACGCGATATCCTCTATCAGGGCAGGCGGCTGAATTTCAGCGCGCCATTCGCCAGGCTTTCCGTCGAGCAGGCAATCCTTGCGGGCAATCCGGCGTTCGATCGGGCCAGACTGCGCGACGTTGCCTACCTCCACGAGGCCTGCGCGAGGCACGACATCACGCCCGGCAAGGAAGACGGCGCCGGCAAGCTGCAGATCGATCTGTTCGAGAGGACCTGCGAAAAGCGGCTCGAGCAGCCGACATTCGTGCACTCGTATCCGGCCGAGGTGTCGCCGCTGGCGCGCAGGCGTGACGCCGATCCGTTCGTGACTGATCGCTTCGAGTTCTTCGTGGATGGGCGCGAACTCGCCAATGGTTTTTCCGAGTTGAACGACCCGGAGGACCAGGCCGAGCGTTTCCGCGCGCAGGCCGCCCGCAAGGAGGCGGGCGATGAGGAAGCGATGTTCTACGACGCCGACTACATCCACGCGCTTGAATACGGAATGCCGCCGGCTGCAGGACTCGGCGTCGGGATTGACCGGCTCGTGATGTTGCTGACCGACTCGCCGAGCATCCGGGATGTCCTGCTGTTCCCGCAGCTTCGGCAACAGCCGGAGAGCGACTAGCTGCGCTGTTCGGAGCGCTCGAGTGCGCCAGTGGTCCACCTGCTTCTCATGGCTCGAGCGCGGTCGCGGGTGCCGGGATGGAGTAGGGCAGATCGGCCGGCACCAATTCCGTGCCGCCGGGCCTGGCCCCCAGCAGGTCGCTGCAGAACCGCAGTTCGGTGACCGCGAGCAATTCCATGCCATCTGGCCCGTCGCAACTTGCTACGACCTGGGCGGCCTGCGACTCGACACAATAAAGCGGCTGCCCGGGCGAGAAGGACGCACCGGCAGGCCCTGCATAGCGGAGCATGCGGCGCTTGATGCGGCCCAGGTGCTGGGTACGCGCGACGATTTCCTGGCCGACGTAGCATCCTTTCGTGAAACTGACGGCCGACAGCAGGTCTAGATTCAGCATTTGCGGGATCCAGTTGCCGGCGGTCTCAGGGTGGACAGTCGGCTCACCGTCCTCGACGCAGGCACGGTCCCAGTCGCCAGATGACGCTCGATCCGCGTCGCCCATCACCCTCTCCAGCGATGCCGGCGAACCCACCAGCAACAGCCTGCGTGCGCCGGCCACCATCATCGTGACTCCTGCGGCAGCGGCCGCCGCCTGCGACCATGATCCGCCCGGCGCTGTGTCCAGCATTCCCGCGACGGCGAGCGTGAGGCTTGAATCCTCGATTGAAACCTCGGCACGCAGGACATGCTTCTCGAGGCGTGCGATCAGCGGCGCTGCCAGCGAATGTCGAACGACGATCAACACGGTATCGCCGCGCGATGCGAGCCGCAGGATTTCGAGCACCCTGCCTTCGCGATTGCAGCCGGCGGCCAGCAGCCCCGGGTGGCGCTCAAGCCCGAGCAGGTCGTTTGTCAATTGACCCTGCAGGAAGGATCGCGCGTCGCGCCCCGAGACGGCGACGACCGAGAATTCCGGCAGCAGAGCGCAACGTGTTTTCGGCATCGCCGACATCGTAACGCAGTGCATCTCGCTGAAGACGCGGCAAATGGCCTTGGGCAGTGGAATCACGATCTGGCAGAATAGACAGCGATGCAAGCCCCTGCGCCCGTGCCGCCGACAAGCACCCCGACCAGCGATCCAGCGACCTCACCGGGGGCCGCCGCGATTGCGCCGCGGGAGCTTGGAGGGCCGCCGGGACCGGAGCCGACACGCTACGGCGACTGGGAGAAAGCCGGCCGTTGCATCGATTTCTGAAGGTGCCTTACTTGTCGAGCCACGATCGGCCATTGTCCCCGCACCTCCAGGTATTCCGCCTGGCACTCACGATGGTGCTGTCGGGCCTGCACCGCATCTCGGGTCTCGCGCTATCCGCCAGCAGCCTGCTATTGGTCGGATGGCTCGTCGCAGCGGCGCGCGGCCCGGAAGTTTACGCGACGGCGATCCGGTACTTCTCGAGTGTGCCCGTGCGGCTCGTGCTGGCCGCTGCGCTGGTCGCCTTCTGGTATCACCTGTTCGCCGGATTGCGACACATGGCCTGGGATGCGGGCCTCGGTTTCGAAAAGACGGTGGCCAGGAAGAGCGGCTTGACCGTTGTCGCGCTCGCTGCCCTGGCATCGATAGCGACGCTGGCGCTGGCCTGGCGCTTCTTTGTGGCGGCGCCATGAACAGGCAAGATCCGCACGGCGCGGCGATCGCTCCGCCTGACCCGCATGCGACGCGCCACTGGCGCAACCAGCGCGTCAGCGCGATCGCCTTGCTGCCGCTGGGACTCTGGTTCCTTTACACGCTGCTGATGCTGCCGACACTCGACTACACAACAGTGGCTGCGTGGATCGCTGAGCCGCTGCAGGCGCTATTGTTGCTGCTGTTCGCCTGGTGCGCCCTGTGGCATTCCGCGCAAGGCGTGCAGGTGGTGGTCGAGGATTACGTGGGTGGCCGCCTGTATGCCCCGACGGCGCGACTCCTGCAAATCGCACATTGGGCGGCAGCCATCGCGGTCGCCTGGTCGATCTGGGCGATTGCCCTGGGCGGCGCATGAAGCCCTACGAACTGGTCGATCATCCATTCGACGTCATCGTGGTCGGTGCCGGGGGCGCCGGATTGCGGGCGACCGTGGGCCTCGCGCAGGCGGGGCTCGCCACCGCGTGCATCACCAAGGTGTTCCCGACCCGCAGCCACACGGTGGCGGCCCAGGGTGGCATCAGTGCGGCACTCGGCAACATGGGCGAGGACGACTGGCGATTTCACTTTTATGACACGATCAAGGGCTCGGACTGGCTGGGGGACCAGGACGCGATCGAGTTCATGTGCAAGGAGGCGGCGGCGGCCGTCATTGAGCTGGAGCACTTTGGCCTGCCATTCTCGCGCACCGAGGATGGGCGCATTTATCAGCGGCCATTCGGCGGCATGACCACGAACTACGGCAAGGGCATCGCGCAGCGCACCTGCGCCGCCGCGGATCGCACCGGTCACGCGATGCTGCACACGCTTTACCAGCAATGTCTCCGGCATGAGGCCAGATTCTTCATCGAATATTTCGCGATCGACCTGATCATGGAACACGGCGAATGCCGCGGCGTGCTGGCGCTCGACATGGCGACCGGGACATTGCACCGGTTCCTGGCGCAGGCCACGATTCTCGCGACCGGCGGATACGGCCGGACCTATTTTTCCTGTACATCGGCGCATACCTGCACCGGCGACGGCGGCGGTATGGCATTGCGCGCGGGACTGCCGCTTCAGGACATGGAATTCGTGCAGTTTCATCCGACCGGCATCTACGGCGCAGGCTGCCTGATCACCGAGGGCGTGCGCGGCGAGGGCGGCATCCTGCGGAATTCCGGGGGCGAGCGTTTCATGGAGCGCTACGCGCCGAATGCCAGGGACCTGGCTTCGCGTGACGTGGTCAGCCGTGCCATGACGATCGAAATCCGCGAGGGCCGCGGAGTCGGGCCCGAGCACGATCATCTGTACCTGCACCTCGAGCACCTGGACGCCGACGTGATCCGCAAGCGGCTGCCGGGCATTGCCGAGACTGCAATGATCTTCGCGGGCGTGGATGTGACGCGCGCGCCGATCCCGGTGCTGCCCACCGTTCACTACAACATGGGCGGAGTACCCTGCAATATTCACGGCGAGGTGCTGACCGCCAGGAATGGTGATCCGGAAGCCGTCGTGCCAGGGCTGATGGCGATCGGCGAGGCGGCCTGCGTCTCGGTGCATGGTGCCAACCGCCTGGGTTCCAATTCGCTGCTGGACCTGGTCGTGTTCGGACGGGCGGCGGCTGCGCGCTGTGCCGCAGTGCTGCGGCCGGGATCGGCGCGCGGCACGCCTGCGCCGCAGGCGACGGACGCGGCCATTGCGCGCTTCGACCGCGTCCGACACGCGAATGGCAGCCGCCCGACAGCCGCGATACGTGAGGAAATGCAGCGTGGGATGCAGCGCGACGCAGCCGTTTTCCGAAGTGGCGCCAGCCTCGCAGACGGCTGCAGGCGCCTCGGGCAAACCTTCGAATCCTTCAGCGAGCTGCGCTTGTCCGACCGGTCGCTTATATTCAACACCGACCTCGTCGAAGCGCTTGAGCTCGACAATCTGCTGCGGCAATCGCTGGCGACGATCCACTCCGCCGCGAATCGCACCGAGAGCCGCGGTGCGCATGCGCGCGAGGACCATCCCGACCGCGACGACGCCAACTGGCTGAAGCACACGCTGGCATGGGTCGCAGATGACGGTGCGGTGCGATTCGACTATCGCCCGGTGCATCTGAACACGCTGACGGGCGACGTGGACGCGATACCGCCGCGCGCGAGAACCTACTAGGACGCATTGGAGAACGCCGTATGGCCCAGTTCCGTTTGCCCGCGAATTCCCGCTACACGGATCGGCCCGGCCGCCATTTTCCAGCGGCGCCGGCGGCAAAGCGCGTTCGCCGGTTCCGCATCTATCGTTTCGATCCAGATTCCGGCCAGCCGCCGTGTGTCGACACCTTCGATGTCGATCTCGACCGTTGTGGACCGATGGTTCTCGACGCACTCATCAAGATCAAGAATGAGATCGATGCGACGCTGACATTCCGGCGTTCCTGCCGGGAAGGGATCTGCGGTTCCTGCGCGATGAATATCGATGGGCTCAACATGCTCGCCTGCACCTGCCCGATCGAGTCGAAGGGTGGCGAATCCCGGATATTTCCGCTGCCTCACCTGCCGGTCATCAAGGACCTGGTGCCGGACCTGACACATTTCTATGAGCAGTACGCGTCGATTCGACCCTGGCTGCAGACCCGCGAGCCTGCGCCGGCCGGGCGCGAACGGACACAGTCGCCGGCCGACCAGGAACTGGTCGACCGGCCGTCGGCCTGCATCCTCTGTGCCTGCTGCTCCACCGGCTGTCCGAGCTACTGGTGGAGCAGTGACCGTTTTCTGGGTCCGGCGGCGCTGCTGGCCGCCTACCGCTGGATCGTGGACACGCGCGATGAAGCGCAGGGCGAACGGCTCGACCAGCTCGAGGACTCGTTCAAGCTCTATCGCTGCCACACGATCATGAATTGCGTCGAAGCCTGCCCCAAGGATCTCAATCCCGCGCGGGCGATCGCCGCGATCAAGCGCCGGCTGGCCAGCCGTGGCATCTGAGGCCGGCATGCAGGACGTCACGCAGGGCTTCCTCCGGTGGCGATGCCGCCGTGGCATGCGGGAGCTCGACCTGCTGCTCTGCCGCTGGCTCGATCGCGGCTGGGCAGTGGCCGACGCCAACCGGCGTGCCGCATTCCTGCGCCTGCTCGAGGAGCCGGATCCGCAATTGGCCGACTGGCTGCTGCACGGCCACCGCCCCGACGATCAGCCGATCTCGACGCTGCTAGATGACATCGTTTCCCGTCGAAATTGAGCCACGGCCGGAGCCGCGCCTGGCGGCAGCGGCCTTGTTGCTGCATCTTTCGGCTGCCGCATTGCCTTGGGCCACGCGCTGCCCGACCTGGCTCGCCGTTTCGTTGTCGCTGCTCGCGATCGCTGCCTTCACTGCGACGCTTGCCCGCCTGCCGGGTCGCCATTGCCGGCTTCAGGGTCTTGTGTACCGTGGTGATGCCTGGCGGGTGAGGCTTGCGGGTGACGCCTGCGACAGGCCCGCCCGCGTCGGTCCGGGTACCCGGGTCCATGCCGACCTGATCGCGATCGATCTGGCGACCGGGCGGCGACGCCTGGGCTGGCTGCTGACACGTGCGGCCATGGATTCCGGCCAATTCCGGCGTCTCAAGGCCCGCCTGCGCCTGGCTTGCTAGAATCCGCAGGCTGGATCACACAAGGAGGCGGCGGGCGCCATCCTGCCCCGGCCCCGTCGAACTAATGGGGGGCCTGCCGGTCATACCCGGCGTGACGGCAGTAGGTAGCGCGCTGATCGTCGAGCCAATGCGGGCTGAAGCAGGCGATATTGCGCTTGTCCGTCGGGTGCAGAAGGGCGACAAGTCAGCCTTCGATGCGCTCGTGCTGAAGTATCAGCACAAGGTGCTGAAGCTGGTGCAACGCTACGTTCGCAATCCGGCGGACGCCGAGGACATCGCGCAGGAGGCCTTCATCAAGGCCTATCGCGCATTGCCGGCGTTTCGCGGTGACAGCGCTTTCTACACCTGGCTCTACCGGATCGCGATCAATACGGCCAAGAACGCGCTGGTCGCAAACCGGCGCCGGCCGATCTCCTACGATCTCGATCCGCAGGACGGATCGCAGGTCCAGGCACATGCCCGGCTGGCCGATACGGAGACACCGGAGGCGCTCGCGCTGACCGAAGAGATCCGCCGGACGGTCAATGAAGCCATCGAGGCCCTGCCGGACGATCTGCGACTCGCGATCATGCTGCGTGAACTCGAGGGCCTGAGCTACGAAAACATTGCGAAGACGATGGAATGCCCGGTCGGAACCGTCAGGTCGAGAATCTTCCGGGCGCGCGAGGCGATCGATCGCAGCCTGCGCGAGGTATTCGACGGCGGCCTGGGCCGGATCGGAGATTCCTGAATGAGTGAACGGATCAAGGAACAACTTTCGGCGTTCCTGGACGGCGAACTGCCGGAGCCGGAATCGGCGCTTTTGCTGAAGCGGCTGGAGCGCGACGACGACTTGCGCGGCGCCCTGTCGCGTTACTCGCTGATCGGCGCGGTGCTGCGCAGCGATGGCGACGTGCCCGCTGCGCGCCAGGTCGCCGCGCGCGTCAGCGCAGCTATCGCGCGTGAACCATCGGGCCGCATGGCAGTTGCCGTATTCCGGTCTACGACGCTGTTGCGGCCCCTGGCCGGGCTCGCGGTGGCCGCGGGTGTCGCAGCGCTCGCGCTGCTGCTGATGCAGCGGATCGACGCGAAGGATCCTGGTCAGACTGAGCCGATCCTGGCGCAGGTTGCGGATACGCCAGTCGAGCCGGTATCCGTCGCGGCAGACCCGGCTGAAACGCCATCCCGTCCTTACACGACGCCTGCCGCGGCCGATGGACCAGGCAGGCTGCCGGCGGCCCAGTTCGCCAACTATCTCGTGGCGCATAGCGGTTATGCCTCGCCGCTGGTCCGGCGCAGCGTCGTGACCGGCCTGATCGTCGCCCCGCAGGAAGTGGCGGGCAGTGACACGCCGGCGGCGGAGATTCCCCGGGCCAATCAGTGAACATCCGGCATGCATTGACGTCGGTTGCGCTTCTCGTCGCACTGCCCGCCGCAGCGGACGAAGGCCAGGAATGGCTCGACCGCATGGCCGGCGCGCTTGCCCGCACCAGCTATGCCGGCGAATTCGTCTGCGAATCGGCCGGGCGCGCAGAACGGTTGCGCATCGTGCACCGGGTCCGGGACGGGGCCGTTGCGGAGCGCCTGGTTTCGTTGTCCGGCAACGGGCGCGAACTGATCCGGGACGGCGACGAGGTCGTCGTCTATCTTCCCGACCAGAAGCTCGCGATCATCGAGCGGCGACCCGCAGGCAGCGACCTGATGGGCACCCTGCCGCAATTTGGCGGGGACTTCCGGCCCTGGTATGAAGTCAGTTATGTCGGACGCGAGGCTGCGCTGCTCGGTCCCGCGGCAGTCGTCGTGGTCCGGCCGCGGGACGGCTACCGATTCGGCTATCGACTGTGGATCGATGAAGCGACCCACATGCCGGTGCGAAGCGAGCTGTCGGATGCCGCCAGTCGTGTGATCGAACGCGTGCGCTTCACGCGCCTAGAGCTCGACGATGCCATTGCCGATGCGGCGTTCGAACCGGAGCTCGACCGCGCGAAGCTGCGCTGGGTTCGCCAGGCGCCGCAGACGACGGGTGTCGCGCCCGCCTGGCGCGCGGCGCAGATGCCCCCCGGCTTTCGCTTGTCGGTCAGCGGACTGCAGTCCATGGCCGGCACGAGCGCACCGGTCAGCCATCTGGTCTTTTCCGACGGTCTGGCGTCGGTGTCGGTGTTCATCGAAACGCCGGCACCAGGCACGGTGCCGGTCACCGGATCCGGGCGTTCCGGCGTCGCATCGGCATTTTCGACGATCGTCCAGGGTCATCAGGTCACGGTGGTCGGCGAAGTGCCACCGGACACGCTGAAGTACATCGCCACCGGTCTCACGCCCGCAGCACCGGAACCCAAGCGCTGAGCGCCCGGCCTGCCGGGATGTCCGAGCCGCGGTTCGTGGTCTACAGTCGCGCGAATTGCCCGCTATGCGACGAGTTCATCGCCGAGCTGGCGCTTCAGCTCGCGCCCTTCGCCGAACGCGTTGACGTGCGCGACGTCGATGCCGATCCGCGGACACGGCGACGCTTTGGCCTCAAGATTCCAGTGCTCACCGTGGATGGCATTCCAGTTTGCCAGGGACGGCTCGACGCCGCGGTGGTCACGCGATTGCTCTCGCGCGCTGACCGGCCCTGACGCGGGCGACTGCTATAATCGCGCGTTCCCCGGACCGCTTGTCCGGCAACAGAGCGGCCGGCCCCCCCCTTGATGCAGAAGATCCGCAATTTTTCCATCATCGCGCACATCGATCATGGCAAGTCAACGCTGGCCGACCGGCTGATCCAGATTTGTGGAGGTCTCGAAGCACGCGAGATGCAGGAGCAGGTGCTCGACTCGATGGACCTCGAGCGCGAGCGCGGCATCACGATCAAGGCTCAGTCGGTCACGCTGCGCTACCGTGCTGCCGACGGCGGCGAATACCAGCTCAATTTCATCGATACGCCGGGCCATGTGGATTTTTCCTACGAGGTGTCACGCTCGCTGGCCGCCTGCGAGGGCGCGCTGCTGGTCGTCGATGCCGCGCAGGGTGTCGAGGCGCAAAGCGTCGCCAACTGCAACACGGCGCTCGAACAGGGCCTCGAGGTGCTCCCGGTCATCAACAAGATTGACCTGCCCTCGGCGGACCCGGAGCGCGTGATCGCGGAGATCGAGGAGATCATCGGCATCGAAGCCCGCGACGCGGTGCGAGTCAGCGCGAAGACCGGCGAGAACGTCGACCAGCTGCTCGAGGCGCTGGTGCGCCGCATCCCGCCGCCGCGTGGCGACGCCGCGGCCCCGCTGCAAGCGCTGATCGTGGATTCCTGGTTCGACAACTACGTCGGTGTCGTGTCGCTCGTTCGGGTCGTCAATGGCGCGCTGCGGCGCAACGACCGGATCCGCATCATGTCCACGGGCCGCAGCCGGCAGGTTGACCAGGTCGGCCGTTTCACGCCGAAGCGCGTGGAGGCGGAGGTGCTCGAGACCGGCGAGGTCGGCTGGATGGTCGCGGGCATCAAGGAAATCGACGGTGCGCCGGTCGGCGACACGATCACACATGAATCGCGGCCCTGCGACCAGCCGCTGCCGGGATTCAAGACCGTGCAGCCACGCGTCTTCGCAGGCCTGTTCCCGATCCAATCCGACCAGTACGAGGCATTCCGCGACGCGCTGCAGAAACTCAAGCTGAATGACTCCTCCCTGCATTTTGAGCCGGAGGTCTCCACGGCGCTCGGCTTCGGTTTTCGCTGCGGCTTCCTCGGGCTGCTGCACATGGATATCGTGCAGGAACGCCTCGAGCGCGAATACAGCCTCGAGCTGGTCACGAGCGCGCCGACCGTCGTCTATGAAGTCCTCGAGCCAGGCGGCAAGGTGACCCTGGTGGACAATCCGTCGAAGCTGCCGGCCTCGATCGAGGAACTGCGCGAACCGATCATCCTCGCAAATATCCTGGTACCACCGGAGCACGTCGGCCCGGTGATCAAGCTGTGCCAGGAGAAGCGCGGAGCCCAGAAGAAAATGCTGCAGCTCGGCACGCAGATGTCACTGCAGTACGAATTGCCGCTGGCCGAAGTCGTGCTCGATTTCTTTGACCGGCTCAAGTCGGCGAGCCGCGGCTATGCGTCATTCGACTACGAGTTCAGCCACTTCCAGCGCGCGCCGCTCGTGAAGCTGGATCTGCTGATCAACAACGAGCGCGTGGACGCGCTGTCGATGATCATCCACCGTGAAAGCGCCTATCATCGCGGTCGCGAACTCGTGGACAAAATGCAGGAACTGATTCCGCGCCAGATGTTCGAAGTGGCGATCCAGGCGGCAATCGGCGGTCAGGTCATCGCCCGCGCATCGGTCAAGGCACTGCGCAAGAACGTGCTGGCAAAGTGCTATGGCGGCGACGTGACGCGCAAGCGCAAGCTTCTCGAGAAGCAAAAGGCGGGCAAGAAGCGCATGAAGCAGTTCGGCACGGTCGAGATCCCGCAGGAGGCATTCCTGGCGGTGCTGCAGGTCGGCAGGAAATAAATCGCGGAGACTGACGATGGTGTTCGATTTTTCGTTCGTACTGGTGGCGCTGGCGCTGTTCACCGGCCTCGTCTGGGGCGTGGATCGCTGGATCTTCGCGTCGCGTCGCGTCGCGCGCGGCAATGCGAAGGAACCGCTGCTGGTCGACTACTCGCGCTCGTTCTTCCCGGTGATCGTGATCGTCCTCGTGCTCCGCTCGTTTCTGTACGAGCCATTCCGGATCCCGTCGGACTCGATGATGCCGACGCTGATCCAGGGCGATTTCATTTTCGTCAACAAGTGGCGTTATGGCTTGCGCCTCCCGGTCGCGAACTGGAAGGTGCTCGGCATAGGCAAACCGGCGCGTGGCGACGTGATCGTGTTCCGCAAGCCTTCGGAGCCTTCGCTGGTATTCATCAAGCGGCTGGTCGGACTGCCCGGCGACACGATTCGCGTGGCCGGCTCGCAGATCTACATGAACGGTACGCCGTCCCAGATCGTGCCCGGCGAGTTGTATTCCGGGCCCAAGAACGAGCAGTATCCGTTCTCGCGGGTGGGCGACGAGCAGTTCGACGGCGTGCGGCACGCCATCATGCTGGACCCCGTGCGACCCGGCATGGAGGGCGAGTGGCGCGTGCCGGATGGTCATTTCTTCATGATGGGTGACAATCGCAACAACAGCCGTGACAGCCGTTTTCCCGACGTCGGCTTTGTGCCGCAAGAGAACGTCATCGGCAAGGCGGAGGCGATCTGGCTGTCATTCAATCCCGAGCCGGGCTCGATCCTGCTTTGGGAACGCATGGGAACCGGGATTCGGTAAGGAGGCAGCATATGCAAGACAGACAGCGGGGCATGACATTCCTCGGCATCCTCGTGATCGTCATCGTGGTCGGCGCCTGGGTCTACGCTGGCATCCGGCTGGTTCCCAAGTATCTCGAATACGTGCGCGTGGCGTCGACACTCGAGAAGGTCAGCGACGAATTCTCGTCGAACCCGGGGTCAACCGAGTTCATGTTGCGCAAGTCCATCGAGCGCTACTTCGACATCGAAATGGTGACGGTCATCGATCAGAACGACATCGAGATCAAGAAGGAAGGCGGGTCATTCTTCATGCGCGCCAACTATGAGGCGACCGTGCCGCTCGTTTCCAACGTGTCGTTCCTGCTGACATTCGACAAGACGGTCGAGGTCGCCGCGCGCTGAGCCGCGCTGCGGGCGAGGCGTGGATCCCGCGGACTGGCTGCAAGAACGTCTGGGCTGCAGTTTCGCCGACACCGGGCTTCTGGTTCGCGCCCTGACGCACCGCAGCGTCGGGGCGGACAACAACGAGCGACTCGAGTATCTCGGCGATGCCGTGCTGTCCTTCGTCGTCGCCGAATTGCTTTTCGAAGCCCACCCTGAAGCAAGCGAAGGCGAGCTCTCGCGTTATCGCGCCAGTCTCGTCAGCGGCGATGCGCTTGGCGCGGTCGCGCTCGAGCTGGGTCTCGGCGAGCTTCTGCGCCTCGGCGAGGGGGAGCTCAAATCGGGCGGCCAGCGGCGCGCCTCGATCCTCGCGGACGCGCTCGAGGCCCTGGTCGGCGCCGTCTATCTGGACCAGGGACTCGATGCGGCACGCACGGTGGCCGCGCGCCTGTTGCAACGGCGCCTGGCGGAGCTGCCAGGGGCCTCCGAACTGAAAGACCCCAAGACGCGCCTGCAGGAGTGGTTGCAGGGTCGCGGTCTCGGGCTCCCGGAATACAAGGTGATGGAGATTACCGGGGAGCCGCATGAGCAGCTCTTCCGGGTACGCTGTGATGTCGGCGAGCTCGCGATTGCGGCCGAGGCGGAGGGTAGCAGCCGCCGGCGTGCGGAGCAGGAGGCTGCGTCGCTGGTTCTCGGGAATCCGGCGCTGCAGGCGCGGCGGTGAGCGCGGCGATCGGGCATCGATGCGGCACGGTCGTGTTGGCCGGCCGGCCCAATGTCGGCAAGTCGACCCTGCTGAACGCGCTGGTTGGCCAGAAACTCAGTATCGTCACGCCCAAGGCGCAGACCACTCGTCAGCGCATCGCCGGGGTGATTACTCGGCCGGGATTCCAGCTGATCCTGCAGGACACGCCGGGCTTTGGCGCGCCCGCCGGCAGGCGCCTGAACCAGGCCATGCATCGTGAGGCGGTCGCGGCCATCGCGACAGCAGATGCGGCGATCCTGATCGCGGCGGCGACACGCTGGACGGCCGAGGACGATGCGGTGCTTGCGCAACTCGCTGCCGCCGGCACACCGATTGTCGTTGCGGTCAACAAGATTGACCGCGTGCGGCCGAAGGAGCGTCTGCTGCCTTACCTCGAGACACTTTCCGGACGGCATCCATTCGCGGCCATCGTACCGGTCTCGGCCTTGCGCGGCGAGAATCTCGCACGGCTCGTGGACGCGATCGTCGTGCTCCTGCCGGAAGCGGCGCCGATGTATCCGGAAGACCAGGTGACGGATCGCAACGAGCGGTTCATGGCGGCGGAAGTCGTGCGCGAGAAGCTGATGCTCGCGCTCCACGACGAGCTGCCTTACCGCATCGCGGTCGAGATCGAACGCTTTGAGGACACGCCGGACGGGCGGGTCGAGATCGACGCCATCATCTGGGTCGAGCGTGAGGGACAAAGGAAAATCGTCATCGGGTCCAAGGGCGAGGGCCTCAAGGCCATCGGACGCGCCGCGCGAATGGAGCTGAATGAGCTGCTCGGCCGGCGCGTGCATTTGTCAACCTGGGTCAAGCTTCGTGAAGACTGGACCGACGATGCCGGCATGCTTCGCCGGCTTGGCCATGATCCGCCATGAACGCGCCGCGACGCGTGCTGCTAGAGCCGGCCTACCTGCTTCACCACCGGCCCTGGAGCGACACCAGCAGGATCCTCGAACTGATGACCAGGAGTCATGGTCGCGTGACGCTGTTCGCGCGCGGCGCGCGCCGACCGGGTTCGGCGCTGCGTGGCGTGCTCCAGCCATTCGTACCGCTGCTCGTCTCGTGGTCCGGTCAGGCGGATGGCGGAACATTGACAGGGGCGGAGATCGGCGGTGCGCTCCGCCCACTTCCTCCCGCGCAATTGATGAGTGGCTTCTATCTCAACGAGCTGCTGCTGCGGCT
Source organism: Steroidobacteraceae bacterium (assembly GCA_031415935.1). Lineage (GTDB taxonomy): Bacteria > Pseudomonadota > Gammaproteobacteria > Steroidobacterales > Steroidobacteraceae > SCUD01. The sequence goes on along the minus strand of JANOSR010000301.1, from coordinate 30,832 downwards.
GCTGCCGAGGGAGGATCGGCATGATCGCCTGTTCGATGCCTATGCAGACGCGATCGGCCAACTGGCAGGCAGCACTGACCACCGGCCACTGCGGGTCTTCGAGCTGATACTGCTCGAGGAACTGGGTTACGGCCTTGAACTTGCACGCGATGCCGCGAGCGGCGAGCCATTGGAGCCGGATCGGTACTATCATTTCCAGCCGGGCCGTGGCGTGCTGGCAGTACGCGACGCGGCTGGCGATCCGGATGCAATCCGGGGCTGCGACATGCTCGCGGTGTCCTGCGGCGAATTCGATCAGCCTGCCGCGCTCGCAGCCGCCAGGCGGATCCTGCGCGCCGCGATTGGCCATTGTCTCGAGGGTCGCGGCCTTCACAGCCGCGAAGTGATGCTGGCATTGCGCCGGCGGGAGCAAGATCCGTGAGCCCGACATCCATCGATCTTGGCGTCAATATCGATCACGTCGCGACGCTGCGGCAGGCCCGCGGTGGACGCTCGCCCGATCCATTGCAGGCGGCACTGACGGCGGAGCAGTGGGGCGCCGACAGCATCACACTGCATCTGCGCGAGGATCGTCGACACATCCAGGACCGCGACGTACAGGCGATGCGCGCGGCACTGCAGACGCACATGAACCTGGAGATTGCGGCGACCGAGGAAATGCTCGCTATCGCGGTACGGGTCCTGCCGACCGATGTCTGCCTGGTGCCTGAACGGCGCAGCGAATTGACCACCGAGGGCGGCCTCGACGTCGTCGGCCAACAAGCCATAATCGCGGCGGCCTGTACGCGCCTGCGTACCGCCGGCATCCGTGTGGCGCTTTTCATCGACCCGGATCTCGCCCAGGTGGATGCCGCGGCGCAGAGCGGCGCGCCTGTCATCGAGCTGCATACAGGGAGTTATTCGGAAGCGCGTGGTCCGGAGCTGGCGCGCGAGTTCGGACGGTTGCGCGCCGCGGCGCGGCATGCAGCCGCCGGCGGTCTCATTGCGCATGCCGGGCACGGGCTCGACTACCACAATGTGCAGCCCGTGGCGACGATAACGGAACTGGCGGAACTCAATATCGGCCACGCCATCATCGCCCGCGCGGTCATGACGGGCCTTGGCCCGGCGGTCGCGGAGATGAAGCGACTGATGCGGGAAGCGCGCGGCGCATGATCTTTGGCATTGGCACGGACGTGGTGCGGATCGAGCGCATCGCCGCCGCATACGAACGGTTCGGCGCTCATTTCGTCGAACGGCTGCTGTTGCCGCAGGAGCGTGCCGTATTCGACGCCAGTCGCAGGGCTGTCCGCTTCCTGGCAATGCGCTTCGCAGCCAAGGAAGCGATCGTCAAGGCGCTCGGTACCGGGTTCGGTCATGGAGTCTGGATCAGGGATGTCGGTTTCCTCGCCAATGCCTGGGGCCGTCCGGAGGTCCTGTTCTCGGCGCGCGGCAGGGCGGTCGCCGACAAACTGGGTGCGGGCGTTGGCCACGTGAGCCTCACCGATGAAGCGGGCCTCGTGATCGCTGTCGCGGTGATGATGAAGAAGTCGTGACCGCTACACTCAATTGCCTGGTCTTCGATATCGAGACCATTCCGGATGTCGAGCTGGGCCGCCGCCTGCCGGGCCTCGCCGAGGCTGACGACGCGGCGGTCGCCGAAGCGATGTTCGCGCGCCGGACCGGGGAGACCGGATCGTCATTTCTGCCTTTCGAACAACACCGCGTCGTCGCGATCTCGGCGGCGCTGCGGACGGGCGACGAACTGCAGGTGTGGAGTATCGGCAGCCTCGAAAGCACCGAGGACGACCTGCTGCGTCGGTTCTTCGGCGGCCTGGAGAAATTGCGGCCCACGCTCGTTTCCTGGAATGGGTCCGGTTTCGACCTGCCGGTCCTGCACTACCGGATGCTGAAACACGGCATCGCCGCACCCACCTACTGGGATACCGGTGAGCTGGACCGCGACTTCCGCTGGAATAATTACCTGAGCCGCTATCACACGCGGCACACCGATCTGATGGACGTGCTGTCCGGCTACCAGCCACGCGGGCGAGCAAGTCTCGAGCATGTCGCGGGGCTCCTGGGGCTGCCCGGCAAGCTCGGTATGGGTGGCGACAAGGTCTGGGACGCGTGGCGCGAAGGACGCCTGGCGGAAATTCGCGACTACTGCGAAACCGACGTGCTGAACACCTATCTCATCTACCTGCGATTCGAACTGATCCGCGGGCGGCTGACGCCGGCGATTCATGCCAGCGAGCTCGCGCGGGTACGATCCTGGCTCGGCGAGCGCAAGGAAGCGCATTGGCGCACTTTTGAGGCCGCCTGGAAGGCCCATTGAATCCGGCACAGGAGCCGGAAACGGCCGAGATCAGCTCGCTCGATCATGACGGGCGCGGTGTAGCCCGGATCGACGGCAAGGCGGTGTTTGTCGAGGGGGCGTTGCCTGGCGAGCAGGTGCGCCTGCGGCGGACACACCGGCGCCGGCGGCATGACGAAGCCGTCCTGGTCGAGTTGCTGCGAGCATCACCGGATCGCGTCACCCCGCGCTGCCGGCATTTCGGCATCTGCGGCGGTTGCTCGCTGCAGCATCTCGCGCACCATGCCCAGCTGACGGCCAAGGGCCGGCAGGTAGCGGAGGAACTCGAGCGCATCGGCGGCGTGCGCCCCGATACCTGGTTGCCGCCCCTGGCTGGCCCCGTCTGGTCCTATCGGCGCCGCGCGCGCCTCGGCTGCAAATACGTCGTGGCCAAGGGCAGGGTGCTGGTTGGTTTTCGCGAACGCGGCAGCCCCTATCTCGCGGACCTGCAGCACTGCGAGGTCCTGGTCGAGCCAGTGGGCAGCCTGATCGCGGAACTCGCGGGGCTGATCGGCGAGCTCAGCATCCGCGACCGATTGCCGCAGATCGAAGTCGCGGCCGCCGACAACGCGATCGTGCTCGTTTTGCGCGTGCTGGATCCCCCGAGCGAGGCCGATCTCGCAAAGCTCCGGGAATTCCAGGCGCGGCGTGCAGTCGAGCTGCACCTGCAGCCCGGCGGTCTGGACACTGTGGTGCCACTCTCGCCGCCGGCGACACCGCTCCATTACGAATTAGCCGGCGTGCCGGCAGGCATCGGCTTTGCGCCGACCGACTTCATCCAGGTGAACGCCGGACTCAACCGCCAGATGATCGAGCGCGCGCTCGAACTCTTGTCACCCAAGGCGACCGACAAGGCGCTGGATCTTTTTTGCGGGCTGGGGAATTTCAGCCTGCCGCTGGCCCGCCGTGTGGCCCGCGTCACCGGCGTCGAAGGCGACCCGGGCCTCGTCGCGCGTGCCCGCGACAATGCTTTGCAGAATGGCAGCGACAACACCGAGTTTCACGTTGCGGACCTTTGCGCCAACGTATCGCAGGCACCCTGGGCCCGTTGCGACTACGACCTGGTGCTGCTAGACCCGCCGCGTGCGGGTGCCCGCGAGGTGTTGCCGCTGCTTGTGGCAAGCAGGCCACGGCGCATCGTGTACATTTCCTGCCACGCGGGAACGCTCGCCCGCGATGCGGGGGTCCTCGTGAAGCAGCATGGCTACAAGCTCGTCGCGGCCGGGATCATGGACATGTTTCCGCACACATCGCACGTCGAATCCATCGCCCTTTTCGAGCCGGCCGGCGGCAGGCGCGTGGCGGCAGGCCAGGCATGACTCTGGGCCCGGTCATGGTGGACCTGAACGGCATCGCGCTCGAGCCTGACGAGCGCGAATTGCTAGGCCACCCGCTGGTCGGCAGCGTGATCCTGTTCAGCCGCAACTACGAAACCCCCGGTCAGCTTTCGCGACTCGTCGCGGAGATCCATGCGATCCGCTCACCGGCATTGCTGGTCGCCGTGGATCAGGAAGGCGGCCGCGTGCAGCGGTTCCAGCAGGGATTCACGCGCTTGCCCTCCCTGCGCGCGGTCGGGCGCCGCTACAGCGGCGATCGGGGCGAGGGACTTGCGCTCGCGCGCCGGCTTGGATGGCTGATGGCCGCGGAGCTGCGCGCCCTCGGCATCGACATGTCATTCGCGCCCTGCGTGGACCTCGACTATGGCGTCAGCCAGGCGATCGGCGATCGCGCCCTGCATGTGAATTCGGCAGCCGTCGGCGAGCTTGGCGTCGCGTACATGCTGGGCATGCGGGAAGCCGGGATGGCGGCGACCGCCAAGCATTTTCCGGGGCACGGCGCGGTGGCTGCCGACTCGCATGTATCGGTGCCCGTGGACCGACGCGACTGGACCGACATCGCTGCCGACCTGCTGCCGTATCGCCGGATGATCGCCAATGGCCTGACATCTGTCATGGCGGCCCATGTCGTTTTTCCCGGGGTGGATGCCATGCCCGCGAGCCTGTCACCGCACTGGATCCGTGACGTCCTGCGCGGCGAGCTCGGCTTCCAGGGCGCTGTCTTCGCGGACGATCTCTCGATGGGAGGTGCGGCGGCATTCGGCGATATCACCGCGCGGGCCGAGCAGGCCCTCGCGGCCGGCTGCGACGTGCTGCCGGTGTGCAACGATCGCGCCGCCGTACTTCAGCTGCTCGGCGCGATGCGGCGTACGGTCGATCCGGTCGGCGGCTTGCGTCTCGCGCGCCTGCATGGTCGCGACGGCCTGGAATCGCAGGCCCTGGCATCCGATCCGCGCTGGCAAGAGGGTGTCACGGCGGCGCGGCGCTGCCTGGAACGACCCGAGCTTCATCTCGAGGGCGAGCGAAACGCCTGATCGGCATCCGTGTCCCGGCTAGCTCCCTCAAGCCTCGAGGGTGGCAAGCAGTTCGTCAGCGACCTTCAGGCGAGCCGGGCCATCGGCGCCTGCCAGCCTGATCCGCAAGCGGTGCGAACCGTCCAGTCGAAAGCGCCCGTCACTCTGCTGGACCAGCCGGATGACACGAGCGGGATCGACGCGATGCTCGCTCGCGAATTCGACGACACCCGCCGTCGCGCCGATTTCGAGCCGGCGGATGCCGAGGTTCGCTGCCCGCAGCTTGAGCCGGTGCACGCGGAACATCGTCTGGGCGGGCGGCGGCAGCGGACCGAAGCGGTCGATCATTTCCACCTGCAGGTCATCGAGTTGTGCGGCATCCGGGGCGCCGGCCATGCGCTTGTAAAGCTGCAGGCGCAGATGGACGTCCGGCATGTAGTCTTCCGGCAACAACGCGGGAAGTTGCAGATCGACTTCCGGTCCCGCGTGCAACGGGCGCTCCAGGTCGGGTTCGCGCCCCTCACGCAAGGCATGCACGGCGCGATCCAGGAGCTCGAGATACAGGCCGATGCCGATCTCCTGGATCTGGCCGCTTTGCTCCTCACCGAGCAACTCGCCGGCGCCACGGATCTCCAGATCCTGCGTTGCCAGCGTGAATCCTGCGCCGAGATCCTCCAGCGCCTCGATGGCCTCGAGGCGCTTGGCGGAATCTGCCGGAAGTGCCGCCTTCGGGGGTGCGATCAGGTAGGCCCAGGCGCGATGGTGTGAACGTCCCACGCGACCACGTAACTGGTGCAGCTGTGCGAGGCCGAAGCGTTCTGCGCCGTCGATCAGGATCGTATTGGCAGTCGGCACGTCGATCCCGGACTCGATGATCGTCGTGCAGACGAGAACTTCGAACCGGCGGTGATAGAAATCGAGCATCAGGCGTTCCAGATCGCGCTCGCGCATGCGGCCGTGACCGACACGCACCGTGGCTTCGGGCACCAGCCGGCGCAGGCGTTCCGCAAACGCCTCGATATCCTCGATCGTGTTGTGGACGACATACACCTGTCCGCCGCGGCGGATCTCGCGCAGGCAGGCTTCGCGCACGAGACTGTCGCTCCACTCGCAGACAAATGTCTCGATCGCCATCCGCTCGGCCGGCGGCGTCGTCATCAGCGAAAGCTCGCGCAGGCCACCGAGCGCCATGTTGAGCGTGCGTGGGATCGGCGTTGCCGTCAGTGTCAGCATGTCCACGTCGGCGCGCATTTGCTTCAGGCGTTCCTTGTGCGTAACGCCGAAGCGATGCTCCTCGTCCACGACGACCAGCCCGAGGTCGCGGAATTCGACATCGCGCTGCAACAGCCGATGTGTGCCGATGACGACGTCCACACTGCCCGATGCAAGTCCCGCGATGATCTCGCGCTGTTCCACGGCAGTGCGGAATCGCGACAGGTTCTCGACCTTGATCGGCCAGTCCGCGAAGCGGTCGGCAAATGTCTGCGCATGTTGCTGGGCGAGCAGGGTGGTCGGTACCAGCACGGCGACCTGCCTGCCGCCCTGCACGGCGGCAAAGCTCGCGCGCAAAGCGACTTCGGTCTTGCCGAATCCGACGTCGCCGCAGATGACCCGGTCCATGGGCGAGCCGGCTCGCATGTCGGCAAGCACTGCGTCGATCGCATCCCGCTGGTCCACGGTTTCCTCGAATGGGAACCCCGCCTCGAAGGCGCGGTAATCGGACTCGTCGAATTCGATCGCGCGTCCCTGCCGGGCTGCGCGCCGCGAATAAAGATCCAGGAGTTCAGCGGCGACATCGCGCAGGCGCTCGGCCGCGCGGCGGCGCGCCCTGGCCCATTGTTCGGTGCCGAGCTTGTGCCAGGGTGCCGCTTCTGGCGAGCCGCCCGTGTAGCGCGTCACTCGATCGAGTGCATGCACCGGGACGTACAGCAAGTCGCCACCGGCGTACTCGACGACCAGGAATTCAGCCGGGTTGCCGTCCACCTGCATGACCCGGAGGCCGCGGTAGCGGCCGACGCCGTATTCCTCGTGAACGACCGGCGCGCCAGGCGAGAGAGCCGCAAGCTCGCGGAGGATGGCTTCGGGATCGCGATCCGCACGCCGGCGGCGCCGCTCCTGGCGCGCGCGCTCGCCGAAAAGCTGGTCTTCGGCGACCAACGCGAGATGCCGGTCCGGCAGAACCAGTCCGCGCACATCCGGCGCGACGGCGATGGCCAAAGACTGCTCACCAGCTGCGAACCCGACCCAATCGGCGACCTCGACGGCGTGCAGGTCCTGGCGCCGCAGCAGCTCGAGCAGGAGTTCGCGCCGGCCCGCCGAATCGACAGTCAGCAGTACGCGACCCTCGAAGCGCGCGTGAAAAGCCGCGAAAACCGCTGCGGGCAGGGCGGCGCGCGGATCGGCGCGCAATTCGGGCGGTGGTTCCGAACCGAAGTTGCGGATCGGCACCAGGGCGGCGAGCGGCTCGGCCTTGACCGATGTCACCAGCACCCGCGGATGAGCCGCAAATGCCGCAGAAATCGCGTCGGCCGTGGCGAATGCTTCAGCCGGTGGCAGGATGGGTCGCTCGCGATCGTGCCGCCTCTGCTCGTAACGGTCCTCGACTTCGGCCCAGGCCAGCGGCAACGCATGCTCGAGGTCCGCCGTGTCGACGATGACCGCCGCAGGCGGCAGGTACTCGGCGAGAGTCGCCGTCTGGTCGAAAAAGAACGGCAACCAGGCCTCGATGCCGGCGGGGGCAAGCCCCTGCGTCACCGCCCGATAGACGGGACTGGCCTGCGGGTCGCCTTCGAAACGCTCGCGCCAGCGGCTGCGAAATCCGGCGACTGCCGCAGGCGTAGTCGGAAACTCGCGCGCCGGCAGCAGGCGCACGATGTCGAGCCGCTCGGCCGAGCGTTGGTCGGCGGGATCGAAGCTGCGGATGCTTTCGATCTGGTCATCGAACAGGTCGAGACGGAAGGGCTGGGCCGCTCCGGCTGCGTAGAGATCGAGGACCGATCCGCGCACGGCGAATTCGCCGGGGCTCAGCACCTGCGTGACATGCGCGTAACCCGCGCCGGCCAGACGTGCACGCAAGCGCACCAGATCGACGCGTTCTCCGGCCCTGAGTTCAAAGGCATGCGCGTCGATGAACTCGCGCGGCGGCAGCCGGTCGAGCAGCGCAGATCTTGTCGTGACGACGAGGCCGCGCTTGAGTTCCGGCAGGGCGGCCAGCGTATGCAGGCGTTGTGAAACGATGTCGGGGTGCGGTGAGAAGGGGTCGTAGGGCAGGGTCTCGCGGTCCGGAAACGACAGCAGGGTCTGCGCCCGCCCGGCGAAGAACGCCAGTTCCGCCAGCATTCGGTCCGCCTCGCGGCCCGTGGGGGCGACCACCAGGATTGGAGCCGACACCGGCGCCGCTTCGACAAGCGCCCAGGCCAGACTGCTGCCGTAGAGTTCGCCCCATCGGGTAGCCCCCGAAGCTGCAGGCAGTACGATCCTGTGGTCGTTTTCGCGCACGAAGCTCCCCGCAGGCAGAACACCCCGTTCCGGGCGTGCCCGGCGGGGTCAGGGAGCGCAGGATACCCGCGCCGGGGCCGGCCGCAAGTTTGGCCAGCCTGGCGGCTATCTCACGATTACGGCATGCAGGACGCGGTCGTTCTCGAAGTACACGGCGAACTGGGCATAATCCCAGCGCGTGATCGGGGGTTGGCCGACCGTCGCATGGCGGTTGACGGGTTCGCCAAAGCGACTCTGCACCGCGGACATCGTGCTACCCCGTTGCGGGCGTTCGGCAGCGGCCGCGGGGTCACCCGCCGGCACGCTGAGCGTCTCTGCCCAGGCGGGGCCATTTGCAAGCAGCGCGAGCAGCAGCAATTTGCGTACGATAGTCATCGCGATTCCTCCGCCGGGCAGTGTAGCACCGGGTGGAAAGCTGGCGAGATTGCTGCGATAAATCCTTGATAGGCATCCCGAATTTGACCGATAAACACCCATGCTGACTCCCCTGCCGCTGGGGCTCGGGCTGCGTTACGTGCGCTCCCGCAAGCACCAGTATTTCGTCTCCTTCATCAGCTGGGTCTCGCTCCTGGGCGTCTGTCTCGGCGTCGCCGCGTTGATCACGATCCTGTCGGTCATGAATGGTTTCGAAGGCGAATTGCGCAGCCGGCTGCTGGCGCTTTCGGCGCATGCGTCATTGCCATCACCGGCCAGGGTTGTCGAGCTCAAGGATCTGGCGGCCCGCGCGCGCCGACAGCCCGGCGTCGCCGATGCCCTGCCATTCATCGAGGTGCAGGGGCTCGTATCCGATGGCCCGCAACTGGCGGGCGTGGCGCTTCGCGGCATTGCCGTTTCCGATTATGGTCCCGCATCGCCCTTGCGTGCGGCGATGCAGGAAGGCTCGCTGGACGCGCTGATTGCCGGCAGCGATCGCATCGCGCTTGGTCGCGCGCTCGCGATCCAGTTGCAGGTGGGCATCGGGGACACGGTGACGGTGTTGCTGCCGCGCATGGATGCCGATGGAAGTCTGACGCCGCGCATCGGCGCCTTTGAAGTCGCCGGACTGTTCGAGATCGGGCTGGCCGATCACGACGCCGTGATGGGATTCGCCGCACTCGAGGACGTCGCAAGGCTTGCCGGGCCTGCGGCCCCTGCTGGCGTGCACCTGTTCTTCGCGGATCCCTTCGACGCGCCGCGGCTCGCAGCTGCTGTCGCCGGCGCCCTCGGCACGGACCCGGCGCGCGACTGGACCGTCGATCATGCAGCCTACTTTCGCGCGATCCGCCTCGAGAAGACGATGATGACGGTGATACTGCTGCTGATCGTTTCGGTCGCCGCATTCAACATCGTGGCGAGTCTCGTCATGGTGGTCGCGGAGAAACGCAGTGATATCGCGATCCTGCGCACGATGGGCCTTTCGCGCGCCGGCGTCATCGGCGCGTTCATCGTGCAGGGCACGGTCATCGGGTGGATCGGCACGCTGGCCGGCGTCGGTCTCGGAATCCTGCTCGCGCTCTATGCGGGCGACATCACGCCGGTGCTGGAGCGCTGGTTCGGTTTCCAGATATTCGATGCCGATGTCTACTACATCACACGCATCCCGTCGGAGCTGCGTGGTGCCGATGTCGCCCTGGTCGCCGGGGCGGCACTCGCGCTGACGCTGGTGTCGACAATTTACCCGGCCCGGAGGGCCGCTGCGACCGAGCCCGCCGAGGCGCTTCGTTATGAGTGAACGCTCGCGGGGCCCGGCCGCCTATGCCTGGTGGATTGGTGCGCGCTATCTGCGGGCGCGCCGCGAAAATCGCTTTGTCGGGTTCATCTCGGGGATCTCGATGGCCGGCATCGCGCTCGGAGTTGCCGTGCTGATCGCGGTGCTGTCGGTCATGAATGGATTCGAACGCGACCTGCAGGCAAGGATCCTGGGTGTGGTGTCCCACGCGACGCTTGAGGGCACGGAAGGCAGGCTCGACGACTGGCGGGAACTGCGGCGCCGCACGACCGGCCGGCCCGGCGTCGTGGCGATTGCGCCATTCATCGAAGGGCGTGGCATGCTGGTCGCTCTCGACCGGTCCGCGGCCGTTGAACTGCGCGCCGTGGAGCCTGCGGACGAACGCGCCGTTTCATCCCTGCACCGGCATCTCAGCGGCGGCGGACTGGAACAGCTGGAAGCGGGCGCCTACCGCATCCTGCTGGGGCATACACTGGCCACGGAGCTGGGTCTCGCCATCGGCGATTCAGTCCTGGTCGTCATCGCACAGGGCAATGTGACGCCTGCCGGTGTGGTGCCGCGCATGCGGCGGTTCACGGTGGCAGGGCTCATCGACGTCGGCATGTATGAGTACGACCGCGGCCTCGCCCTGTTGCACCTCGAAGACGCGCGCCGGCTCTATCGAATGGGCGATTCGGTGACCGGATTGCGCTATGCGTTTGCCGACGGCGGAACCGCCGGCCGGCAGATCCGCGAGCTCGCCGAGGGCCTCGGCGGCAGCTACCTCGTCAGCGACTGGAGCCGCCGACACGCGAATTTCTTCCGCTCGATCCAGGTCACCAAATCGATCATGTTCGTCGTGTTGCTGCTGGTGGTTGCAGTCGCGGCGTTCAACATCATCTCGACGCTCGTGATGGTCGTGAAGGACAAGCGCTCAGATATCGCGATCCTTCGCACCCTGGGTGGCACGCCGCGCGAGATCCTGACGATATTCGTCGTGCAGGGCGCCGCGATCGGCGTGGTCGGGACGGGGGCAGGCATCGGGCTGGGCCTGCTGATCGCGCACAACATCACGGCAATCGTCGGTGGCCTCGAACGCCTGCTGGGCATCACGCTGGTGGACCCGCGGGTCTATTTCATCTCGGAGTTGCCGGCGGACGTGCAGTCCGGCGACGTACTGGCAATCGCAGCGACGGCGCTCGTGCTCGGCGTTGCGGCGACCCTCTACCCGGCCTGGCGTGCCGCCGCCACGCAGCCGGCCGAAGCTCTCCGTCATGAGGTTTGAGACGCAAGCATGAATGACTCGGTGGTGCTGGCCTGCGAAGGCCTGGTCAAGGAATTCCGGCAGGGGCCCGCGACAGTGCGCGTGCTGCGAGGCATCAACGCGTCGATCCGCCGCGGCGAGCGCCTCGCGGTCGTCGGCGCTTCGGGATCCGGCAAGACGACGCTGTTGCAGCTGCTGGGCGGACTCGACCTTCCGACTTCCGGCCGCGTGCTGATCGATGGCCGCGAGATGTCCGCGCTGCCGGATGTCGAGCGCGGAAGGTTGCGCAATGTCGCGATGGGATTCGTGTACCAGTTCCACCACCTGTTGCCGGAGTTCAGCGCGCTCGAGAATGTGGCGATGCCGCTCCTGATACGCCGGCTGCCGCGTGCAGAGGCCAATGAAAGGGCGCGGACTCTGCTGGCGCGTGTCGGGCTCGCGGATCGCCTCACGCACCGGCCCTCCGAATTGTCCGGCGGCGAGCGTCAGCGCGCGGCGGTCGCGCGCGCGCTGGTGACACAGCCGCGCATCGTGCTGGCTGACGAACCGACGGGAAATCTGGATGGCGCCCACGCGCGGCAGGTATTCGCGCTGATGATGGAGCTGAATCGCGAACTGGGCACCAGTCTCGTCATTGTCACGCACGACACGCAGCTCGCCGCGCGCATGGATCGCGTGCTGACGCTGGAAGACGGATTACTGCTCGAACGCACCGGCTGACGCCGCAATGCCGTGAACACGGCGGATCGATGATCGGCGCTGGCCCCTGACGGACGATCCTCGATGCCCTGGCTCGTGCTGGCCTTCTGTGCCGGCGCTGCCGCCATTCATTTTCTTCCGGTGCTGCCGACGCTCGCCGGCCTGCTGGCTATCGCCATGGCGGGAATGCTTTTCCGGCGACGATGGCCGGTCGTTGCGGCACTGCTGTTCGGGCTTGCCTGGACCGCATTCGGAGCAAGGCAAATCGTTGCCGACGACTGGCCATGCGTACGCGATCGCGAGGTCGTCGACCTGCATGGGGTCGTGAGCGCCCCGGCCACAATGCGCGAAGGACGCGTCGAATTCGACATTCGCGTGGTCGATCCGACCGGATCAGGCGCGCCTTCGGATCTGCGGCTCAGCTGGTACGAGGCAACCGCAATTCCGCTGCCAGGCCAGCACTGGCGCATGACGGCACGGCTGCGCTGTCGCAGCGGCTTCTCGAATCCGGGAACGCCCGATCGGGAACTCGCGTTGTTGCGGCAGCGGATCGGCGCCACCGGGTACATCGTTACCGGGTCCAAGCCAATTCTGCTCGCAGACCGGCCATGGCAATACCCGGTGCAGCGCCTGCGCGCGCGCATCGCTGCCGAAATCGGCGCGTCACTTTCATCCAGTGCCTCGGCAGCGGTACTACAGGGCCTCTCGGTTGGCGTGCGCGGTAATGTGCCCGAGAAACTATGGGAGGCGTTTGCCGCGACCGGCATTGCGCACCTGATGGCCATTTCGGGCCTGCACGTCACCGGTTGCGCCCTATTTGCGCTCCTCCTGCTGAGGACCGCCTGGCGGTTCCCGTGGGTCAGGCCGCGGCGGGGCAGGATCGCGATCGAGATGGCTGTCGTGGTGATGACCACGATCGCCTATGCCGCGCTCGCGGGTGCTTCACTGCCGACACTGCGGACGCTCGTGATGGTCGGAATCGTTGCATGGCAGCGCGTGCTGCGGCGCGCCATGCCGGTGCACATGACATTGGCGCTCGCGGCCTTGCTGCTGGTTGCAGCCGACCCGCTCGCCGTGACCTCGACTGGATTCTGGCTGTCATTCGTGGCGACCGCTGCCTTGCTGACCCTGATCGGCGCGGGGCCTGGATGGCTGGATCGCCTGGCGGCATTCCTGCGGGCACAGGCGGCGATCTTCTTGCTGCTCACCCCGGTACTGGCTGTCGCCTTCGGCCGGCTCTCATTGATTGCGCCGCTCGCGAACGCGATCGCGATACCGGTTTTCAGCTTCGTGCTGCTGCCTGTCATCCTGCTGGCTACGGCGCTCACTTCGCTTTGGCCCGGGAGCGCCGCCGGTATCTGGCAGGCGCTGGCTGCCGGTCTCGATGCAATCTGGCCGTGGTTCATCGCGGCAGGCCAGCTGGAATTCGCGACCTGGTGGCCGCCTGCGCAACCCATGGCACTCGTCATCACGGCTGGCGCCACTGCGTTTGTTACGTTGCTGATTCCATTGCGTGGCCTTCGCATCGCGGCGGCCGTGATGCTCATGGCCGTCGTGCTGGGACGCGGCGAGCGGCCGGCTGAGAATGCCTGGACCCTGACGGTGCTCGATGTGGGACAGGGCCTCGCGACCGTCGTACAGACCCGGAACCATGTGCTCGTCTTCGATACCGGTCCGCGCTGGCGCAGCGGTTCCGCGGCCGCACGCGTCTCCTTGTTGCCCTGGTTACGCGCCCATGGCATCCGCCGTATCGACCGGCTGGTGCTGAGTCACGACGACATCGATCACACCGGCGGTGCAAGCGTCGTGCGCGAGTCATTCCTGATCGCCGAACTCATGGTGGGCCCGGGGGTGAAGGCAAGGGGATCCTCGACGCCGTGCCGGCGCGGCGATGGCTGGCGGTGGGACGGTGTCGAATTCCTGGTGCTGCATCCGGATGGCGTAGCGCATGGCAGCGACAATGACAACTCATGTGCGCTTCGTATCACCGGAGTCGGGGGCAGTGCGTTGTTGCTGGCCGATCCCGAAGCGGATGCCGAGGCGCTGCTCCTGTCGCAATCGCTTGCCGCTGATGTCGTGCTCGTACCGCACCATGGCAGTCGTACGTCATCCGGGCCGCGCCTCATTGCCGCCGTCGGCGCGCACCTCGGCATCGTCTCGGCGGGCTTTGGCAATCGCTGGAATTTGCCCGATGCGGGTGTCATCGCACGCTGGCGTGCCGCTGGTGCGACCGTTCTGACCACGGCGGATGCCGGTGCCATCACCGTGAATTTCGCGGCTGCTCCGGGCGCAATCGAAGTCCAGGCGCATCGACTGGAATCCCGGCGTTGGTGGCGCAGGGGTGCGTCCCACTGAACCGGTAGGGCATCGATATGGCGGTCACGGTATCATGCCGCCGCATGTGGGAAATCATCGTTGCCGGCGGCCCGGTCATGGCGCCGATCATCCTGTGCTCGGTGGTCGCCGTGGCCATCGTGGTCGAGCGCCTTTGGACCTTGCAGCGCAAGCGCGTCATTCCACGCGAGCTGACGGACCGTGTGTGGAAACTGGTTGAAACCAGAACCCTGAATGACCGGCACATCGAGGCGCTCGCGCGCAACTCCCCGTTGGGCCGGGTGCTGGCCGCGGGGCTTGCGAACCGCAATCACGGTCGCGAGATCATGAAAGAGGTGATCGAGGACACTGGACGGCACGTGGTACATGAACTCGAGCGGTTCCTGAACACGCTCGGCACGATCGCCGCGATGTCGCCCCTGCTCGGACTGCTCGGCACCGTGACCGGGATGATCTCGGCCTTCAACGCGATTACGGAGGCGGGCGTCGGTGACCCGCGCGCACTGTCGGGCGGAATCGGTGAGGCGCTCATCACGACCGCGGCCGGCCTGATCGTCGCGATACCGGCATTGTTCGCCTACCGCTATCTGCGCGGTGTCGTCGATGCCCTGGTCGTGGACATGGAAAAAGAGGCGACCCGGCTGGTGCAGGCCTTCGATCGCATGGGGGCGCATTCGCAGGCTCCCGAGCGTCGGCGTGAAGCGGCTTCATGAGACTCGGCACCAGACGCAGCGAGGATCCGGAATTGAACATGACGTCGCTGATCGACGTCGTGCTGTTGCTGGTCATCTTTTTCATGCTGGCGACCACATTCGTGAAGGAAGGCCGGCTGCGCGTCGAACTTCCGGAAGCAAACGCCGCGCCGGCCGACGCGCCGCTGGATCCACTCGTCATCACGATCACAGCCCAGGGCGGCTACCGCGTCAATGAACGCACGCTCGTCAATAATTCGCGCGAAACTTTGCGTGCCACATTGCAGAAAGTGGCCGCCGGCGAGACCGACCGCCCGGTGACGATCCGCGCCGATGCCCGCGCGACCCACCAGTCCGTCGTGACTGCGATGGACGTGGCCGCGCGCCTCGGCTTCACGCAGGTCAACATTGCAACCATCAGCCAGCAAACGGAAGAGTGACCGCGACCTGCCGCCGCTGAGCACCAGCGGTCTCAGGATCTACCTGCGCCTGCTGGCCTATGCACGACCGCACTGGCCGATGTTCATGCTGGGCGTCGTCGGCATGGTGCTGTTCGCGTCTGTCGACACCGGTCTCGCCTGGCTCGTCAAGAAATTCCTGGACGGCGCCTTTGTCGAGCGTGACAGTCAGGTGCTGGTGTTGGTGCCGGCCGGCATCATCATCCTGTTCACCGCACGCGGCATCGGCGACTACCTTGCGATCTACGCGCCCGGCTGGGTGGGCCGCCACGTCATCAAGGCCATGCGGCGTGACATCTTCGCGCACTACCTGCAGTTGCCTTCGGCGTACTTCGACCGCAACGGCGTCGCGCATCTGCTCTCGCGTTTGACCTACAACATCGAACTGGTCGCCGAAGCCGCGACCACGGCCGTGACCTCGCTGATCCGCGACACGCTGACGATTGCGGGCCTGCTCGGCTGGCTTTTCTACATGAACTGGCGCCTGACGGTCTTCGCGCTGGCGGTGGCGCCATTGATCGTCGGCCTGATGCGCATCACGAGCCGCCTGTTCCGGCGCTACAGCACGCGGATCCAGGCCTCGATGGGCGACATCACGCGGGTCGTCAAGGAGGTGCTCGAGAGTCACCGGATGATCAAGGTCTTCAACGCACAGTCACAGCAGCAAGCTTCCTTCGAGCAGGTCAACGAGCGCAATCGGGCAAGTTTCATGAAGCTCGTGACCGTCAAAGCGCTTTCCCACCCGGTGGTCCAGATCATCGCAGCTTGCGGCCTGGCCGCCGTCATGTACGTCGCGATGCGTGACGTGCTGCAGAAAGGCATGTCGGTCGGCGAATTCACGTCGTTCCTGACGGCGCTTCTCTTGATCACAGCACCGCTGCGCCGCCTCGTCAGCGTGGTCGGGCCGCTGCAGCAAGGGATCGCTGCGGGCCAGAGCGTGTTCGAGATACTCGACACGGAGGCCGAGGACCAGGGCGGACCCCGTCACATTCGGCACGCCCGCGGAGAAATCGAGTTTCGCGGCGTCAACTTCACCTATGACCTGGACAAGGGCAGCGTGCTGCGCGACATCAGCTTTAAGGTAGCGCCTGGCGAGACGGTCGCGATCGTCGGGCGTTCCGGCAGCGGCAAGTCGACGCTGGTGAGCCTGCTGCCGAGATTTTACGACCCCGATTCGGGACAAGTGCTGCTGGATGGCGTCGAATTGCGCGACTACCGGCTGCAGGACCTGCGCAACCAGCTTTCCCTGGTGAGCCAGGAAGTCATGCTGGTAGACGACTCGATCCGCAACAACATCGCCTTCAGCGCACCGGGCGCCGATGCCGCCGCGGTCGAGCGGGCGGCACGCGCTGCGCATGTGCTGGATTTCACCAGCGAATTGCCGGGCGGTCTCGACACGGAGGTCGGCGAGCGCGGCGCACTCTTGTCCGGCGGCCAGCGCCAGCGCGTCGCGATCGCGAGAGCGCTCCTCAAGAATGCGCCGGTCCTGATCCTCGACGAGGCGATGTCGGCACTCGATTCGGAGTCGGAGAGGGCGGTGCAGGAGGCACTGACGGAACTGCTGCGCGATCGCACGACACTCGTCATCGCTCACCGCCTGTCCACCATCGAGAATGCGGACCGGATCGTCGTGCTGGACGACGGTCGCATCATCGAATCGGGTACCCATACCGAACTGCTGGCAGCCGGCAGCGTCTATGCGGCGCTGCACCGGATGCAGTTCAACGTCTAGGCATCCGCGCGATGCACGACTGGCTGCTCGAGACCTGGTACGGCGGTGGCCGCCGCGGCCGGTGGTTGCAGCCGCTCGCCTGGCTGTTCGCGGGCCTGGTCGCGCTGCGGCGACTCGCGTACCGGCACGGCGTGTTGCGGCGCTATCGGTCGCGACGACCCGTGATCGTTGTCGGCAACCTGACGGTCGGCGGCACGGGCAAGACGCCGCTCGTCATCTGGCTCGCCGGCAAACTCGCCGCGCGTGGTCTGCGCATCGGCATCGCGAGCCGCGGTTATCGCTCTGCCGGCGGACCGGCGAGGCTCGTCACCGATGCCGATGATGCCGTGTCGGCAGGCGACGAGGCCCTGTTGCTGTATCGGCGACTGAAGCTTGCGGTGGCGATCGCGGCCCGGCGGGCTGAAGCCGTGCGCTTGCTGGAGCCGATGTGCGATCTCATCCTGGCAGACGATGGCCTGCAGCACTACGCGCTTGAACGGGACCTGGAAATCGTGGTCATCGACGGTGCCCGCGGGCTTGGCAACGGGCGCCTGCTGCCGGCCGGCCCGCTGCGCGAGCCAGGCACCCGGCTCAACGAAGTCGATACCGTAGTCGTGAACGGCACCGGGTTCACCTGGCCAGGCGCAGTCTCGATGAACCTCGTGCCTGTCGCGGTGGTCGCGCTCCAAGGCGGCGAACGACGGCCGCTCGCCGCGTTTGCTGGCCGGAGAGTCCGCGCAATCGCGGCGATCGGCAATCCACAACGGTTCTTCGCGATGTTGCGCGAGCACGGCTTGAGTCTCGAGGAGCATCCGCTGCCTGATCACATGACGATCCCCCGCACGGCGATTGGCAATGACGGCGGACAAGCCGTGCTGATGACCGAGAAAGATGCCGTAAAATGCCCGAAAGGCCGCCTGGAGAATGTCTGGTATGTCGATGTCGATACGCACATCGAAGGCCCGGCGGCAATGGCAATGCTGAACCGCATCGTCAGTCTCGTGCGAGACCGTAACCTGGGAGCGTGAATCGGTGGATGACAAGCTGATCGACATCCTGGCCTGCCCGGTCTGCAAGGGCCCGTTGCAGTGGATTCGCGATTCACGCGAGCTGCTGTGCCGCGCCGATCGTCTGGCCTACCCGCTGCGCGACGACATTCCCGTCATGCTTCCGGATGAAGCCCGCCGCCTGTCGCTGGACGATCCCGCACTCGCGGGGCGCTGAATGTTTCGCGTCGCGATTCCCGCCAGATTCGCCTCGACGCGCTTGCCCGGCAAGGTGCTCGCGCCGATCGCCGGCCGGCCGATGATCGAGCACGTGTACCGACTCGCGGTGCGATCAGGCGCCCTGGAGGTCGTCGTCGCAACCGATGACGAGCGCGTCCGGGCGGCCTGCGTCGCATTTGGTGCCGAGGTCGAGTTGACGTCCAGAGACCACCCTTCGGGCACCGATCGGATTGCCGAGATCGCGCGGCGCCGAGGCTGGACGGACGATTCGATCGTGGTCAACGTGCAGGCGGACGAGCCGCTGTTGCCGGCGGTACTGATCGACCAGGCCGCCGACCTGCTGGCCAGCGATCCGGGCGCGGATATCGCAACACTGTGCACGCCGATCACGGTCATGGAGGAATATCTCGACCCGAATGTCGTCAAGGTCGTCATGCGCGCCGGCGGGCGTGCCTTGTATTTCAGCCGGGCGCCGATTCCCTGGAATCGCGATGCTGCGCCGGGAGGTCTCGCCAGCCAGCAGGATTATCGGGGATCCTGGCGACACATCGGGATCTACGCCTATCGGCTTGGCGCCTTGCAGCGTCTTGCGGCATCGCCACCGTCGCCGCTTGAGCGGCTCGAACGGCTCGAGCAGTTGCGGGCGCTAGAGACGGGCCTTGCGATCGCTGTCGCCGAAGCAAACGAAGCGCCAGGGCAGGGTGTGGATACCGCTGCCGACCTGGCGCAGGTCGAGCGCCTGATGGCCAACGCCCAGCGCCCATGAACGGTGCCGGCGCGCACGTAGAGCCCTTCTACGCTGTTGAGATCAACCGCCTCGCCAACGAGCGGTCGCGCCGCGGGCTGCCGGTGATACACATGGAAGTCGATCAGCCGTCGGCCGGCGCGCCGCGCGCCGCGATCGAAGCGGGGCAGCGGGCTCTGGCCGGCGCGGATCAGGGCTACTGGGAAAGCAGCGCACTCAAGGAGCGGATCGCGGCGCTCTATGGTGAGCGCTATGGTCTCGGGCCCGATTCGGCGCTCGAACTTTTGGGCGGATGGCTGCGTCGACGGAACGGAGCATGACGCGGCGTGTGCTCTTTGTATGCCTTGGCAACATCTGTCGCTCACCGACGGCGGAGGCGGTGTTCCGCGACCTCCTCCAGCGTGAAGCTGCAGGGCTTACCGTCGAGGCAGACTCGGCAGGCACGCACACGTATCACGTCGGTTCCGCCCCGGACGCGCGCACCGTTGCGGCGGCGCTTCGCCGCGGTATTGACATGAGCCAGCTGCGGGCCCGGGTCGTCGAGGCGGCCGATTTCGAGCGCTTCGACCTGCTGCTGGCGATGGATGAGCAGAACTACCGGCACCTGCTCCACATGGCGCCGCCGGAACGTCGCGACCGTGTGCGCCTGTTCCTGGAGTTCGCGCCGGATCAGGGCCGGCGCGAAGTTCCGGATCCCTATTACGGCGGCGCGACCGGTTTCGAAGACGTACTCGACCTGGTCGAGGAGGCAGCGCGCGGCCTGCTGGCCGCGCTTGCTGCCTCGCGCTGATTCATTCCTTGGGCCCGAAGTGCTGACCCTCCCCGGGTGACGACGACCAGACCGTATAGGTCTGAGCTGGCCGTTGCTCGGTGCTCCCCGGCTGCAACTGCTGCGCGGGTGGCGGGCTAGTCGCGGACTCAACCGGTAATGCGGGGGGTGGCGAAGACTCGACGGCCTCGTGCCTCACCTGTTGCTCCGCCGGTTGGGAGGCAAATTTGCCGGCAGCTTCGGTCACCGCAGCGTCGGAATGACCCTGCTCCGGCGGCGAGGATTCCGCCGGCCCGTGCTGCTCCTGACGTGCCCCGCGATTGCCACCGCGTCCGCGCCGCCTGCGGCGCCGGCGCTGCGGCTCGCTTTCCATCGACGCCTGTTCCGCATGGCTGGGCGCAGGCGCGGGCGCCTCTGGCCGTGCATCGTTGGGTCTGCCTTGTGCACGTTCGACGTCGCGATGTTGAGACTCCTGACGATTCCGGTCGCCGCGTTGGTCCGCGTCCTGTCCGCGGTGGCGGTCGCGATTCTGGCTGCGATCGCTGCTGTGGTCGCGATCCCGGTTCCGGTCACGGTCTCGACCGTGCCGCTGTTCGGATCGGTGGCCATGATCACCCCGCTCGCGCCGGTAACCGCCGCGCTCTTCGCCGCGATCGCGTTGATGACGGCTGTCACGCGGTTCATGGCGTCGCTGGCCGTTGCCACCGGTCGTGACCGCAGCCGCTGCGGAGCGCTCGCCGCCGCCCTTGAACAGGTAGAGCAGGCGCGACCAGAAGCCGGTACCCGCCGTCTCCTTGCGCTGTGCGGCCACCGGCGTAGGGGCCGGAGCTGCTGGCGCGATGGTCTGCACCGCCGGCGGCGCCGGTGCGGGGCGCTTTTCCGCTTCCGACTTGAAATCGATCTGCACGGCAGGCTGGCCGGCCATCTGATAGCTGGTCACGGCGTTCTCAGGCAACGCCAGCTCATCCACGCGCACGCGCCGGATCGAATAGTTCGGCGTCTGCATGTTCAGGTCCGGCACCAGCACGATGTCGGTCGCGCTGCGGCTCTCGAGCTGATTGAGCCATTCCCGCTTTTCATTGATCAGGAAGGTCGCGACATCCACGGGCAGCTG
Organism: Steroidobacteraceae bacterium; assembly: GCA_031415935.1. Taxonomy (GTDB): domain Bacteria; phylum Pseudomonadota; class Gammaproteobacteria; order Steroidobacterales; family Steroidobacteraceae; genus SCUD01. The sequence continues at coordinate 9,950 of JANOSR010000301.1, read as the reverse complement.
GGCCACGACACGGGTCGTGCGGTCCTTTCGCACCTCCTCGCCGATCAGGCGGAGCAGGGCGAGTGCCATGGACTCGACACTGCGTATCGTCCCCATCCCGCTGCAGCGCGGGCAGGCCAAGTGCGTTGATTCGCCAAGCGAAGGCCGCAGGCGCTGGCGGGACATTTCCATCAGTCCGAAGCGAGAGATCCTGCCGAGCTGGATTCGCGCGCGGTCCGACCGGACGGCTTCGCGGAGGCAGTCTTCGACGGCTTGCTGATTCTTCTTCGATTCCATGTCGATGAAGTCGATGACGATCAGGCCGCCGAGATCGCGGATCCGGAGCTGCCGGGCAATTTCCTCGGCCGCTTCCAGATTGGTGTTGCAGGCCGTCGTCTCGATATCCGCGCCGCGTGTCGCGCGCGCCGAATTGATGTCGATCGAAACCAGGGCTTCGGTGTAATCGATCACGACACTGCCGCCCGAAGGCAGCGTCACCGTATGCGAGTGGGCCGACTCGATCTGGCTCTCGATCTGATAGCGCGTGAACAGCGGCACGTCGTCGCTGTACAGTTTCAGCTGCCGCTGCGCATCGGTGGTCTGAAATCGCTGCACGTACTCCAGCGCGCGTTGATAGGCGGCCGATTCGTCGATCAGCACCTCGCCGATGTCATCCGAGAGATAATCGCGCAGCGCGCGCGTAACGGCGTCGCTCTCCTGGTAAACCAGGAATGGCGCCGGCCGTTCACCGGCTGCCGTGACGATCGCGTCCCAGTTTGCACGCAGCGTCTCGAGATCCCACTGCAGTTCCTCGGGAGCGCGTCCGACACCGGCGGTTCGCACGATGGTTCCCATGCCGTCCGGCAGGCGCAGCTGCTCCAGCGAGTCGCGCGTGACGTCGCGATCCTCACCCTCGATGCGCCGCGATACGCCGCCGGCGCGCGGGTTGTTCGGCATCAGCACCAGGAAGCGCCCGGCGAGACTGATGTAGGTGGTGAGAGCCGCGCCTTTGTTGCCGCGTTCGTCCTTCTCGACCTGGACCAGCAGCTCCTGGCCTTCCTGCAGGACATCCCGGATGTTGAAGCGCGCGCCCGGTGCGGGCTGGAAGCGGAAGTATTCGCGCGCGACTTCCTTCAGCGGCAGGAAACCCTGGCGCTGTGAGCCGTACTCGACAAAGGCAGCTTCGAGACTCGGCTCGACGCGCGTGACGCGCGCCTTGTAGATATTGCCCTTCTTCTGCTCGCGCGACGGTATTTCGATCGACAGGTCGTAAAGCTTCTGGCCGTCAACCAGAGCAACGCGCAACTCCTCCTGCTGGGTTGCGTTGATGAGCATTCTTTTCATGTGCCCCTTCCGAGGTACTGGGGGCCGCGCGGCTAGCGATGTCACGTATCAGCACGAGGGGGAACTCATCGAACCGCAGGCGTGGACTGCAGGCGCGCGCAAGCGGGCCGCGGCGCAAGGCCGCCTGCCCGAATCCGATTGCATGCTGCGTTGTAGTCGACACGCGCGGGGACGTCACATCCGAGCGAACGGCCGGCGATGGTCTGGGTCTTCCAGACCAACTAACATGCGGCGCCAGCCCGGCGCGACACCAACGGAGAACCGGGAGTCGAGGGGGAGGGTCCGCGTACCGGTCAGCGGCCACGCTCCGCTTCGCGGAACCTGCGCCGTAAGACCTGAAACTGAGGCCTAAGATATCAGCAATGCTCCCGGAAAATCAATACTTTAGGAAACCTCGGTGAGTGACGATGGAGCCTCCGTGGGCCGCGTACGGAAGATCCTCGCCGGGCCGGCCGGGGACGGGCAGCGGCTGGACAACTTTCTGTTGCGGGAGCTCAAGGGTGTGCCGCGCAGCCGCGTCTACCGTCTGCTGCGGCGTGGCGAAGTACGCGTCAATGGCGGCCGCGCGAAACCCGAGTACCGGCTCGCTGCCGATGACCTGGTGCGCCTGCCGCCGCTTCGGGAGGCTCCAGCCGGGGAGGGGACGCTGGCACGCGTTCCGGATTCGCTGCAGGCAGTGGTGCGTGACGCCTTGATCCACGAGGACGAACGCATCCTCGCATTCGACAAACCCGCTGGTCTCGCTGTTCATGGCGGATCCGGCCTCTCGTTCGGACTCATCGAAGCGCTGCGCGCCCTGCGTCCGGACGAGCCGCTGGAGCTCGCCCATCGCCTCGATCGCGATACCAGCGGCTGCCTGATCGTCGCGCGCACACGCGCTGCCCTGCGTGAATTGCACGCGTTGTTGCGCGAGGGCCAGGTCGAAAAGCACTACACCGCACTCGTGGCCGGCCGATGGCAGCTCGGCCGCAAAAAGATCGACGCCCCGGTCCTGACGCATGTCCGGCAGGGAGGCGAACGCATGGTTCGCGTGCACGCGGAAGGAAAGCTTGCGATTTCGATCTTCGACCCGCGCGAGCATTATCGCGACCTTGCTTCATTGATGGATGTCGAGATCCACACCGGGCGCACGCACCAGATCCGCGTGCATGCGGCATTCGCGGGTCATCCGGTGGCAGGCGACGAAAAATACGGCCTGCGCGAGTTCAACACCCGCCTGCGCGAGTTCGGCCTGCGGCGCATGTTCCTGCACTCGACCGCCATCGCATTCCGCTGGCCCGGGTCGAAGCAACGGGTCGCGATCACGGTCGGACTGCCCGAGGACCTCGCGAAAATACTTGCAGGCTTGCCGCGCAGGGCCGGCGGTCAGGATTGAGTCGCGGCGAGAGGATCGAGCCCCACCTGCCGCAGCGCGCTTGAGACCCAGATCAATGGCAATCCGATTAACGCCGTCGGATCGCTGCCATCGATGCCATCGAATAATGCGATGCCGAGCCCCTCGCTCCGAAAGCCGCCGGCGCAGTCGAATGGGCGGTCGCGCTTCACATAGCGCGCGATTTCGTCGCCACTGAGCGATCGGAATCGCACGGTCGTTCGGTCGACGTGCTGATACACGGCGGCGGACTGGCCACGCGCCAGGACGGCGGCGGTAAAAAACGTCACGGAGCGACCGCTACAGATCGCGAGCTGCTCGCGGCAACGGTCAGCAGCACCCGGCTTCTCCAGGATCCGGCCGTCGCAGTCCGCGACCTGATCGGATCCCAGCACCCAGGCATCCGGGTGCGCTGCCGCGATGGCATGGGCCTTCGCGAGCGCAAGCCGCAAGGCGCGCGCTGCCGGCGCCTCGCCCGCGAGCAGTTCCTCGGCGACGCCCGGCGCCGCCACCCTGAAGGGCAGGCCGAGACGTTCGAGGAGGGCCGCGCGATAGGGTGACGTCGAGGCGAGAATGAGTGGCATGGGCACGGGATCAGCGCTTTAAAAACAAGGATTTGCGCGGGAAAGGGTTTTGACACCCCTACCGGGGCTCACTATGATACCGCCCCCATGCCCAAGGCCTCGAAGGAGCCGCTCGACGCGTTGAATCTGGCCGCGGCGGCGACGGTCGTGGAGCGGGAATTCCGCCTGGCCGATTTCACGCGACTCGTGGATCGGCTGGTGACACCGGAAGGGGTGGCCGAGGCCCGCATGGCCCTGCGCTCCGCCGCTGGAGTGCCGACCGGAGAGCTCGAGGTTCGCGCCGAGGCTCTGCTGACTTGCCAGCGCTGTCTGGAACCCATGCGCAGGACATTGCAGTCCACTTCGCAGCTGGCATTCGTGGAGCGCGAGGATGCACCGGTACCGGCGGATCATGAGGCGATCCCCGGCGATCCCCGGCGGGTCGACCTGGCCGGGCTGGTCGAGGATGAATTGCTGTTGTCGCTGCCGTTGATTCCGATTCACGGCGCCGGCGAGAAATGCACGGCGCAAGGGTCGCAGGTGACGCACGACATGAGCGCGGGGCCGCCATCGCAGGAAATGCGCCGGCCCTTTGCAGGATTGAAGGAATTGCTGAAACACTGAACCGGAGATGATGTCCCATGGCCGTACAAAAAAGCCGCAAGTCGCCCTCGAAGCGCGGCATGCACCGTTCGCACGATCGGCTCACGAAGCCGGCGCTGTCCAAGGATCCGACCAGCGGCGAGACGCATCTGCGTCATCGCATCAGCCGCGACGGCTTCTATCGCGGCCGCAAGGTCATTGAAACGCCAGCCGAGGAAACCGGCCAGGGCAATTGAGAGCCTATGGTGAACCGATACTCGCGCGTGGCCGGCACCGGCAGCTATCTGCCGGAAAAAGTGCTGACGAACGCGGATCTCGAGAAGCTCGTCGATACCACGGACGAGTGGATCCGCACGCGCACGGGCGTCGAGCGGCGCCACATCGCGGCGGCCGACGAAACCAGTTCTTCGCTGGCCGAGCACGCAGCGCGGCGGGCGCTGAAAGCGGCGGGGCTGACGCCGGCGGATGTCGACTTCATCGTGGTCGGCACGACGACACCGGACCTGATCTTCCCGAATACGGGGACATTGCTGCAGCAACGCCTCGGCATCCACGGCTGTCCGGCCTTCTCGCTGGAGGCGGCCTGCAGCGGTTTCGTCTATGCGCTGTCGATCGCCGACAAGTACGTGCGCATCGGCGAGTCGCAGTGCGCGCTCGTGGTCGGCGTGGAATGCCTGTCGCGCATCACCAACTGGAACGATCGTGCGACCGCCGTGCTGTTCGGCGACGGCGCGGGCGCCGTCGTGCTGACCCCGGCTGACGAGCCCGGGATTATCGGCACGCACCTGCATTCGGACGGGCGCTACAAGGACCTGCTCTATTTTCCTTACGGGGTGTCGAACGGATTCGACAAACTGCGCAGCGGCGGAACCGCCGGCATCACGATGCTCGGCAATGAAGTGTTCAAGGTCGCCGTGCGCACGCTGTCACGGCTGGTCGACGAGACGCTCGCGAAGAATGGCATCGAACGCAGTCAGATCGACTGGCTGATCCCGCACCAGGCCAACCTGCGCATCATCCAGTCCGCCGCGGACAAGCTCGGGCTGCCGATGGAAAAGGTCGTGGTGACCGTGCAGGATCACGGCAATACATCGGCGGCCTCGATTCCACTCGCGCTCGACACAGCCGTAAGGGACGGCCGGATCCATCGCGGCCAGACGCTGCTGCTCGAGACCTTTGGCGGCGGCTTCACCTGGGGCTCGGCGCTCATCCGCTATTGAAATGAAACCCACGGCAACCGGCGTGGTCTATTCCCGCATGACCCGGGTCCGGACCATTGTGCGGCAGCTGTCGATGCTGGTCGGCGCGCTGGCGCTCGCCATGCCGGGCACGCGCGCCAATGCCGAGAGTTTTCCATTGCCTGCCATTGGCAGCGACGTCATTGGTGAATTGCGCATGGCCGAAACGGGCCAGCGCGACACTTTGCTCGACCTGGCACGCGCGAATGGCCTCGGTTACGAGGAGATCACCAACGCGAATCCCGGCGTGGACGCCTGGTTGCCCGGCGCTGGCACCACGATCGTTCTGCCGAAGCGGCGACTGCTGCCACAGGCGCCACGTGAAGGCATCGTCATCAATCTGCCGGAGCACCGGCTCTACTGGTTTCCGCCGGCGATTGCGGGTGAGCAGCCGGTCGTCTGGACATTTCCGGTCAGCATCGGAAAGATGGACTGGAATACGCCGCTCGGCACGACGCGCATCGTCAACAAGATCAAGGATCCGACCTGGACACCGCCACCGTCGGTCCGCGAGGAACATGCGCGCCGCGGTGACCTGCTGCCCGCCATCGTGCCGGCCGGACCCGACAATCCGCTCGGGCGATTTGCGATGCGACTCGGCATCCCCGGCGGCGCGTACCTGATCCATGGCACGAACCGACCCGCGGGTGTCGGCATGCAGGTCACTCACGGCTGCATGCGCCTATATCCCGAAGACATCGAACGGTTGTTCGAAATGGTGCCGGTCAACACGCCGGTGCTGATCGTCAATCAGCCCTACAAGTGGGGCTGGCACGACGGTGAACTCCTGATCGAGGTGCATCCAGCGCTCCAGGAAGACGCGCTCGAGCCTCCGACGCTGACCGACCTGACGCGGCTGATCGTCGAAGCCACGAGCTCGGAGCCGCTCGCGATTGACTGGGGAACGGCCGAACAGGCTTGGCGCGAGGCGCGCGGCGTGCCGGCCGCTGTCTCAGTAAGCAGGCTGAGTGTCGCAGCCGCAGCACCCTGAAACGAAAAAGCCCCGCAGCGTCGCCGCCGCGGGGCCCTTTTTTTCGTCAGAGTCCCGTGTCGATTACTTCGACATCGACTTTTCGAACATGCGATCCATCTTCGCGCTGTTCGCATCGCAGCACTGCTGTGCCGCCTGCGCCGCAGACAGGGCCTGATTAGCCGAGTTCTGCGCCGAGGTGGCAGCCTGCTGTGCGGCGGCTGCTGCACGGCTCGCGCCGTCCGCAGCGGACTTCACGCCGTCCACGTCACCGGACAGCTTTGAGACCTGCGACTTGAGCGAGTCGATGTCCGCCTGCAAGGGCTTGATATCGGTGCAGCCCGCGCCCAGCGCGAGGACGGCAGCAGCGACGCCCACCTTCAGGATATTGGTCATGAAATTGTTCTCCAAAATGTTGCATGGAACGTAACAACCCGCTTTCGCGGTTGCACGGTGGCCGGCGTTCCTTCCCGACCGCGCGGTTGACAATGCGGATCGTAACGTATCAGCGGATTCCGTTAAAGCACTGATGTCATGTCGCCGGACAGCGACAAGGGAACCCCGGGGATTTACGAAGCGCGCGCGTCGCGTGACGCTCTGCATTCGCGCGCGCAGCAACGCATGGCGTCGGTTGCGCAGGCGGTGCGGATGTCGTCGCGATGTTTCATCTTCGATACCGCACCATGCACATGGGCCTTACGCGTTGCGGCACCCGGTGGTGGTGAGTCCGCACTGGCAGCAGCGGGCCGCGCGGCAGGGTTGGGTGCGGGTGCCGGCCGGGCAGGGTGGACCGGCGCTTGCCAGCCGCCTCCGCCTGTATATAATCACAGCTACTGGTCATTCATACAGGTGCGCCATGATGGACCTCACGCCCCGCCAACGCCAGATCCTCGAATTCATCCAGGAGTCCATCGCTGACAACGGATTGCCGCCGACCCGCGCGGAAATCGCCCAGGCGCTGGGCTTCCGTTCCCCCAACGCCGCCGAAGAGCATCTGCGGGCGCTGCAGCGCAAAGGCGTCATTTCCCTGATCGCCGGCGCCTCGCGCGGCATCGTGCTGAAGGACGCCTTGCGCGAGCAACTCGGCCTGCCACTGATCGGCCGGGTCGCGGCCGGCCGGCCCATCCTGGCCGAGGAGCACATCGAAGGCCGATATCAGCTGGACCCACGGCTGTTCAATCCGCGGCCGCATTACCTGCTGCGGGTCAGCGGCATGAGCATGCGCGATGTCGGCATCCTCGATGGCGACCTGGTCGCGGTGCATCGTTCACCCGATGTCCGCAACCGGCAGATCATCGTGGCGCGGCTCGAGAACGAAGTGACGGTCAAGCGCTACCGCCAGGAAGGTACGGTGGTCTGGCTGATGCCGGAAAATCCGGAGTTCGAGCCGATCCGCGTGGACCTGCGCAAGCAGTCCCTGACGATCGAGGGAGTGGTGGTCGGCGTCCTGCGGCGTGGTCGTCCGGATACGACGCAGTGAGCAACGCGCTCGAGGAATTGCTGCGTCACCCGGCGCTGTGGCGCGGCGGCGGTATCGTGGACGCGCCCGCAACCGTTCCGACGGGATTTCGCCGCCTCGATGAGCGCCTGCCCGGTGGCGGCTGGCCGCTGTCCAAATTAGTCGAGATCCTGGTGCCAACCGCAGGTGTCGGCGAAATCCGCTTGCTGATCCCGGCGCTTCGCGCCCTGTCCGCCGCGCGGCCGGATGAACCGCGCTGGATCGCCTGGCTGGGTCCACCACACCTGCCCTATGCACCGGCGCTCGCCGATGCCGGGCTCGATCCTTCACGCACGCTGGTCATCAGGCCGCGGGCCGGGCTCGATCTGTTGTGGGCGATGGAACAGGCGCTGCGTTCCGGCGCCTGCGCTGCCGTGCTCGGCTGGGCGGGCGCGGCCGGCGATCAGGCGCTGCGCCGCCTCTCGCTCGCGGCCGGAGAGGGGCAAAGTATCGGCTTCCTGTTCCGGCCGCCCTGTCATCGCAACGAGGCCTCACCCGCGGCACTCAGGCTCCTGCTCACGGCGCGTGACAACGGTCTCGACGTCGAGATCCTGAAGAGCCGCGGCGGCGTCCCTTCGCGCATCGACAGCCTGCCGATCCACTGATGTCCGAAGGGCGTCCGGCAACGCCGGCACCGGCGAAACTGCGGCGGGCACCGGGTCCGATAGCCTGTGGGGTCGCGCCTGCTGTCGATGCCGCCGCGCGTGAATTATGGCTGGCCGCGCATTTCCCCCGCTTGCCGCTGGAAGCTCTGCTGCCGGTGACGGGCGATGCCCGCGCGGTAGGCGTCATCGAGGCGAATGATTCACGCCGCTGTCTGGTCGCGTGCAATGACCGGGCCGCCGGTCAGGGCATTGCCGCTGGCATGGGACTCAATGCGGCCCTGGCCCTGGCGCCCGGACTCGAGCTGCGCGAGCGCCGGCCGGCCGTGGAAGCAGCATTGCTGGACCGCCTGGCACACTGGGCGCTGCAGTTCACGCCCGTCGTCAGCATCGAGCCGCCCTGTGCGCTTCTCGCGGAAGTGCGGGGCAGTCTCGACCTGTTTGGCGGCGCCATGGCGCTGTGCCGCCGCGCGCAGGCCGGTCTGCGGGCCGGCGGCCTGCAGGCGGGCGTGGCGCTCGCACCGACGCCGCGTGGCGCCCTATGGCTCGCGCGGGCCGGAATCGGGATCGCGGCAGTCCGCGCCGACGCGATGCCGGGGCTCGTGGCAAGACTGCCGCTCGCCTGCCTGGAGTGGCCGGTGGATGTCATCGAAACACTGACCGGACTCGGCATCCGGAATGTGGCGGACCTGGTGCGCCTGCCGCGCGATGGATTCGCGCGACGCTTCGGGCCGGCCCTGCAGGATGAACTGGACGAGGGTCTCGGGCGGCGGCGTCAGCCACGCCGCCGGCACGTGGTGCCGGAACGCTTCGACGAACGGCTGGAGTTGCCGGCCGAAGCCGGATCCACGGCCTGTCTTGCGCCGGCCACGGAGCAGCTGCTCACAAGACTCGGCGCATTCCTGCGCGCCCGCGCATCGGGTCTCTCTGAGCTACGCATCGACCTGCTGCACCGCGAGTACCCGCCGACCCGGGTCCGGCTCGGCCTGACCCGGCCAAACGGCCACGAGGGGCATCTGCGCGAGTTGCTGCGCGAGCGGCTCGCGCAAAGCCGCTTGCCAGCGGCGGTGGTGGCGCTGCGCTTCCGCTCCGGTGTCCTGCTGCCGCTCTCGCTGCGTGACGCGGGGCTCTTCGAGCAGGGCAGGGCTGCCGATCCGGAAGCGACTGCGCGCCTCCTGGAGCGGCTGCGCGCGCGACTCGGCGAGGACGCGGTGTTCGGCGTCTGTCCCGTGCCGGAGCATCGCCCGGAGCGTGCCTGGCGCATCGCCGAGCCGGGTGGCGCCACGCCATTGCCGGGGCATTGGCCCGCTTCACGTCCGCCGCGGCCGTTGTGGATGCTCGCCGAACCGCAGCCGCTCGCGGGCTGGGACGGCGTGCTCGTCACCGGCCCCGAGCGCATCGAAACCGGCTGGTGGGACGGTCATGACGTGCGCCGCGATTACTACGTCGCATTGACGCAGGGCGGCGTGCGGCTGTGGATCTTCCGTGAACGGCCACCGGGCCAGGGCTGGTTCCTGCACGGCGTGTTCGGATGATGTGCTCGTCCGCCACGCGCGGGATCCGGCGGGGTTTCTCGCTCGCGAACTCCGCCGTAACTTACGTGTTCGCTAGCGATAACCCCGCCACCACGCGCATGGCGGGTCGGCGCCTTCGCGGCGCGCGGGGGGGGGGGCGGGGACCCGCTTGTTCGCGCTTATGTCCCGGGGGGGCGACCGAGCGGAGTCTCGGCCGCGCACCGCCCGCGCGCCGCGGTTGACTCCGGATGGCATACGCCGAGCTGC
>JANOSR010000300.1:0-1851 GCA_031415935.1 Steroidobacteraceae bacterium | reverse complement strand
TTTCAAAGGACATCTTCGGCCGCCCCAACTGGTTGGCTGTGGGCGCTTCGCTCGACTGGAGTGACACCGCATTCAACTCGAATACCGAGCTGGGCAGCTTGGATGAGAACCGTGCAGCCGTATCGAGCGGCATCTTCGTCGGAGAATCCTTTGTTCGCGTGCACAGCGAAACACGAAATCGCAGTGTCTTTTTCAGCGAGACGCTCGCCGTGACGCCCGCACTCGGGCTCACGCTGTCCGGACGTTACAACAGCACGACCGTCGAGCTGCGCGATCAAATCGGCACCGAGCTGAACGGCTCACACGACTACAGCCGCTTCAACGGCTCGGCCGGCGTAACCTGGAACGTCTCGCCGACGGCAGGAATCTACGCGACCTACGGCGAGTCGAATCGCGCGCCCTCTCCCGTAGAGCTGACCTGCGCCAATCCGGACGACCCCTGCCGGCTACCGAATGCGTTTCTCTCCGATCCGCCGCTCGACCAGGTCGTTGCCAAGAGCATCGAGGCGGGCGCACGCGGACGATGGCGCGGCATGAGCTGGCACGTCGGACTCTTCCAGACCACGAACGAGGACGACATTATCTTCATCAGCGCGGGCGCACTGACCAATCAGGGATTCTTCGACAATGTCGGTGACACCCGCCGCCTGGGGGCGGAAGCGAGATTGACTGGGCGATCCTTCGACGAGCGTTTGCTCTGGGCGCTCCACTACACGCGTCTCGATGCGACATTCCGCGACAGCTTCAGCGTGGCGAGCCCCAACAATCCGGCTGCTATCGACGGGGAGATCCCGGTGCCCTCGGGCAGCCGAATCCCCGGCGTCCCCGAGAATCTGCTCAAGCTGAGTGCCAACTTCGCTTTCACGCCGCGACTCAGCCTCGGCGCGGATCTGTTGTATCAATCGAATCAGTTTCTGCGGGGCGACGAAGGCAATCTTCTCGATCCGCTGCAGGGTTACACGGTCGTCAATGTCGGTGCGGAATACCGCTTCAATCGCAACTTCATGGTCTTTGCACGGATAGACAATGTGTTCGACGCCGAATACGAAAGCTTCGGACTGCTCGGAGCAGCGGGCGAGGTTCTGGGCGATGAGTTCGAGGACCCACGCTTCGTCTCACCGGCTGCCCCGATCAGCGGCTGGATTGGCCTGAAGTGGACGTTGTAAAGCGTTCTACGTCGTAAGGGCGAGCCGCGGGATCAGGCACAGACTCTCATTTCGGGAAGACGGCGAACTCTCTTCCTTTGGCGTTCTCGAGTCCACGCACGGAGGCGAGGCCTTCGACCCCCGTGAAGTTTGCGTGGTGAATCTCCGCGCCGCCAAGCATCGCTCGATCAAGCTTTGCGCCCGTCAGATCCGCGCCGACGAGCTTGGCCATCTCCAGGTTCGCGTCGCTCAGGTCGGCCTCGCGCAGATCCGCATAGCTCAGATCGGCGCGCGACAAATCCGCGCGATTGAGCCTCGCGCCCTTGAGCTGCGCCCGTGTCAGCACGAGGCGGATCAACCCCATCGGCTGGTTGCTCATGTCGGAGCCACCCTTCACCTCGGACAGGTCGGCGCCTTCAAGATTCGCGCGCTCCATGTTGCCCATCAACCGCGCGCCGCGCAGATTCGCGCCATTCAGTTTCGCGTTTGCCAGGACGCTCGCGAACAGGCTCGCCTCGCGGAGGTCAGCCTCGACCAGAATGGCGTCGCGCAGAACCGCCAGGTCGAGATTGCAACCGCGGAGCTTTGCTTTGGTGAGATTCGCGCCCTTGAGACTCGCGCCGAAGAGCCTTGCCCCCCTGAAGTCGAGGCCGGAAAGATCTACACCCGGTGCCTCGAGGTTGGTGAGGTCGGCTGCCGCCGACGC
>JANOSR010000299.1:0-2842 GCA_031415935.1 Steroidobacteraceae bacterium | reverse complement strand
GTTCGTCAACCTGTCCGATTACGAACTCTCGGATATCGTCGCGTACATCAGGAGCCGGCCATCGGTCGATCGGGACCTGGGACGCGTCAAGTTCGGACCCGTCTTCACCTTCGTGCTGGCGTTTGACTCGTCGGCCCTTGTCGCATTCAACGTCGACCATGAAAAGGCGCATGCCTTCGAACCGCCTAATTCCGCGCCCACCGCGGAATTCGGCGAACACATCGTTCAGGTGTGCCGTGGGTGCCACGGCCAGAGATTGTCTGGCGGCAAGATCCAGGGCGATCCGAACATGCCGATCATCGCAAACATCACGCCGCACGAGACCGGCCTCAAGGACTGGACCGAGACCGATTTCATCCGCGCCATGCGTGAAGGCAAGCACAAGGACGGCAGGGTACTTTCCGGGTACATGCCCTGGAAAGCCTATGAACAGATGAGCGATGCCGAGTTGAAGGCGATCTGGGCGTACTTGCGGATTGTGCCGGCGGTGGAGAAAGGAAAGCGCTGAGCGCCCATTCAAGATTTCCGCGTCGCCATTTTGACTAGTCGGGGCTCTGCGGGCCAACGACGACGACTCAGTGGAATGGCTGCCGGATGACCTTGCCATCGTGCACATACGGTTCGAAGCGCAATTTTTCCAGAACGCAATGGCCGACTTTGTTGACCTGACGATCAGTGCGTGAATCGAGCACGCGAACGCCCTTCGCAAGGCCTTCCGCGTCCACCGTGAATTGATAAGGCACATTCTGGGCACCCTTCAATCCGGGCGGCGTGCATTCGCGAAATGTGGCATCGATCTCTTCGGGCGTGGATGCAAGCACGGCCGGCGTCAGGTTTCTGGGCTGAACCTGGTCTATGGCTTCTTCTGTCCAGGTCTTGAGCGGTATCGAAGCGGTGGACTGAACTGGAATGCCGTCGCGCGTGGCGGGTTCAATCTGCATCGCATTGGCGACGCACGTCGCCCATCGCAGGACCCGGCTCTTTGCCCACGACTTCAAGGGCAAGGAAGTCAAGGAAGGCACTTCGACGTTGACTATCTTGCCGTCGGCCCCGATTGTCGCATCCGCAACGATTTCGACGCGTCCGACACTCTCTCCGGAAAGGGTTGGCTCGTTCAACTTCATGAAGCAGTTTCGGGTATCTCCTATCCCGAGCAACTGGGGAGGCATGACATCGGATTCGGATTCGGTTTCTGAATCGCCAGCGATCGCGTCGCAGGCAAAACCGACTGCCAGCGCCGTCTGTAACAGCAATCTGGCGGCGCACTTGATGGCATTCCGGGAATTGTTATCGTCCATGGGACCATTCCAGCCGGCACCTACTTTCCCTGATATGCCACCAATCGTATTACTCTGCAGCCGGTGGCCGCACCAGCAGGTTCCAGGTGATCGTCGTTTTCACGGCCTGGCTGCCGCGGAGGGCTGGTGTGAAGTGCAGCTTGCCGAGAACGCAGGCGCCCGCTTTGTCGAGTCGACGGTCATCGCTCGCTTGGACGGCCTTGGAACCGCGCGCGCGTCCGTCGACGCCGATCGTGGTCCGGTAGATGATCAACTGCTGGCCCTTCAGGTCGGCCGGATAGCAATCGCGATAAGCTTTCTCGAGTTCCATTTCGTTCGATCGCAGCACCGGTGGCTCGATGTTCGGCGCCGGCTGCCCCGAACTGCTACGAATCCTGAAGTTGATCGGCAGGGTTGCCTGCGACCGGACCGGAACACCGTCGCGCGTTCCGGGACTGAACTTGTGGCGGTCAACCGCGCATTGCGCTGCGTTCCGGAGCCACGCGGGCGTGCCGGGCGGAAACTCCACCTGGGCGACACTTCCGTCCGGCGAAATCGTCAGCGAGACGGTGACGGAGCCTTCGCGGTAACGCGCCGGAGATCCTGCCGGGTAGCAGTCGGAAATATCGACATGCGAAACAAGTCTCGGCCCCTTGATGACGGGGGTACTCGCTTGCAAACCGGCGACCGGACCGAGCACTGAGCCGACGGCCAGCGCCGTAATCACGCGTGTCCGCAGCCGCTGCCCCATGGATCGCTCCTCCAGTCTGCTAGCCGGCCTGTCCTTTCTTTGCCGCCTGCTGTCTTTTTTCGCGATCGAAGTCCACCGCCCGCCAAAGGTACCACGCAGCCGTGGTCCGGTAAGGCGCCCAGCGCTGGCCGAATGCGGCCAGGACACGGGGTTTTGGCAGGCTCCGCTTGCCATAGGCAAGGCGATAGCCATTCTGGATTCCGTAGTCGTCCACGGGCAGCACGTCCGGCCGGCCAAGCGTGAACATCAGGAACATCTCGACCGTCCAGCGGCCGACGCCGCGCGCCTCGGTCAGCCGCTCGATGATCGCGTCGTCGGACAACCTGATGAGTGCGCGGCGTTCCGGAATCGTCCCGTCGAGGGTCTTCGCGGCGATGTCCTTAAGCGAGGCCGCCTTGGCTCTCGAGAATCCGACGCCCCGCAGTTCGTCATCCGGCGTCGCGACGAGTTGGTCGGGTTGCGGGTAGCTGTCGCCGCCATACAGCGCGCAGAAGCGGCCGAGGATCGTGTTGGCGGCCTTGCCGGTCAGCTGCTGGTGGGCCACGGCCCGCAGCAGCGACTCATAGGGGCTGCGGCTGCGGTCGGGTTTGAGGACATACGGCCCGGCGCGGCGGATCAGCTGCGCCATCACCGGGTCGCCCCGGCGCAGGTGGCGCAGGGCCTCGCTCATCCACGCTTCATCGAATCGAAGAAATCCGCGTTGGTCTTCGTATCTTTCATCTTGTCGAGCAGGAACTCGACCGCGGCGAGTTCGTCCATCGGATGCAGCAGCTTTCGCAGGATCCACATCTTGGCCAGTTCGTCCTGGGCCGTG
>JANOSR010000298.1:0-1654 GCA_031415935.1 Steroidobacteraceae bacterium | reverse complement strand
GCGATTGAGAGGTTGAGGAAGTTGAGGAAGGGCGGGTAGGAAAACCTCCGCGTCAGTCGATGAGGTCTTCATGCTTTTCAAATTCAATGACGATGCCGATGATGTACGTCCGGGAAGTGAGCATGCAGGTGCCTCAGCGGTTCGTGCCGGTGAGGGTGGGTGTGCCGGGTGCCAGGTGCGACAGGCGGATCATGCTCGTGCTCGTGGTGCGGATCGTCGCCATGCACATGTTCGTGCTCGTGTTCGAGCGCTTCGTGAACATGCTCATGTTCGTGCCGTTCCGTCAGATGCAGCCACACGCCGAACGCCATCAGCGCTCCGGCGGACAGCAGTTGCTGCGTCACGGGATCGCCGAGTAGCAGCGCCAGCACCGCACCGAGGAAGGGCGCCACCGAGAAATAGGCGCCAGTGCGGGCCGTGCCAAGGTGGCGCAGCGCAACCACGAACAGCGCCAGACTGACACCGTAGGCAAACAGCCCGAGCATCATCGCGCTCGCCACGTCGGGAAACCGCGGCAACTGTGCACCCAGAGCGGTCGCGAGCGCCAGATTGACCGTTCCGGCCGTGAGGCCCTTGATCGAGGCGATCCAGGTCGCATCGGTCAGCGCGACCTTTCGCGTGAGATTGTTGTCGATGCCCCAGGCGAGGCAGGCGCCGAGTACCGCCAGCGCCGGCCACACGCCCGCGAAACGCACGTCACCAGGCCAGGCGAGGATCACGGCGCCCGCCACGATGGACGCCATCCCCAGCGCGATGCGGCGGTCGAAGTTTTCCCTGAACACGAACCAGGCCAGCAGCGCCGTGAATGCGCCTTCCGCGGTCAACAGCAGCGAAGCGCCGGAGGCGGGCATGCCGGTCAGCCCGAACATCAGCAGCACCGGGCCGACGACACCGCCTGCGAGGATCGCGCCGGCGAACCACAGGATCTGCGATCTCGCCAATCGGACGCGACCGGCGCGAACCAGCCGGCGATAGAGCGTGAGGCCGAGCCCGGAGCCCAGGTACAGCAGGCCGGCCAGCAGCCACGGATCGATCGTCTGCAACAAGCGCTTTGCGAAGGGCATGGCCGCGCCAAACAACAGCGCCGCGCCCAATGCAGCGAGCACACCGGGATGCCGGACCCGCTCTAGCCATAACATGTGCGCATCATCGCCTGATTTCGGGCGCTCGATCAGTCCTCCGGTTCAAACGGCTTGGCGGTCGCGTACGGCCGGTGGAACATGCGGTACAGCGCCGGCAGGACGAGCAGTGTCAGGACCGTCGCCGAAAGGATACCGCCGATCACGACCGTGGCCAGCGGCCGCTGAACTTCCGCGCCGGTGCCGGTGTTGAGCGCCATCGGCAGGAAGCCAAGGCTCGCCACCAGTGCGATCATCAGGATGGGCCGCAAGCGCGTCAGCGCACCCTCCATGATGGCCTCCTCCAGTCCCATACCCTTGTGCCGCAGGTCGCGGATGTAGGTCACCATGACGACGCCAGTTAGCACCGCAACACCCGACAGGGTAATGAAGCCGACGCCTGCGGAAATCGATAACGGTATTCCGCGCAGGGCGAGCGCGGCGATACCGCCGGTCAGCGCCAGCGGCACGCCGGAGAACACCAGCGCGGCATCGCGTGCCGAGCCGAAAGTCGCGAGCAACAGCAGGAAGATGAG
>JANOSR010000297.1:0-2286 GCA_031415935.1 Steroidobacteraceae bacterium | reverse complement strand
GAGCGGATGAAGTCCCCGGCGCCCTCCGGCAGGAACAGGAGCGGCACGAAGGCGAGCAGCAGTGTTGCCGTGCAGCCGAGTACCGCGAGCCAGATCTGGTCGGTCGCGGCGATCGCGGCCTGCAGCCTCGGCACGCCCTGGCGGACATTGCGCGCGATGTTTTCGACGACGACGATCGAATCGTCAACCAGCAGGCCGAGCGCCACGACGAAGCCGGCGATAGAGAGCTGATTCAGGGAGAAGCCGGCCAGGTACAGCGCCGCCAGTCCGATCGCGAGCGACAGCGGAATCGAGATCATGACGATACCGGCGGCGCGCAGCCCGAGTGGCAACAGCGTCAGGATCACAAGCCCGATTGCGATCGTGAAGTCGAGTTGCAGCCGCGACAGGCGGCGATCCACATTGGCCGACTGGTCGAAGCCGTGCTCGAGGTGCAGCTGGGACGGGAGACCCGCTTCGAACTGGGGCAGGCGTGCGTAGATCGCGTCGCGCACCGTGAAGACATTCTGGTTGTCTTTCATGCTGGCGGTGACGAACACGGCGCGCGTACCGTTGTAGCGCCCGATGTAGCGTTCTTCCTCGGCGCTCCAGGACACCTCGGCGATGTCGCGGACATGCACGACCCGTCCGGCCTTCGCACTCACGACCGTATCGCCTATCTCCGCGAGGGATTCGTAGCTGCCGGAGGTCTTCAGGTTGTAGCGCCGCATGCCGACGTCGACCGCGCCACCCGGGATGCTCGCGTTCTCGCCCTGGACCGCGGCGACCACCTGGCCGAGCGTGACGCCCGCGGCCGCGAGACGCTCGAGATCGATCGCGACCCGCACCTCGGGCCGCGGGTAGGCCCAGGTTTCGGCGCGGCGCACCCCGGCGACCGTCTCGATGAGTTCCTCGAGGTCTTCGGCGCGCTTCCTGAGCTCGCGCCAGTCGGCGTCGGTGCTGACCAGCGCCAGTTGCACGATGTTCACCGTGCCCGGGTTGAACTGCCGCACGTCGATCGAGAGCACGTCGGGCGGCAGCGACGGCCGCACGACATTGATCTCGCGTATGACCTCGTCGTACTTGCGGTCCGGATCCGTGCCGTAGACGAACTCGATCTCGATCAGCGCGAGCCCGTCGAGCGCCGTGCTGTTGAGTTTCTTGACGTCGTCGAGTTCGGCCAGCGCGTCCTCGATCGGGTCGACCACCAGGCGCTCGACGTCTTCGGGATCCGCGCCCGGGTAGTTCACGACGACCAGCGAGACCGGGAACTTCAGCGACGGATCCTCGGTGCGCGGGATCGCGCCCAGTGCCCAGAGCCCGGTCGCGATCAGGAGCGCGAACACGACCAGCGTGAACTGCCAGCGGTGGACCGAGAACGACCAGAGGCTCATGGTGGAATCTCAGCCGCCGTCGAGTACGCGAACGGGGTCGTTGTCGTCGAGCCAGGCGGCGCCCTCGGTGACGACGCGGTCGCCGGGCGAGAGACCCGTGACGATCTCGATGCGTTCCCCGAGCAACCGGCCGGTCTGCACCGCAACACGTCTTGCATGGCCGCTTTCCGCGACGACGAACACCAGGGCAGCGCGGCCATCGGCCTCCAGCAGCGCGGTTACGGGGACCACCGGCACGCCTGCCGCGACCTGGTCAGCGATCACGACCTTCGCAACCAGGCCCTGCACAAAGCGCTCGCCCTGGGGATCGACGGCGAGTTTCAGCTCGTAGGTTCCGGTCTGCGGATCCGCCGCCGCGGCAGTCTCGGTGACGGTCGCGGCGAAGCGCCGGCCGGGGAAGGCATCGAGCGTTGCTTCGGCCGTCATCCCGGCCCGCACGCGAACGACGTCACGGTCCGACAGCGCCGCCCGCACGATCCAGCCGCCACCCGTATTGCCGACCACGAGCACGGGCTGGCCGGCGGCGACCAGTTCATCCGGTTCCGCGAGGCGTCCTTGCACGACGCCGTCGCCGGGCGCTTCGATGCGCGCGTGGCGCGCATTGAAGAGCGCCGTACGCAGTGTGGCGGCCGCGACCGAGCGCGCGGTCTCGAGATCCTCGACCTGTTCACGGGTCGCGACCTCATCGGCGAGCAGGGCCTTGCCGCGTTCGAGGTCGCGCGCGGCCTTGTCGGCGAGCGCCTGTGCCTGTGCGACGGCGGCCGCCACTTCATCGTCGGCCAGTGTCGCGAGCAGCTGACCGCGCCGCACGCGCTCGCCCTGTTCGACGTGGATCGCGCTGATCATGCCGCCGGTCTTGAACGCGAGTCGCACCTCGTCGGCAGGGGTGACGACGCCGATGGCCCGGAACGCT
>JANOSR010000296.1:0-4839 GCA_031415935.1 Steroidobacteraceae bacterium | reverse complement strand
GTTGCGAATGTCCCCAGCATCGAACCGATCGGCGTGCGCCGCGCGGCCAGTATGACGACCGAATTCTGAGGCATGTTATTGATCCTGCTGGTATTTGTGGGGTCGGCTTCGCGCTTTGCCACGGGCCGATGCCACGGATTCCGTACCGGATCCGCTCATTTTGCCCTGCAAAAAGAAAATTGTCTCGCGGCTTGGCGGGATCAGCCGACCGCCGCCAGCCCATGCCGATGTTCGATCAATTGCAGCAGCCGACGGCGCAGGTCTTCAAAGCGCAGGGGCTTGTGCAAAACGGTGATCCGGTCGGGCAGGCCGCCACGTTCGGTGATCGTATGCTGGGTCAGCGCCGTGACGACGATGACCTCGAGATCGCTGATCGCCTCGGAAGCCTGCAGGGCACGGATCATCTCGAAGCCGTCGATGCCCGGCATGCGCAGGTCGGTGATCAAAAGGTCCGGCCGCGCCGCGCCAATACGCACCAGCGCATCGAAACCGCTGGGCACGCTTTGAAGGTCGATGGGCAGGCCCCAGGATCCCAGATGCAGCTCGAACAAGCGACGGAAATCCGGCTCGTCCTCGACAATCAGCACCTGGTAACGGCCGCTCTCGGCGCGCCGCGCAAGTTCGCCGCCACGCTTGCGAAGCAGTTCTTCAACCGACGACAGCAGGATCCGGCGGTGACCGCCGGGAGTCTTCCAGGCGCGCAGCACGCCGGCCTCGGACCACAGTTGCACCGTGCGCAGCGAAACGCCCAAGCGCTCCGCGGCCTCGCGGGTCGAACAGACCTCCTGTTCGGCTTGTTCCACCTGGCCTCCCGCCACTCCCTGCAACCAGCTATTCCCCACCACCTTCATAACAGCATCAGTCGGCCCCCGAATGCAATGGCCCTGCGCGCCGGGCAGGCACAATTTGAGCTGTCCCCGGCTGCCGCTACACTGTCCGTTCGGTCCGCTGGAGGTCCGCGATGAGCAGTCCCGCCGAACGCATCGACAGGGACGCCGACCCGGCGCGCGGCCCGCTGCGCTTCGTCAGTGCGGCCTCGCTGTTCGACGGCCATGACGCCGCAATCAACATCATCCGGCGGATCCTGCAGGCCCATGGCGCCGAAGTGATCCACCTGGGCCACAACCGCAGTGTCGCCGACATCGTTCGCGCGGCCATTCACGAGGATGCCGACGGTGTCGCCGTCAGCAGTTACCAGGGCGGCCACAACGAGTATTTCCGTTATATGGTGGACATGCTGCGCGAGCGGGGCGCGGGCCACATCAAAGTCGTGGTGGGCGGTGGCGGCACGATTGCGGGGCATGAAGTGGAGGAACTCGAGGCCTATGGCATCGAGAAGATCTACACGCCCGACGACGGCCTGCGCCTGGGTCTCGACGGGATGATCAGCGACGTGTTCCGGCGGGTGCAGAGCGCAACCAGGCCGGCCTTCGACGGCAGCTCCGTCTCGGCGGACGATCCCGTGGGACTCGCGCGCGCCATTTCCGCGCTGGAGCAGGGTGGCGACGAGGCACTGGTGACGAGAATCCGCAGTCTCGCCGCCAAGACGCTGAACCGCCCGCCGGTGCTCGGCATCACCGGCACGGGCGGTGCCGGAAAGTCCTCGCTGACGGACGAGATCCTGAATCGGATCGTGCGCTTCTTCCCGGACCGCAAGGTCGCGGTGGTCGCAATGGACCCGACCCGCCGCCGCTCCGGTGGCGCGCTCCTTGGCGACCGGATCCGCATGAACGCGCTCGCGAACGAACAGCTCTTCATGCGCTCGCTCGCGACCCGCCGCCAGCATCTGGCGACGAGCGCGGTGCTCGCCGACACCGTGCAACTGCTGAAGGCCGCCGGATTCGACCTGATCGTCGTTGAGACCGCGGGCATCGGCCAGAGCGACACGGAGATCGTGGATCTCGTGGATCTTTCCATGTACGTGATGACGAGCGACTACGGCGCGGCGAGCCAGCTCGAGAAGATCGACATGCTGGACTTCGCCGATTTCATCGCGCTCAACAAGTTCGAAAAGCGCGGCGCCGAGGATGCCTTGCGCGACGTGCGCAAGCAGGTCGCGCGCAACCGCAAGTTGTTCAAGACGCCGCCCGAGCAGCTGCCGGTCTACCCGACCATCGCAAGCCAGTTCAATGACGCGGGCGTCAACACGCTGTTCGCGGCGCTGTGCGCAAAGCTCCACGAGCGATGGGGCCGGCTGAGGCCCTGGCAGCCCCAGGGGCTCGCCCCGCTCGGCCCGCCGCATCGCCAGGCGATCATTCCGGGCGAGCGCGTGCGATATCTCGCTGAAATCGCATCGGGCGGACGCAAGGCGCATCAGGGGGCGCTTGTTGCCGCGGAAGCGGCGAGCCGCGCCCATGGCCTGCATCGCGCGCTGGCCGCGGCCGGCGATCCCACGCTGCCGGGCGCACTCGACCGTTATGCGGAGGCGGAGCTGTGCGACGCTGACGGCGCAATACAGAAATTGCGGCGCGAGTACAACGCGGCGCTCGACGCCGTCGGCGCCGAGGGCATCGCCCTGCTGAAGGCCTGGCCTGAGCGCGATGCGGCCGCGAGCGCGGACGATTACGGCTACAAGGTCCGCGACCGCGAGGTCAGCGGCGCGAATTACACCGAGTCGCTGTCGCACCTGAAGCTTCCGAAGATTGCGACACCACGCTACCGCGACTGGGGCGATCTGCTGGCGTATCTCCTCACCGAAAACCTGCCCGGTTCCTATCCGTACACGGGTGGCATTTATCCGTATCGCCGCGAGGACGAGGATCCGACCCGCATGTTCGCCGGCGAAGGCATGCCGGAGCGCACCAACCGGCGCTTCCATTACGTCGCCGCCGGGCACAAGGGCGCGCGGCTCTCAACGGCTTTCGACTCGACCACGCTGTACGGCGAGGATCCCGACGAGCGCCCGGACATCTACGGCCGCATCGGCAACTCGGGTGTCTCGATCGCGACGCTCGACGACATGAAGCGTCTGTACTCGGGCTTCGACCTCTGCGCGCCGTCGACTTCCGTCTCGATGACGATCAATGGCCCGGCGCCGATGGTCCTTGCGATGTTCATGAATACGGCCGTGGACCAGCAGGTCGAGCGGCATCTGCGCGAGAGCGGCCGCTGGCCGGAGGCGGAGGCGAAGCTCGCAAAGCTGTTCGGAGGCCGCGAGCGACCGCGCTATCGCGGCGAACTGCCGCCCGGCCACGACGGCAGCGGCCTGGGGCTGCTGGGCGTCAGCGGCGATCGACTAGTCGATCGCGAGACCTACCGGAAAATCCGCGCGGACGCGCTCGCGCGCGTGCGCGGCACGGTGCAGGCCGACATCCTGAAGGAAGACCAGGCGCAGAACACCTGCATATTCTCGACCGAGTTTGCGCTCAGGATGATGGGCGACACGCAGCAGTTTTTCATCGACAACCGCGTGCGGAATTTCTACTCGGTGTCGATCTCCGGGTATCACATCGCCGAGGCCGGCGCGAACCCGGTCTCGCAGCTCGCATTCACGCTGGCGAATGGCTTTACGATCGTCGAGTACTACCTGTCGCGCGGCATGCGAATCGACGATTTCGCGCCAAATCTGTCGTTCTTCTTCTCGAATGGCATGGATCCGGAATACGCCGTGATCGGGCGTGTCGCACGCCGCATCTGGGCACGCGCGATGCGCGACCGCTATGGCGCAGGGCCGCGCAGCCAGATGCTGAAGTACCACGTGCAGACTTCCGGGCGTTCGCTGCACGCTCGCGAGATCCAGTTCAACGACATCCGCACGACGCTGCAGGCGATGTATGCGCTCTTTGACAGCTGCAACAGCCTGCACACCAATGCCTATGACGAGGCGATCACGACGCCGACCGAGGAAAGCGTGCGCCGCGCGGTCGCGATCCAATTGATCATCGCGCGCGAGCTGGGCCTCAACCAGAACCAGAATCCCTGGCAGGGCTCATTCGCGCTCGAGCGCCTGACCGAAGTGGTCGAGGAAGCCGTCTACCGGGAGTTCGAGAGCATTTCGGAGCGTGGCGGCGTGCTGGGTGCGATGGAGACCATGTACCAGCGCGGCAAAATCCAGGAAGAATCGCTCTATTACGAGCACAAGAAGCACGACGGCAGCCTGCCGATCGTCGGCGTCAACACTTTCCTGCCGGAGCATGCGAATCCCGACCAGAACCGGCATGCCGAGCTGATCCGCTCGACCGCGGAGGAAAAGCAGGCGCAGGTCTTCGCGGTACGCGCTTTCAACGACATCCATGCGTCCGCGCAGGGCGCGGCGCTCGATCGATTGCAGGCTTCGGCGGCCACGGCCGGAAACGTGTTCGGCGAACTCATGGAGACCGTGAAATCGGCCTCGCTCGGCCGCATCTCGCGCGCACTCTATGCCGTCGGGGGCCAGTACCGCCGCAACATGTAAAAGGGGACGCGCCCCTTTATTGAGTGGGACGCTTCCTGCTTACACGTTTCTCGGCATTCGCCGCCATTTGCGGATCAAGCATTGTAAATCCCCGGTGTTAGCGTCGACGAATGCCTCGACAAGCACGCGTGGTGTTCGCGGGCGTGCCCCATCACGTCACGCAGCGGGGGAATCGTCGTGAGCGCGTGTTTTTTACCGAGGGCGATCGCAAAGTCTATCTGGAATGGTTACAGGAGTATGCGACGAGAAATGAAGTCGGCATGCTTGCATACTGCCTGATGACGAACCATGTGCACTTGGTCGTCGTGCCTTCGACCAAAGATGGGTTGTATCGGATTCTCAGGCCATTGCACACACGTTTCGCGCAACGCATCAACCGCTCGAGGGACTGGAAGGGGCATGTTTGGCAAGGTCGTTACTTCTCATCCGCGCTGGACGCGGCCTTC
>JANOSR010000295.1:0-2957 GCA_031415935.1 Steroidobacteraceae bacterium | reverse complement strand
GCGCGGAGACACCGGTCGGCACGTCGCCGACCCGGGTTGCCTCGCCGCCGTCGGTCGCGATCACGTAGAGTTGCGACTCCTTGTCCTCGCTGCGCTTGGCGACGAATGCGATCCAGAGTCCATCCGGGCTCCACGCCGGTTCCGATTCCTTGCCGGGCATGCTGGTCAGGCGGCGCGACGCGCCCCCCGAAGTCGCGACCAGGTACAGGTCCGCTTCGCCCTTGTCCTGTTCCTCGTCGTAGACGGTCACCGGATAGACGGCCTGGCGGCCGTCGGGCGACAACGCCGGGTCCCCGACCCGTTGGATCTTCCACATCGTCTCGGCGCTCAGGGGCGTCGCGGCGCTGTCTGCGGCCTGGGCCGCGCATGATGCGAGGGTCAGCAGGGCGACGATCCATCTTGCAGCAAGCGGCATTGGAATGTTCTCCGGCACCGCGCGGGGCGGCGGCCAAGCATGGGCCGTCGATTCTGCCGGTCGGGGTGCGGCACTGGCAAACCGTATTCGACCAGACGTTGCGCGCGAGCGGCGATTGGCTGACAGTGGCGCCATGCGCGACCTTGAGGAACTGAAGGAACGCCTGCGTGCCTTCGTCGCGGAACGCGACTGGGACCAGTTCCACAGCCCCAAGAACCTCGCGATGGCCCTCTCTGTGGAAGCCGCCGAGCTGGTCGAGCTATTCCAATGGCTGACCGAAGCGGAGAGTGCGGCGCTCGATGCCGACCGCCGCCGCCGCGCCGCCGAGGAACTGGCCGATGTGCTGGTTTACCTGGTACGGATCGCCGACCGGCTCGAGATCGACCTGCTGCAGGCGGCCGGCGAAAAACTCGAGCGCAATGCAGTCAAGTATCCGGCCGAGCGCGTGCGCGGCCAGGCGCGCAAATACGACGAGTATTGAATCAGCGCTGGTGCTGGTGGCTGCCGTCGAACAGCCTCGTCCAGGTCGCGATACACCGTTTCATGTTGCTGGTGATGTTGCCGGCTCGGGCGCCGCGACCGGCTCGGCAGGTTCGGCGGGTGTCTCGACCTGGCGCTCCAGGAACCAGTGCGTTGACCCCATTTCCTTGGGTCCGACATAGTGGAACCAGCGATGCTCGATGCGATTCGGCGAGATGAATCGGATATCGCCTTTGCGCACATGTCCGTCCTTCTCCGGGTCGAAGCCCGTGGCGCCGGCGAACTCGAGTAGCGCGAGCTCAGCGGTCGACTTGTCGTCGAGGCGGTAGGCGGGCTGGTTGCCGGCCCCGCAGTAATGCGTCGCTTGCAGCTTGCCGTTGGCGAGATAGTAAACCGTCGCCATTTCGAATGACTTGCCGGGATTCTGGTACTCGATGATGGCCTTGCCATTGCTCACGACCTCGTAGCGCACGGTGACCGGCGGACCCTCGAGCGGATCTTCCATCCTGCCGGTCCAGGTACCGGCCAGCGACTTGAGCTTCTCGTAGGTCGCGGCGTGATCGGGGCCCCCGGCTTGCGCCACCGCGGCGGTGAACAGGCCGAGTGTCGTCGCCAGGACGGCGGGCAGGAATGTGCGCAGGTTCTTTGGCATTGCGGCCTCCTTGATGCACCATGATACAAGGAGCCATCGGGACGGGGCGGGCATGGCGGCAAAGATCCGGAAGGCGGCGGCAACGGCATCCCTGCGGCGCATGTATGTGGATTGCCGCTACGGCCAGTTGCACCTGACCACGGCGTTTCCGCCGAGCGGCGGCTTCGACGAACTCACCGCGCTCCTTTTTCTGCATGCCGAGGGCGGCACCGGCGCCGATTTCAAGGCCTGCGCGGCGATGCTTGGAACTGATCGCTCGGTCTATGCGCCGGATCTGCCGGGCAGCGGCGCATCCGACGGGCCTGCCGGCCGCATGACAGTTGCGAACCTGGCAGCCGCGATCGCAGACCTTCTCGATCAGCTGCGGCTGCGCGAAGTGGATCTGATCGGTTGCGGCCGTGGCGCGCTGGTCGCCTTCGAACTCGCGGCGCTCCGGCCCGGCGAAATCCGCCGTCTGGTCTTCGCGGACAACCAGCAACCAGCGGTGACGCCGGCACAGCCGATGCTGCAACTCGCCGAGGATGCCGCGGCGCTGTTGCAGGAACCGGTTACGCCGCAGGTCGCGCGGATCCGCGAATTCCTCGACAGCTAGGCCGGCTCTGCCCGCCGTCGGCGGGCCGCGAGCGCAAGGGAAAGCAGTACCGCCGCCAGAAATGGCAGTGTCACGAGATTGAGGCGCTCCCAGCCGATCGTCGCAAGCGCGACACCGGCCATCAGCGATGCGATGGCTTGGGCGCCGAATACCATGAAGTCATTCAGGGTCTGCACCTGGATGCGCTCCTGCGGCCGGTAGGTGCGCGTGAGCAGCGTCGTGCCGGCGATGAACAGCAGATTCCAGCCGACACCCAGCAGCACGAGTGCCCAGCCGTAATGCAGCACGCTGTGCCCGACGAATGCGGCGATGGCGACGCAAGCGGCCATCAGCAACGAGCCTGCGACGATGACCGGGCGGATGCCGAGTCGCGTGATGATCCAGCCGCTCGCGAGCGACGGCAGGTACATCGCGATAAGATGACCCTGGATGACCTGCTTGGTCGCGACCTCATCGTGCAGATCGATCACATGCATGCTGATCGGCGTCGCCGTCATGATGAAACTCATGACCGCATACGAAACGAGCGCCGCCAGCACCGCGATTCGAAAGTCCGTCTGCATCGCGATCTCGGCGAGCGATCGTGGCGGCCGCGTGTCCTTCTCCGCCATGCTCGTGGAGACCGGAGTCAGCGCGAGCAGGATGGCCGCGAGCGCATAGAGGCCCGTGCCGACGAAGAATGATCCCGCGTAGCGCGCACCCGCGACGAAATCGGCGAAGCGCACGGCAATCTCCGGACCGAGCCAGGCGGCGGCGAGTGCGCCGCTCATGACGATCGCGATGGCCTTGCTGGCGTGCGCAGGCGTGACATATTCGAC
>JANOSR010000294.1:0-9732 GCA_031415935.1 Steroidobacteraceae bacterium | reverse complement strand
ACCGATCGCTGCTTGCGGTGGCGGTTCGGGCGCATGAGCCCGAGCCCGGACTTTGAGATCGGCTGGAGCAGGTCACGGTTCCGGCCGCGGCGCAGCCGGTACTCGCGATAGCCGAGGAAGGCGAAGTGCTTTGCTTCCATCCATTCGAGCAGCGCCTTCACCTCGCGCGTCTCGCTGGCCTGCGGTCCGCGCAGCTGCTTGCCCAGGTCCGAGGCGATCTCGCGCGCCATGCGGCGCATCGCATGCCAGTCGGTCGTCGCGCAGCGGACATCCTCGAGCGTGCTCCTGATGCGCCGCTCGAGCGCCACGAGCCGCGCAGGGTCGGCTTCGCGATCGACCTCGATGAATTGCCAGGACTCGGTTCTTGCGTCCGGTCGCGCATCCTCGAGGAACAGGCCGGTCAGGCGGCCGCGCCGGTCGCGCGCAACGCCAAAGACTGGGTGCGCGATCAGGTGTATCGCAAGTCTTTCCTGCGTGCAGACGATGCCGAGCGAATCGACGAGAAACGGCATGTCGTCGGTGATGACCGCGATGACGGTATGCGTGGAGGAGAAGCCGTCGCGTGCGGCATCCGGATTGAACACCCGGACGATCGGCCGGCCGGGCCGCCGGACACGCCCCATCGTGAGCTGCGCGAGTGCCGCACCGGCGAGGTCGGTGTCGCCGCGCTGCACGAGGTCGAGTTCCGAGACGCCGTTGTAGAAGTACCGCGCGAAGCGGCCCGCCGCTACCGGCATCGGGCCGCGACCGGCGCGGCGCGCGCGAGCGGCAATACGGTCGATGATTTCCTGACGGGCGGCCGGGATCTTGCCTAGCATCAATACTCCAGATGCGCCCGGCCCGATGCGTCCCGACCGATGGCGTGGCGCCGCGAATTATACACGCGCGCCAGCCGGGCCGAGCAAGCCCGCGCGCTTCTGCAGACGGGTCAATACGGTCGTGAACAGAGACTGTTCCGACGGTGCGAGTTCGGCCAGCAGGCGCCGCTCGTACTCGAGCGCATAGGGAACGATGCGCATATAGACTTCGCGCCCGCGCGCCGTCAACGTCAGCACCGAACGGCGCCGGTCGCTTTGGGCGAGCGTGCGTCGCACGCGGCCCGAGCGCGCCAGACCGGCCACCGCACGGCTGACCGCGACTTTGTCCATCGCCGTGCGCTCGGCGACGGCGGCGGCTGAAAGCCCCGGCGTGCGTGCGAGAACGGCAATCACGCGCCACTGCGGGATCGACAGGCCGAAGCGCCGCGCATAGGCGCCGGCCAGAGCCGTCGAGACGGTGTTGGAAAGCACCGACAGCCGATAGGGCAGGAAGTGCTCCAGGTCCAGGATCGCGCTCGCTGGTACGGACATGGACGGTTCCTTGCTGGTTACGACCCGATTATAGTTACAATTGTAACTAACCCGGGAGCGGATCATGGGTGACCTGTTCGAAAACCCGATGGGTACCGACGGCTTCGAGTTCGTCGAGTACACGGCCGAGGACCCGGAACAATTGCGGGCCCTGTTTGCACGCATGGGTTTCCCGGTCGTTGCCCGGCATCGCAGCAAGAACGTCACGCTGCATCGCCAGGGCGACATCAATTTCATCATCAATGCCGAGCCCCAGGGCTTCGGCCAGCAGTTCGCCCGTGCGCACGGGCCATCGGCCTGCGCAATGGCCTTCCGCGTCAGGGACGCCGCCTACGCCCTGCACCGGGCGGTCGAGCTGGGTGCGAAGCCGGTCGAGACCCGGGTGGGCCCGATGGAGCTCCACATTCCGGCGATCGAGGGTATCGGCGGCAGCATCATCTATCTCGTGGATCGCTACGGCGACCGGACGATCTACGACGTGGATTTCATGCCAGTTCGGGACCCGCAGCAGTCGGTGCGCGAAGCCGGCCTGACATTGATCGATCACCTGACGCACAACGTCCAGCGCGGCAACATGAATCTCTGGTCCGGCTTTTACGAGCGGCTGTTCAACTTCCGCGAGATCCGCTACTTCGACATCGAGGGGAAAAAGACGGGTCTCTTCAGCCGCGCGATGACGAGTCCCTGCGGCAAGATCCGCATCCCGATCAACGAGTCGCAGGACGACAAGAGCCAGATCGAGGAATACATCCGCGAGTACCAGGGCGAGGGCATCCAGCACATTGCGCTGTTCACGGACGACATCTACCGGAGCGTCGATGCGCTGCGGGCCAATGGCGTCGAGTTCCACGACACGCCGGACACCTACTACGAGGGCGTCGACGCGCGCGTCACGGGCCATCGGGAGTCGCTCGAGCACATGAAGACACGGCGCATACTGATCGACGGCAGCGCCGAGGACGGCTTCCTGCTGCAGATCTTCACGAAAAACGTGATCGGCCCGATTTTCTTCGAGATCATCCAGCGCAAGGGCAACGAGGGCTTCGGCGAAGGTAACTTCCGCGCGCTGTTCGAGTCCATCGAGCTCGACCAGGAGCGGCGTGGCGTGATCTGAGAAGTTGGGCTTGCCCCGTTTTCACTGATGCGCGGCAGGGCATCCCCCGGATCCGAACGATCCGCCAAATCCGAAAGCCCGGCACCATGTGGCAATATGGAGGACGCTATGCCGGTACGCCCGCCGCATGTCACAGCACGCGCACTGGCGCGCGTCTGGCTGCTCGCGTGCGCCTGCCTGCTGATGGCGGCCTCCGACGAGGCCCGCTACACGGGTGAGCGCAGGGCGCTGTTGGCCGAGATCCAGCGCGACGCCGCGCGGACCGCGGACGCCACCGGACGGCCGCGATTCAGTGCGCGTGTGATGGGCGCGATGGATGCCGTGCCGCGGCACCGTTTCGTCCCGGCGCGCGCGGTCGGCAGCGCCTACGCCAACCGGCCGCTGCCCATCGGTCACGGCCAGACGATCTCGCAGCCCTACATCGTGGCGCTCATGACCGAGCTGCTGGCACCGCAGCCAGGCCACGTGATGCTCGAAGTAGGCACTGGCTCCGGCTACCAGGCCGCGGTGCTCGCGGAACTCGTCGAGCGCGTCTACACGATCGAGATCATCGCGCCGCTGGCCGAGAGCGCAGAGGCGCGCCTGAAGGAACTCGGCTACCGCGACATCCACGTGAAAATGGGCGACGGCTACTACGGCTGGCCGGAACATGGGCCCTATGATGGCATCATCGTCACAGCGGCCGCGGGCTCCATCCCGCCGCCGCTCGTGGAGCAGTTGAAACCCGGCGGCCGCATGGTCATTCCGGTCGGCGCGCCTTTCCACACGCAGGAGCTGATCCTGCTCCGGAAAGACAAGCAGGGAAGGGTCACGACAACTTCCGTTCTGCCGGTCGTCTTCGTGCCGCTGACCGGCCAGCGCTGATGACGCGGCGTGAGTCGGCGCTGCTCGCGCTCTCCATCGGCCTGCTGGCCGGCGCGGCGCTCGCCTACCAGGTGCTGCTGTTCCGGCTGCTCGCTATCATCCAATGGCAGCCCTTCGCGGCGATGATCATCAGCCTCGCGCTCCTGGGCCATGGCGCGGCAGGCACGGCGCTGGCGCTCGCCGGCCACCGGTTGTTGCCCCGATTCACGGCTGTCTACTCGACCTGTGCGGCTCTGTTCGCTCTGTCCATTCCGCTCTGCTGGGCGGCGGCGCAACGACTGCCGTTCAATGGCCTCGAGCTCGTCTGGACACCCGCCCAGTTCGGCTGGCTGGCGGGGCTTTTTCTGCTGCTGTCGCTGCCGTTCTTCTTTGCCGCCAGCTGCTTTGGCCTCGCCTTCATGCACGCGCGCGAACGGATCCCGGTGCTCTACGCCGCCGATCTGCTGGGCGCAGGCCTGGGCGCCGCGCTAGCGACCGGTCTGCTCTTCCTGGTGACGCCGGGCGAAGCGTTGCGCGCTGCCGTCCTGCTGGGCGCCGTCGCTGCGGCGCTGCCGCCGGCCCCGAAGTTGGCGCGGCTTGCGCTGCCGACGCTGGCCGTCGTGTCAGCCCTGCTGGTTCCGCCTTCCTGGGTTGCCCCGCGCATCACCGAGTTCAAAGGACTGCCGCGCACGCTGCAGGTGATGGGCGCCGCCGTCGAAGCCGAGTACTCGAGTCCCTACGGCCTGCTGACGGTCGTGAGCAACGAGACAGTTCCTTTTCGTCATGCGCCTGGCCGCAGCCTCGCGACGACCTCGGAGCCGCCGCCGCAGCTCGCGGTGTTCACGGACGGCGATGCGATGACCGCATTGACTGCCATCGACGGCCGCCGCGAGTCGCTCGCCTATCTCGACGAGACGACCTCGGCCCTGCCTTACTACCTGACCGGGCAGCCGCGCGTGCTGGTGCTCGGCGCGGGCGGCGGTGCGGAAGTGCTGCAGGCGCTCTATCACGACGCACGGGAAATCCACGCCGTCGAACTCAATCCGACGATGCTCAAACTGCTGCGCGCGCGGCTCGACGAGCCGCGCGTTCATCTGCATCCCGGCGACGCCCGCGGCTTCGTCCGCGCCGATAAGCGCCGCTACGACCTGATCCAGCTCGCGCCGCTCGATTCCTATAGCGGCTCGGGCGCAGGCGTGCAGGCCGTGGCCGAGAGCTATCTCTACACGGTGGAGGCGGTGCGCGACTACTACGCGCGGCTCGCGCCGGGCGGTTATCTCGCGCTGACGCGCTGGGAAAAGCAGCCGTCGCGCGAAGGCCTCAAGCTGTTCGCGACGGCCGTGACGGCACTGCGCGCGCTGGGCGCGGATCCGGGCAACCAGCTTGCGCTGATCCGCGGCTGGCAGACCAGTACGCTGCTCGTCAAACAAGGCGCCCTGACGCTTTCTGACATCGCGCGCCTGCGGATTTTCTGCGAGTCGCGCGGCTTCGACCCGGCCTGGTTTCCAGGCGTCGCGCCGGATGAGGTGAATCGACATCACCGCGTGCCGCGGGCCTGGCTCTATGAGGGTGCGCTCGCGCTGCTCGGGGATGAAGCACAGCGCTTCCTCGCCGATTACAAGTTCCATGTCGCGCCCGCGACGGACGATCGCCCGTATTTCTTTCATTTCTTCCGCTGGGGCCTGCTGCAGGAACTGATCGCGCTGCGCGGCCAGGGCGGGCTGACGCTCCTGGACACGGGTTATCTGGTACTGGTCGGCACGCTGGCGCTCGCGATGCCGCTGTCCCTGCTGCTGATTCTGGCGCCGCTCGCAGCGCTGCGCCGGCAGCAACGGTATGCGGGGCGCATGCGCTCGGGGATTTATTTTCTGTGCCTGGGACTCGCGTTTCTGTTCGTCGAGATTGCCTGCATGCAGCGCTATGGCCTGTTCGTCGGGCACCCGCTCTTCGCCACGGTCGCGGTGCTGGCGGGCTTCCTGGTGTTTGCAGGCGCGGGCAGCCTTCTGGCCTCGCGTGTACGCGACCGCGCGCGGGCGCTGAAGTGGGCGGCGGCCGGCATTGTGCTCCTGCTGCTGGTCCAGATTCTGGCGCTGCCGCCGCAGCCGGGCGTGCTGGAATCGACTGCGGGCCGCGTGATTCTGACCCTCGCGCTGATCGCGCCGCTCGCGTTCCTGATGGGAATGCCGTTTCCACTGGGACTGTCGCGACTCGCGGGCGAGGCGCCGGCCTTCATTCCCTGGGCCTGGGGCATCAACGGCTGCGCGTCGGTGCTGTCGGCGCTGCTCGCGGCGCTGCTGGCGGTGCACCTGGGGTACCGCGTCGTGCTGCTGATGGCGGCGGGGTTATATGCGCTGGCGATGCTGGCCTGGCCTCAGCGTGCGCCGACAGCTGATCAGGACAGCTGATCACTGCAGCCGCAAGCGCTCGCTCAGCGCCCTGCAATCCGTCCCCGCGGGCAGCGTTCCCGGCACGTGGCCCCAGTCTCCGCCGAGCCGGCTTGCGCAAAACGCGTCGGCAGCGCGCGCATCCGCGTAGCGCAGCATGAGACTCGCCTGCAGCGCAGTCGCGGCCATTTCCACCAGCCGGCGCGCGCGCAGTTCCTGGTTCGCGCGTTCCGCGAATTCGCGTTGCAGCCTGGCGAGAAATGCCTTCAGGTGACGGTTGTTGCCAGCGGCGCCGATCTCCGCAAACAGTGCAGAAAGCGATTCCGGTTCGAGCTCGACCGAGCGCAGCACGTCGAGGCAGATCACGTTGCCGCTGCCTTCCCAGATGCCGTTCAGCGGCGATTCCCGGAACAGGCGCCCGAACGGGCCGTCCTCGACGAAGCCGTTGCCGCCGAGGCACTCCATCGCCTCCACGGTGAACACCGGATTCCTCTTGCACAGCCAGTATTTCGAGATCGGCGTCATGATGCGCGCGAGCAGCCGCTCGTTGGCGTCGTTTGCCCCGCGGTCGAATGCCTGCGCCAGCCGAAAGGCCGTGAGGGTCGCCGCCTCGGATTCGAGCGCCAGGTCGGCGAGCACGTTCTGCATCGCGGCGTGTTCGGCGAGCCGGCGGCCGAACGCGCTGCGATATTCGCAGTGATGCAGCGCCTGGCTGAGCCCCGCGCGCATCATGCCCGCCGACCCGACGACGATGTCGAAGCGCGTGAGATGCGCCATCTCGATGATCGTCGCGATGCCCTTGCCGGCGGGGCCGACCAGGTGCGCAAAGGTGTTCCTGAACTCGATCTCGCATGAAGCGTTCGAACGGTTGCCGATCTTGTCCTTGAGCCGCTGCAGGTAGAACGGATTACGCGTCCCGTCGGGCAGCGAGCGCGGCACCAGAAAACAGGTCACGCGGTCCTCGAGCCTTGCCAGCGCGAGGAAGCCGTCGCACATCGGCGCCGAGCAGAACCACTTGTGCCCGGTGAGCCGATAGCCTCCATCGACCGGTACCGCGATGCTGCTGTTGGCCCGCAGGTCCGAGCCGCCCTGCTTTTCGGTCATCGCCATGCCGATCGTGGCGCCGTTCTTCCGGGCGATCGGCAGCGGACGCGCGTCGTAGGCGTTTGCGGTGAGCTTCGGTTCCCATTCAGCGGCGAGTGCCGGCGCGTGGCGTCGCAGAACCTGGACACCGGCGAAGGTCATGGTGACCGGGCACGAGATGCCCTGTTCGCCCTGGTTCCACAGGTAATTCAGGGCCGCGCGCGCTGCGAAGGCACCTGCCTTGCAGGCGGTCCAGGCGAGCGAATGCAGACCGGCGCCGAATGCGAGCGACATCAGCTCGTGGTACGCGGGGTGGAATTCCACTGCATCGATGCGGTGACCGAAGCGGTCGTGCGTCCTGAGCACCGGCCCGTAGCGGTTTGCCTGGTCGGCGAGGACCTGCATGCGCTCCGATCCGACGAGTTCGCCCATCGCTGTCGCCTGGCTCCCGATCCAGTCAGCTTGCGAGCGCTTCGCCGCGGCGACGAGGATGCGATCCTGCGTCCAGGCGTTGTAGCCTGAAAGCGGCGGCGGCTGGTTGGTGACTTCGTGCGTCGCGTCGGTCGCGGCGAACTCCACCGGATTTGCAATCTCTGGTTCCTGCCGTTGCGCGCTCATACATTCCTCCGTTCGGGTGTCTTGCAAGAATCGATGTTACGCCTCGGCGCGCACTGTCAAAATCACCACCGGAAACAGGGGCTTTATACTTCCTGTCTGTCGATCACGAACTTGAGTGACGCCAGATGATCACGCGCGCATCGGCCCACGCGTACTTGAAGCACGGATGCCGTTTCTCGTCAGCCACCGCTACCCACCCTGATTGGGAATCTCAGACTCAAAATAGCGAGGTCTCAGCTCTTGGGGATGGCCTTCTCCGGATCCACGAACGGCTTCGCCACCACCGTCGCCGGGCGCTCGCCGTCGGGTGCTGCCACCGCCAGGCGCGTGCCCAGCGCCGCGTGCGCCACGGGAACCCAGGCGTAGGCGATGTTCCGTTTGAGCCGCGGTGAGTGGATCGCCGACGTGACGTACCCGACCAGCGCGCCGCCCGCCCGCGCCGGCCACTTGGTGGTGTTGAACTCGATCGGATCGCCGCCGATCTCCACGCCGACGAGCTTGCGCGCCACGCCACCGGCCTTGATGCGGCGCAAGGCGTCCCGGCCGACGTAGTCGCCCGACTTGTTCTCGTCCACCAACCGCTCGAGGCCGAGCTCGTAGACGTTGTTCTCCAGCGTCATGTCCGCGCCCCAGTTGAGGATTCCGGCCTCGATGCGGCGGATGTCGGAAGGGCCGGTGGGCCGAATGTCGTGCGGCTTCCCCGCCGCCATGACTCGCTCCCAGAGATCGTCGCCACGGCTGCCGTCACGCAGGTAAATCTCGTAGCCCACTTCCCCCGTCCACCCGGTGCGGGTGACCACCACGGGAATGCCGTCGAGCGCGGTCTCCAGGAACCAGTAGTAGCCCAGCTTCAACACCCCGTCGCCGAACAGGGTCCGCACCACCGCCTTGGCCTTGGGACCCTGTATCTGGAGCGGGGAAACGTCGGGCTCGGTGATCTGCACCTTCAACCCGGACTTGAGCGCGACACCGCGCGCCCACAGCAGCACGTCGCTGTCGGCCTGCGCGAGCCAGAAGTGGTTCTCGCCCAGCCGGAGGAGCACCGGGTCGTTGATGATGCCGCCGTCCTCGGCGGTGATGACCACGTATTTCCCCTGGCCGACGGCGCACCGGGAGAGGTCCCGAGGGGTGAGCATATTGGTGAACGCGAACGCGTCGGGGCCGGTGATTTCCACCTGCCGCTCGACGCTCACGTCCCACAGCGTGACGTGGTTGATGAGGTGCCAGTACTCCGCCTCGAGGTCGTCGAAGCAGATGGGGAACAGCATGTGGTTGTATACGGTGTAGGCCTTGGCGCCGTGGCGCTGGGTGGCCTCGAAGAACGGCGTGCGGCGCAGCCGAGCGCCGCGCTGGATGAGGCTCATGTCGAAGGGGGTGCGCATGCGCGTGTCCTCTCGTGTCGTCGGAGTTGGGCGCGGAGACAAACGGGCCAGCGCTGCGGCGGGCCGGTGCAGATCATAGCCAGCATCGCGGACTCGGCGATCAGCGGGCGGATTCTAGCGCATCTTGCACAGCATAAACCGCATGCGCCCACCCTGCTGCCACCGCCTCAGGCCCGCGGCGCGCCGCAGCGCCGGCTGGTTGGTGACTTCGTGCGTCGCGTCGTTCGCGGCGAACTCCACCGGATTTGCAATCTCTGGTTCCTGCCGTTGCGCGCTCATACATTCCTCCGTTCGGGCGGCCATCAACTCTAAGGATCGTTTGAATGCTTTGGGGTATTTCCACGTCTCCCTCGCAAAACAATCAGAGCCAGCGAATACTGACTTCCCCCTCGACCTGCTTGAATTCCTTGTCTCCGGTCACGAGGTCGGATTTTCGGTCCTTCGCGAGTGCCGCGGCGAAGCAATCTGCGTACGACATTTTGTGCCGTGCCTTGAATGTTCCCGCCATTCGCGTGAGGCGCCAATCCACGTCAATTAATTCGATTCCGAGACCTGTCAGATCGGTCACCGCGCTGTCGGCTTGCGGCTCCGAGATCTGCCGGGCGAGGATGTACCAGACCTCTCCCGCGTTGACGATAGACATGTACATCGGAATGCGGTTTTCATGGGCGTTCGTGATCAGGTCGGCGACCTCCTGCGCGGACGCTTCGTCGCCGAGATACGCCAGCGCCGCCCACGAATCGAGCACCAGCGTCTTTGGCTTGCGCGGCATCAGAGTTCCTTTTCGCGTTTTTTCTCCGCCGCCAGCGCCGTCAACAGGCGCTTGCCCTTGTATTTCCCGCGCAGATTCTGGATGTAATCCGGTGTGACGGGTGTCAGGATGATTCGATGCGCCTGCTCATCGACCTCCACCTGCACACGCGTGCCCTCCTTGATTCCAAACTTCCGCCGGATCTTCG
>JANOSR010000293.1:0-9139 GCA_031415935.1 Steroidobacteraceae bacterium | reverse complement strand
CCGAGCGACAGGAGTGTCGCGTTGCCGCCGACCGCGGCCGTGTTGGTGGTGATGGTCTGCTCGGTCGCGAAGCGTGGCAGGTAGTGCGGGCCACCGGCTTTCGGTCCCGTACCCGACAGCCCACAGCCGCCGAATGGCTGCACGCCGACGACCGCGCCGATCATGTTGCGATTGACGTAGACATTGCCGACCTTTGCGCGCGCAGCGATGCGCCGCGCGACACTGTCGATCCTCGTGTGCACGCCGAGGGTCAGGCCATAGCCGCTGCCATTGATCTCGTCGACGACCGCATCGAGGTCGGATGCGGCAAATCGCACCACATGCAGCACGGGCCCGAATACCTCCCGCTCGAGCCGCGCGATACTGTCGATCTCGACCGCGAGCGGCGCGAAGAAATGCCCGCGTGGCAGCCCGGCTGGCAGCGGCGCGCGGTGCTGCCAGCGCGCCCCGGAGACGATAATCCTGGCGTGCTCTTCGAGTGTCGCCAGTGAGGCC
Organism: Steroidobacteraceae bacterium; assembly: GCA_031415935.1. Lineage (GTDB taxonomy): Bacteria > Pseudomonadota > Gammaproteobacteria > Steroidobacterales > Steroidobacteraceae > SCUD01. The sequence continues at coordinate 8,644 of JANOSR010000293.1, read as the reverse complement.
GCATCGATCACCGGGCCGACGTCGGTCGAAAGGAGTGCGGGATCCCCGATCGCCAGCTGGTCCATGGCGCCAGCCAGAAGCTCGAGCACCCTGGCAGCGATGTCCTGCTGCACATACAGCACACGCAGCGCGGAGCAACGCTGCCCCGCCGAATTGAATGCCGACTGGAGCGCGTCGTTGACGACCTGCTCGGGCAGCGCGGAACTGTCCACCAGCATCGCGTTCTGCCCACCGGTCTCCGCGATCAGCACCGGCAACGGGCCATCCCGGGCCGCGAGCCTGCGGTTAATCAGGCGCGCGGTCTCGGTCGAACCCGTGAATACGACGCCCGCAATACGCGGATCGGCGACCAGTGCGCCACCGATCGTGGAGCCGGGACCGGGAACCAGGTGCAACACATCCCCGGGGACACCGGCCTCGTGCAGCAAGTGCACCATCGCGGCAGCGACCAGCGGCGTCTGCGCGGCAGGCTTTGCGATGACACAGTTGCCGGCCGCAAGCGCCGCCGCCACCTGGCCGGTGAAAATTGCCAGCGGAAAATTCCATGGGCTGATGCAGGCGAAGACACCGCGGCCATGCAAGACCAGCCGGTTGGATTCGCCGGTCGGACCCGGTAGCGCAAGCGGCTGCCCGAACTCCTGCTCCGCCCTGGCCGCGTAATAACGCAGGAAATCGACGGCCTCGCGGACCTCGGCGATCGAATCCGGCACGGCCTTGCCGGCTTCGGTGACGCAGATCGCGATGAAGCGCGCAGCGTCACGCTCGAGGCGGTCGGCCGCCTCGCGGAGAATCGCCGACCGCTCGCCCGCGGGCCTGCGATCCCATTCGGGCTGGGCCGTATTGGCAAGCGCGAGCGCTTCGCCCACCAGCGTGACATCGGCCTCCGCGACTTCGCCGGCGACTCGCTCGAGATCCGCCGGACACATGATCTTTCGCGAGCGCCCGCTTCGTTCACGGCCACCGACGATCGGCGCTGCGACCAGAGCTACGGTCGTTGCCTGCCGGCAGGATTCCGCCAGGCTGCGCTGCTCGCGGCCATCGGCCAGATTGAGGCCGGCAGAATTGCGGCGCTCGGATCCGAACATCGACACCGGCAAGGGTATGCGCGGGTGTGGTCCCGGCCCTGCGATCTCAACTTCCGCGACTGGATCGCTGACGACCTCCTCGAGCGGCAGCGACTCGTCGACGACGCGATTGACGAATGAGGTGTTCGCGCCGTTCTCGAGCAGCCGCCGCACGAGATAGGGCAGCAGGTCTTCATGCGAGCCGACCGGCGCGTAGACGCGGCAGGGCAATGCGCGCCCGCCCGGATCGGTCACCTCCGCATACAGCTCCGCGCCCATGCCGTGCAGGCGTTGAAATTCGAACTCGCGGCCGCGCACCGACGCGAGATGGATGATGCTCGCGACGGTATGCGCATTGTGCGTCGCGAACTGCGGGTAGATCCGGCGGCTGCCGTCCAGCAGGATGCGCGCGCAGGCGAGATAGCTGACATCGGTGTTCTGCTTGCGTGTGTAGACCGGATATCCGGACAGGCCGCGTTCCTGAGCGCGCTTGACCTCGCTGTCCCAGTAGGCACCCTTGACGAGACGGACATTGAGCACCCGTCCGGTTTCATCAGCGCGCCGGCCGAGAAAACGCAACACGTCCACCGCGCGCTTCGAGTAGGCCTGTACCGCGAGACCCAGTCCTTCCCATCCGGCGAGCTTCGGCTGGCGCATCAGCCGGTCCAGGAGTTCCAGCGACAATTCCAGCCGGTCGGCCTCCTCTGCGTCGATCGTCAGCGCGATGCCGGCGGCGCTCGCCTCGAGCGCGAGCGCCTCGATTCTTGCGCCAAGCTCGGAGAGCACCTGCTCCCGTCTGCCGAACTCGTAGCGTGGATGCAGGGCGGACAGCTTGACCGAGATGCTGGGCCAGGACGCCGGCGCGCTGCCGGCGCGCACCGAAGCGCCAACGGCTGCGATCGCGGCACTGTAGGACTGCAGGTAGCGCTCGGCGTCCGTCGCCGTCAGTGCCGATTCGCCCAGCATGTCGTAGGTGTGGCGATAACGCGCGTCGTCGCCAGTGGCTGCGCGCTCGAGCGCTTCGCCGATGGTCCGGCCCATGACGAACTGGTGACCCATGATCCGCATCGCCTGGCGGAAGGCCGCCCGCACGACGGGCTCCCCGAGCCTCGTCACGAGGCGGCGTAGCACGGTCGCCGGATCACGCAGCTCGCTCTCCGCCGGACGCACCAGTTGGCCGGTCAGCATGAGCCCCCAGGTGGAAGCGTTGACGAACAGCGATTCGGCCTCGCCGAGATATTCGGACCACTGCCCGGTCGAGATCTTGTCGGCGATGAGCCGATCCGCCGTCTCGGCATCCGGAATCCGCAACAGCGCCTCTGCGAGGCACATGAGCACGACGCCTTCCTGGGATGCGAGGTGGTATTGCTGCAGGAATGCCTCGACCCCTCCGCGCCCGGCCCTGCGCCGGCGCGCCGCGGCAACGAGCTGCATCGCATCGCGATGAATGGTCTGCCGCTCGGGCGCCGGCAATCGCGCGAGGTCCAGGATTTCCGCGATCACGGTCGTTTCGTCGGCGAGATACAGGCGATTGATCGCCGCACCGGGCGCGGAATCGAATTGCTGGCCGGTCCGCAGGAATTCCATCATTGCGCCACTACTCATGATTGGAATTCTATCCGCCTGAGGTAATCGGCGAGTATCAGCCCGTGATCGAACACCAGCGGCGGTGCAGCGCGCGGACTTACGACCAGGACGCTGGCTGCATCGTCACCGGCGACCGGCTCCCCGGTCGCGGTCGCGATGTACACGAGGCTGACGGTGTGCCCGCGCAGATCGCGCAAAGGGTCGGAGTAGACGCCGAGCAGCCCCGCGAGCCTGATGTCGAGTCCGGTCTCCTCGCGCGCTTCGCGGCGTGCCGCCTCTTCCACCGTTTCGCCGATGTCGACAAAGCCGCCCGGCAACGCGTGGCCTGCCGGCGGGAAGCGGCGCTCGATCAGCACGATCGGCCTGCCGGGCCGGTCTTCGAGTTCGATGACGACGTCGACGGCGAGTTCCGGCGTGCTGGGCCGCGGCATCAGGCGTGGTCCCCTTGCGTCACGGGCGGGCCGGCCGCATGCGCCCGCAGGCGATCTGCGGTTTCAGCACCCAGATAGGCACCGATCAGCCGACGGCCGACGTAGAGCAGCGGAATCAGCGTGACCGCCATTAGCATCTTGTAGCAGTAATTGACCGTGCCGACGGCAAGAAACAGTCCCGTCGGCCAATGCTGTGGCCCCAGAACGAAGGCGATGTACAACACGACGAAACTGTCGACGAGCTGCGAGATCGCCGTCGATCCGGTCGCGCGCAGCCACACAAATCGTTCACCGGTCGCGCGACGGATCCGGTGGAATATGGCGACGTCGATCAGCTGGCCGATCAGGAACGCGGTGATCGATCCGCCGATCGTCCACAGGCCCTGCCCGAAGATGCTGGCAAATGCCGCTTGCATGTCCGGCACGCCGCGCTCGCTGCCGACCCCAACCCACCAGGCCGCCGGCGCCAGATCGATCGCGAGATAGGCGAACAGGAATGCATAGGAGATGAAGGCGACCGCCAGCCAGGATATTAGCCGGACGCCACGCACGCCGAAGTACTCGTTGATGACGTCGGTCATGATGAACACGATCGGCCACAGCATCACGCCGGCCGTGAAAGACAGCGAGCCGCTCTGGCCGAACAGCCGCCAGTCAAATGGCGGCAGCCCCAGCGTGTCCTCGAGCGCGAAAATCTTGACGCCGACGAACTCGGCGATCATCGCATTGGTGACGAACAGGCCCGACAGGATGATGAATAGCCGCGCGGGCTTCGAAGTGAGGATGGCCCAGGGCGCATCAGGTGACCGCGCAGTCATGCCTCAGCTCCGTCCTTGCAACTGCCGGATCGCCCGTCGCCCGCGCTTGTCCGGACGGCCCGGTGGAGCCGTGTCCGACCGACGCTCGATCTGCCGGCGTTCACGCGCCACGGCGCGCCGCAACACGCTGTCGGTTGTCTCCTCGTAGCAGGCGCGTGCCTCGGTCGCCGGGCCGCGTCGCGACGGCAGTGACAGCACGATCACGGTCCAGGCATCCGTGCCGAGCGTGATGTCCAGCCGGTCACCGATGGCGATGCTGCGGGCGGACTTGGCGCGTTCGCCGTTGACATGGACCTTGCCGCCGCTGACCGCCGCGGCAGCCAGCGAGCGGCTGCGATGGAATCGCGCGCACCAGAGCCAGCGATCGATCCGATGTCTGCTGCCCGCCGCATCCACCACCCGATTTTCCCCGGTCACCCGCCCTCCCCGGCCTGCGGATTATACGAGGGAGCGGCAAGCCGGCCGCTATAATCCGCGGCTGGCGCTCACTGGCGGAAAATCATGGATCAGGCATTGCTGCGGCGGCTCGAGTCGCAGACCGCTGAACTGGAACGCAACGGCCTCTTCAAGCGCGAGCGTGTCATCGCCTCGGGCCAGGGCCCCGTCGTGCGGCTCGAGGACGGGCGCGAAGTCATCAACCTGTGCGCCAACAATTACCTTGGCCTCGCCAATGATCCGGAGCTGCGCCGCGCCGCGCACGAGGCACTCGACCGCTATGGTTATGGCATGGCTTCGGTGCGATTCATCTGCGGGACCCAGACCGTGCACCGGCAGCTCGAGCAGCGGCTGTCCGCGTTCCTCGGCACCGACGACACGATCCTGTACTCGTCCTGCTTCGATGCGAATGGCGGCCTGTTCGAAACACTGACCGACGAGAACGATGCGATCATTTCCGACGCGCTGAATCACGCCAGCATCATCGACGGCATTCGCCTGTCGAAGGCGAAGCGATTGCGCTACGACAATGGAGACATGAGCCAACTCGAAAAGCACCTGCAGGAGACGCAGGATGCACGCACACGCCTCATCGTGACGGATGGCGTGTTCTCGATGGATGGCACGATCGCGCGCCTGCGCGAAATCTGCGACCTCGCGGACCGGTATACAGCGTCGGTCGTCGTGGACGATTCGCACGCGACGGGCTTCATGGGGCCGACGGGCCGCGGCACACACGAGCACTGCGGCGTCATGGGACGCGTGGACATTCTGACCAGCACGCTCGGCAAGGCCCTGGGCGGCGCGAGTGGCGGCTTCGTATCCGGGCGCGCGCCGGCGATCGGATGGCTGCGGCAAAGATCCCGGCCCTATCTGTTCTCCAATACGATTGCCCCGGTCGTGGCGGCGACGACGCTTCGCGTGCTCGAGATGCTCGAGACGACGCCCGGTCTGCGCCGCCAGTTGTCGGTCAATGCGGCCTGGTTTCGCGAGCGGCTGACCACGCTCGGGTTTCAGATCCCGGACGGCGAGCATCCGATCATCCCGGTCATGCTGGGCGACGCCCCGCTCGCCGGGCGGATGGCGCAGCGGTTGCTGGAGCTCGGCGTCTATGCGATCGGTTTTTCCTATCCGGTCGTGCCGATGGGGAAGGCCAGGATCCGCACGCAGATGTGCGCCGGTCATTCACGGGACCAGCTCGAATCGGCCGCTACCGCATTTGCGCAGGCCGGGCGCGAGCTCGGCATCATCAAGGGTTGAGGTCCAAATGAAGGCATTGATCAAGTCGCGCCCGGAACCGGGCATCTGGATGGGCGAGCTGGCGCGGCCGGAGACCGGACCCAACGACGTGCTGATCCGGATGCGAAAGACCGCGATCTGCGGAACCGACATGCACATCTACCAATGGGATGCCTGGGCACAACGCACGATCCCCGTGCCGATGCAGGTCGGCCACGAGTATTGCGGCGAGATCGTCGAGGCCGGCAGCGAGGTGCGCGGCCTCTCGCGGGGGGATCGCGTGTCCGGCGAGGGCCACATCACCTGCGGCCATTGCCGCAACTGCCGCGCCGGGCGCCGTCATCTGTGCCGCAATACGCTGGGCGTCGGCGTCAACCGGCCGGGCTGCTTCGCGGAGTACATGGTGCTGCCGGCCGCCAATGTGTTCCGGCTGCCGGATGCAATCACGGACGAGATCGCCGCGATCCTCGATCCGCTCGGCAATGCGACGCACGCGGCACTTTCATTCAACATGGTGGGCGAGGACGTGCTGATCACGGGCGCCGGTCCCATCGGCATCATGGCCGTCGCGGTCGCGCGCTTCATCGGGGCGCGTCATGTCGTCATCACCGACGTCAATGAATACCGGCTCGCGCTCGCGCGGAAGCTGGGTGCGACGCGGGCGCTCAATGTCTCGCACGAGCGCATCGAAGATGCGATGCGCGAACTCGGCATGGAGGAAGGATTCGACGTCGGTCTCGAGATGTCAGGGAATCCTTCGGCATTCCGGGACATGCTGAGCGTCATGCACCACGGCGGCAGCATCGCGATGCTCGGCATCCCGCCCGCGGAAATGGCAATCGACTGGAATCAGGTGATATTCAAGGGACTCGTGATCAAGGGCATCTACGGACGCGAGATGTTCGAGACCTGGTACAAGATGGCCAGCATGTTGCAGAGCGGACTCGACATCCGTCCGGTGATCACGCACCACTATGCCGCCAACGACTACCTGAGCGCCTTCGAGACGATGGGCAGCGGCCAGTCCGGCAAGGTCATCCTGGACTGGGCCAGCGTCGGTTGAACGTGATCGCCCTCCTGCTCTGCGCTGGCGTCTAGTCCGCTCGCGCCAGCTCCGCCCGCTCGCCATCGCCCTGCTGGCACTGGGCCGCAAGTTGGGCGCGCAGCTCCTTTGCCCGCTCGCGCCGGTCCAGCCGTTCGGCCGCGAGCGCCGCACCGTGGAGCGTGTTGTAGCGCCCCGGCTGCTTCCGCAGGGCGCCCTCATACTCGGTTAGCGCTGCGGACGCGTCGCCGAGTTCCATCAGGAGATCGGCGAGCTGTTCGCGTGCCGGCAGCAGCGCCCCGGGCGTGACCGGGTGTTTGTCGGTCGCGTCCTCGAGGTCGGCCGCGCTGCGCAGCAGTCTCACAGCTTCCTCTTGACCGCCCTCGGCGTGGGCCAGCCAGCCCGTGGCGGCGAGACGCTGGATCTCGATCTGCGTCGCCCAGTCGAAGCCCTTCTGCTTTGCCTTGGTGAGCTGCTGGATCTCGGTGAGCCGCGCGAGCGCAAGGCGGGCGGTCTCGACGTTGCCCGAGCGCGCGGCCCCGACGGCGCGCGCGAATTCCGTGTTGGCGCTGGCGTACGGGAGCTTGTCCCAGCGGAAGAACCCGGGCGGGTCGGGCAGGCTCGCTGCCTCGCGCCATTGCCTGCGCTCCAGCGCATATCGTGCCGGTACCGCAACCATCGCAAAGCCCGCGGCGAATGCTTCCGGATCGTCCAGGGCCTTGATCGCGTTGATGCGTGCGACGAGTTCACGCGCCTTGGCGTCCTGCGCCGACTGCAGGTAGGCATAAACGAGGTAGTCGTACGCGTGCAGCGCATTGAAGGAGCTTGCTTCGGGAAGGCTCTTCGGGATCTCGCGCGTGCCGACCGCCGCCGAAGCGAGATTCGAATTGATCGATTCCGGCCATAACCCGAGTCGGGTGAAGATATGCGACGGCATGTGCAGCGCATGCGCAGCGTCGGGAGCAATCGCGGCGTAAGCGCGCGCCGCGGGCAGCGCCAGGCTGGCGAGCTCCGGGTAATCGAAGGAGTGGATCATGTAGTGGGCGATGCCCGGATGGTCGGGAAGCCGGGGCAGCAGTCCGTTGAGGATCGACGCCGCCTGCTGCTGCACGGCGTAGGTCTTTTCGGGCGGCGAGTTGTAGGCGACACCGAGCAGGGAGAGCGCGTGGAAGATCGTCGCCTCGACGTCCTCGGGAAAGGCGCGCGCCGTTTCCGCCATGGCCTGCTCATAGGCCTTGACGCGGGTTCGGTGATCGAACGTCCCGGCGTCGCGGTAGAAAGACGCGATGGCTGCAATGAAGGCGCGCTCGCGGTCCGTCTTTCCGCCCATCTCGACCGCCCGCTGCGCAGCGGCGCTGCCCTTGGCGAGTTCCGCTGCCGTGGGCGGCGCCCAGATCTCATGGAAGTAGCTCATCGCGATCCCCCACTGGCCCATGGCGCAGGCGGGATCCGCGGCGAGCGCGTCGCTGAATGCCGCGGCGGCAGGGGCATAGCCGAAGGAATGCAGCAGCGCGACGCCGCGATCGAAGAGGGGTTGCGCCTCGGGCTTGCACGAGGTCGTGAAGTGCACGGTACCGAGCTTATCGGCGTGGTGGTGCGCGTGGTCCGTCTCGCTCGCGACCACCGGCGGCGCGAGCGCGAAGCTGACAACGATGATTCCTGCGAGGAGTTTCACGCTTTGCATCCTTTGATCAAGGTCATCCGCGATTGGGCGTGAGTCAGTCGATGCGGCAGCGGCACAGGTAGACCGGCCGCCCCTGCGCCGCGAGCTCGAGCAGGCCGCGAATCTCTGCCATCGCGGAGCCGAGACCCGGCAGTTGCGCACGACGCGGTGCGATCGCCTTGACCAGCCACGCCGCCGCAGTGCGCAGGCGCATGGCGATCACCTCGCGCCAGGACATGCTGCGTTCGATCCAGACGACGCCGTAGCCTTCCTCGAGGCCGGCGAGCTTCGCAGCCTCCGCGATCGCCTCGTCCACACCGCCCAACTCGTCGACGATGCCCGCCGCGCGAGCGTCGGCCCCGGTC
>JANOSR010000292.1:0-4817 GCA_031415935.1 Steroidobacteraceae bacterium | reverse complement strand
GGCGCAGAACGCATCCGAAAACTTGCGGAGGACCTGTACTCGCGCCTCGGCACCTTCCGCAATCATCTGGCCCGGCTCGGCAGCGCGCTCGAAGCCAGTGTGCGCGCGTTCAATGCGTCTGTCGGATCCCTCGAGCGCAATGTGCTGCCCGGGGCGCGCAAGTTCACGGAGCTCGGCGTGCGCGGCGACAAGACCATCGAGGAACTCGACGAGATCGAGACCGCCATCCGTGCGAACGACGGCGCGCCGCCGGAATTGCCCGCCCCTGAAGACCGCTGACATGCCGGCCGGGATTCCGGACCCGGCGGCGCTGCCGCCGGCCGGCTCGATGCGCTGGTACGCATGGCTATTCGCGTCACCCGCAGCGCGGCCCCTGGTGGCAGTCGCATTCGCACTCGAGATGGAGTTGCGATCGATCCCCGACGCGCGCGTGGATCACGGAGTGGCGCATCTCAAACTGCAATGGTGGCGCGAGGAGTTCCTGCGTCTCGAGCAAGGGCGACCCAGGCATCCGCTGACTCAGTCCGCTCTGAACGCCGCGCCCGATGCCGGCTCTGCCTGGCAGCCCATGCAGGACCTGCTTTCCAGCCTGGAGCTGGATCTTGCCTGCGCGACCTACGAAACGGAGGCTGAACTCGATCGTTACTTTGCGCTGGCAGATGGCCTGCAGCGGGTTGTGGCGGCGGTGCCAGGTCCGACGGACGCGCGCGTCGAGCGATTCGCAAGCGCGACGGGACAGGCCGCCCGCGGCATCGAGATCATCCGCGACTTGCGCAAGGATGCCGTGGACGGGCGCGTCTACCTGCCGCTCGCCTGGCTCGACGCCGAAGGCATTGATCACAATGAGCTGCGGGCGGAGAGCATGAGTCCGGGCGCGCGTCGCTGCCTGACGCGGCTGGCAGCAAAGTTACGCGAGCAATCGCAACGGGCCCGTCAGGCTCTGATTGAAAGCGATTTCGCTGCGCTGCGCGGGCAAATCGTTTTCCTCGGGTTGCACACTGCTTTGCTGGACCAGATCGAGCGCGAGCAATTCGAGGTCGGCCGCCGTCGTCACATGCTCGGTCCCATGCAGAGCCTCTGGACGGCCTGGCGCGTAGCACGGCAGCATTGAAGGATCGCCATGATCGATTCGCAGAAACTACGAACCTACGATCCGGCACCGAAATCCCATCAGGACCGCGTCGTGATCGTCACCGGTGCTGGCGATGGCATTGGCCAGGCCGTCGCGTTTGCGCTGGCGCGGCAAGGTGCGACGGTGGGCCTGCTCGGCCGGACGCTCCGCAAGCTCGAACGCAGCTATGACCAGATCGTCAAGGCCGGCGACCCGAAACCGGCTCTGTTGCCATTCAATCTCGAGACCGCGGCCGCTGCTGAATACGAAGCCCTGCACGACGCGCTCGATCGCGAGTTCGGCCGCGTGGATGGCCTGGCCCATATCGCGGGCATCCTGGGCGTACTGAGTCCGATTGACCATTACGACGTGCCGACCTGGTGCAAGGTATTGCACGTCAACCTGACCGCATCCTTCCTGCTCACGCGCACGCTGCTGCCCTTGCTGCGCCGTTCCGTGGACGCCTCCGTCGTGTTTACATCGAGTGGAGTTGCGCGGCGCGGACGCGCCTATTGGGGCGCCTATTCAGTCTCCAAGTTCGGCACCGAGGGACTGATGCAGGTGCTGGCAGATGAATCGGAAGAGACACGTATTCGCGCGAACAGCCTGAATCCGGGGCCGGTCAGGACCGCGATGCGCCTGCAGGCATTCCCCGCCGAGGATCGCGGTCTCCTGGTCGAACCGGCGGCGATTACGGCGCCTTATCTCTTCCTGCTGGGATCCGAGAGCCGCGGCATCAATGGGATGACTTTCGACTGCCAGCCGCCTGCCCATCCTGGCCAGGCTTGATCGCAGCGAGTTCCCGCAGCGCGCTCAATTCGTCGTCCGTCATTGCCCGGCTGCGGCCGCGCGCCAGGGCGCGATCCATCGCGATCGGCCCGACCTTTGTGCGCATGACCCGATTCGGCTCGAAGCCGCTGCGTTCGAAGATTCCCTTGAGATCGCGAGGACGCAGCCCGATGCAGGTCACATTGACCCAGCGGTTCGTGCCCTCACCGCCTGCCGGCAGGATGCCCGTCAGCTTTCCCTCGAATTCCGTCCCGGCAACCGCCGCCATCACACCCGCAATTCGCGATTCGTCGAAATCGCCGCGCACCCGCACGCTGTATTCCGAAGGCATTGCGTGACCGCGGCGCGTGAGCGCCGCCGCGAGTTCGCCGTCCGTGACGAAAAACTCGAGTCCCGCGTCATTTGCGGCCAGCGGGCTGATCGGGATCCAGCGACGCCCGGCTGCTTTCGGCAGGCGTTCCAGCGAACTGCGGCCCTCGCCTGCAGAAGTGCCGCGAATTTCTTCGCGTGCAGGACGATGATAGACAAGACCGCGATGATCACCGACCGAGGCGTCGCGGAGCCGCAGCCGGCGGCCGTCGAGACGCACGTCGTCGCGTTCGCCGACCGGTTGGCCGGGCCGCGCGAGCTTGCCATTGACCGTGATGCGCCCGGCCAGGATCCAGGCCTCGACCTGCCGGCGAGAACCGACTCCGCGCCCCGCCAGCACTTTCTGGATCCGGTCGCGCATCGGCGCGGACGATCGCGGCGCGACGCGCCGCTTCAAACGGCGGCTTCGGCGTCGTTGGCCGCCGGCAGGTCGGCCGCGGCGGCCTGCACCGTGTCCGCGAATTCGAGTTGGATGCCGACGTCGTCCATGTCCTTCAGGGCCGCAAGTGACGGCAGTTCATCCAGGCTCTTGAGCCCGAAATAATCCAGGAACTCGCGTGTCGTGCCGAGCAACTCCGGATGCCCTGGCACCTCACGATGGCCGACGACGCGGATCCATCCGCGTTCGGTCAGTGTACGCACGATGTTCGGATTGACCTGAATGCCGCGGACATTCTCGATCTCGCCTCGTGTGATCGGCTGGCGATAGGCGATCAGTGCCAGCGTCTCCAGCAGCGCCCGCGAATAGCGGCCAGGCCGCTCCTGCCAGAGCCGCGACAAGGGTGCCGCGTACTCACCGCGCACCTGCAGGCGCCAGCCGCTCGCGACTTCGACGAGTTCCACTGGCCGACCAGCGCATTCGCGCGCCAGCGCCTCGAGCGCCTCGCGCACCGTCGCGGCCTCCGGACGGTCGACCTCGTCGAACAGGCCGCGCAGCTGATCCATGTTGAGCGGCTGGCCATATGCCAGCAAGGCGGCTTCAACGAGATTCTTGAGCTGATTCAGATTCATGGTTGTTCGCCGCTCATGAAGCAGTGGTGATCTCCACATCATCCAATTCCGGCGCGTCGGGGTAGCGCTCCGCACGTCGCACATGCAGCGGCGCGTAGGGCTCGGCCTGGACGACATCGATAAGGCCTTCGCGCAGCAGTTCGAGTAATGCGGCGAATGTGACGCAGACGCCGAGGCGGCCCTCCTCCGGACGGAATAGCTTCACGAATTCGACCAGGGCGGAGTCTTCCAGCGCTGCGAGCACATCCGACATCCGTTGCCGCACGGAGAGAGTTTCCCTCTGCACATGCAGGTGCTCGAACATCGTCGCGCGCTGTACGACGTCCTTGAAGGCCACCAGCATTTCCTGCAGCGTGACTTCCGGCAGCAGCCGGATCACGTGCCGAGTGGTCAACTCCGCGGTCGCCTGGTACACATCGCGATCCAGGCGATCGAGCCGGTCGATGTCCTCTGCGGCGCGCTTGAAGCGCTCGTACTCCTGCAGGCGCCGCACGAGTTCGGCGCGCGGATCGTCCTCCTCTTCGGCGTCGAACTGGCTGCGCGGCAGCAGCATGCGCGACTTGATCTCCGCCAGCATTGCTGCCATCAGCAGGTACTCGCCGGCGAGCTCCAGATCGAGCTCCTGCATCAGCTGGATGTACTCCATGTACTGGCGCGTGATGTCCGCGATCGGGATGTCCAGCACGTCGAGATTCTGCCGACGGATCATGTACAGCAGCAGGTCGAGCGGCCCTTCGAATGCCTCGAGAAATACTTCGAGCGCCTGCGGCGGAATGTAGAGATCGCGTGGCATCACCGTGATCGGCTCGCCCTCGACGATCGCGAATGGCATTTCGCCCTGCTGCGGTGGCAGCTCGACGGCGCCGTGCTCGGCGTCAGCCGTGACTGCGATTTCGGTGTATTCGGTCACCGGTATTCCAGCCCCACGGCAGCCCGCACATCTTCCATCGTTGCGCGTGCCGCTTCGCGCGCGCGCTCGCAGCCCTCGGAAACGATGTTACGGACGACCTCCGGATTCTCCTCGAACTCTCGCGCGCGCTTACGGATCGCGTCGATCTCGGCGACGACGGAGTCTATCAGAGGCTTTTTGCAGTCCAGGCAACCGATGCCGGCGCTGCGGCAACCGGTCTGTACCCAGGCCTTGGTCTCCTCGTTCGAATAGATCTTGTGCAGGTCCCAGACCGGGCACTTGTCCGGGTCACCCGGATCGCTGCGGCGCACGCGCGCAGGATCGGTCTGCATCGCACGCAGTTTCTTCGCCACGCTGTCCGGATCCTCGCGAAGCCCGATCGTATTGCCATAGGACTTCGACATCTTGCGGCCGTCGAGGCCCGGCACCTTTGGCGACTTGGTCAGGAGCACCGCCGGCTCCTGCAGGATTGCACGCCCGCCACCTTCGAGGTGACCGAGCAGCCGCTCGCGGTCCGCGATCGTCAGCTTGGCGCCGGACTCGATCAGCGATCGGGCCTTGGCCAACGCCTCGGCATTGCCCTGCTCCTGGTACTGGCGGCGCAGCTCGGAATATTGCGCGCCATTC
>JANOSR010000291.1:0-6476 GCA_031415935.1 Steroidobacteraceae bacterium | reverse complement strand
AGCGCTTCGCAACTACTACGCAGGCCAGCCATTCCTGCGGGTGCTCGATGAGCCACCGCGCATGAAGGATGTCGTCGCGAGCAACTACGCGCATCTGTCGGCGGTGGCCGACGGCAATACGATCGTCGTGATGTCCGTGATCGACAATCTTGTCAAGGGCGCGGCGGGTGGCGCGTTGCAGTGGATGAATCGCCTGATGGGCTTTGCCGAGACTGACGGGCTGATCGCGCCCGCCCCAGGCTGGACCTGAAATGAAGAACTTCCTCGATCTCGCGGATTTCCCGCGCGACGAGATCGTGGACCTTCTCGCGCTCGCGGAAGGCCTGCGTGAACGACCTGAGCCGGCGGCGCTCAAGGGCCGCGTGCTGGGCCTGCTGTTCTTCAATCCTTCCCTGCGGACACTTGCTTCGATGAAGGTTGCGATGGCACGCCTGGGCGGCGAGTCATTCGTCATCACGCCCGGCAGTGGCAGCTGGCAGCTCGAGACCCGACTTGGCGTCACCATGACCGGCGGCGCAGCCGAGCACATCCGCGAAGCCATCCCAGTGCTCGATTCCTACTGCGATGCGCTGGGGGTGCGGGCATTTGCGGAAGGGCGTGATCTCGCCGCCGACCTGGCGGAACGTAGCTTCACGAACATCGCATCGCTGTGCCGGCGTCCGCTTGTCAATCTCGAGTCGGCGGTCAATCACCCCTGCCAGGCTCTCGCCGACTGGAAGACGCTCGATGACCTCAACGTGCCGCGCAGAGGCCGCTTCGTGCTTTCCTGGGTCAATCATCCGCGCGCGCTGCCGCTCGCCGTGCCGGCTGCCGCGTCGCACATGGCGGCATTGCGCGGCATGGACGTCGTCGTCTTGCGCCCACCAGGTTATGCGCTGCCCGATTCGATCATGGACAAGGCGCGGCGCGCCGCCGCCATATCGGGCGGGAGCGTCAGCGAAACCGACGACCGCTCGGCCGCGCTCGCCGGCGCACAGGTGGTCTACGCCAAGGAATGGGGTTCGACGGAGCACTACGGCGATGCGGAAGCCGAAGCCCGGGCGCGCAGCGGTCTCGGTGACTGGATGGTCCAGGAGTCGTGGTTCCAGAATGCAGCGCCGGGCTGCCACCTGATGCATTGCCTTCCCGTGCGGCGTAACGTCGCGATTGCCGACGAGGTGCTCGACGGGCCACGCAGCCGCGTGCTCAGCCAGGCCCACAACCGCCTGGTCGTGCAGATGGCGATACTCTACCGCCTGCTCGGCGGCGCCCCCGCCGGCAGGCTGCACTGAAACGAGGAGCCCTGACGAGATGGTGACCCACCGCATCGACCAGACCGCCGTGATCGCCGCGCTGCGGGGCGCGGCGCCCTACATCCGGCTCTACAAAGGCAAGATCTTCGTGATCAAGGCGGGCGGAGCTGTGTTCGGCGACACTGCCGGCACGCGCGGCCTGGTCGAGCAGATCGCGATCCTGCATCACTTCGGGATCCGCGTTGTGCTGGTGCACGGCGGCGGGCCGCAGCTCGACGAGATGCAGCGCTCACTCGGCATCGAGCCGCGCATGGTGCGCGGACGCCGCGTCACCGATGACAAGTCCATCGACGTGACGACGATGGTGCTGAATGGGTTGATAAACACGCGGATTCTCGCAATCTGCCGTGAGGTCGGCATCGACGCCGTGGGCCTCTCGGGCGTGGATGCGGGCCTCGTGCGCGCCATCCGCCGCCCACCGGTCAAGGTGGACGGCGAGTCCGTGGACTATGGCTACGTCGGTGACATCGTGTCGATCGACACGACCGTGCTGCGCAAGCAACTCGATGCAGGCCTGATGCCGGTCGTGAGCCCGCTGTCATCGGACGACTCCGGCTGCGTGCTGAATATCAACGCCGACACCGTCGCCGCGTCGATTGGCGCGGCGCTCAGCGCCGAGAAGCTGATCGTCTGCACGGGCTCGGCTGGCATCCTCGAGCGTGTGGACGATCCGCGCTCGCTCGTGTCCTACACGGACCTCGCCGGCCTCAAGCGCCTCGAGCAGGCCGGCAGCCTCGAGGGCGGCATGCTTCCGAAGACTTCGGCGATTGAAGCCGCAATCCGGGGCGGTGTGCGGCGCGTGCACGTGATCTCGTACCGCGTTCGCGACAGCGTCCTGGCGGAGGTCTTCACGAATGAAGGCACCGGTACGATGATCGTCGCCGACATCAAGGCTATGACACCGGCCGAGCAGCATCCGGAAGCGGTCGCCTCGTGAGCAGGCTCTGGGAAAAGGGCACGTCACTGGATCGTCGCGTGCTGGAGTTCACGGCCGGCGAGGATCATGCGCTCGACGATCGACTGGTCGCTTACGACGTGCGCGCCTCGATCGCGCACGCTGAAATGCTGGCCGAAGTGCGCCTGCTGTCTGCCGAGGATCTGGGCAGGATCCGCGACGGCCTGATCGGGATCGGCGCGGCTCATGCGCGCGGCGAATGGCGCGTGCCACTCGAACAGGAGGACGGCCAGACCGCACTTGAGACGCAGCTGACCGCGCGTATCGGCCAGGCCGGCGCGCGCATCCATCTCGGCCGCTCGCGCAACGACCAGGTACTCGCAGCGTTGCGGCTCTATATGCGCGATGTCGTTGCAGAGCTGGCGACTGCGGCGGATGCCGTGGCCGACGCATTGCTCGCAATTGCCACGCGCCAGGGTGAAATCGCATTGCCCGGCTATACGCACATGCAGCAGGCAATGCCGAGTTCAGTCGACTGGTGGGCGCGCGGCTTCGCTGCCGAGATCCGCGACGACGCCGAGGGCGTCCGCCAGACGTTGCGACGCATCAACCGCAATCCGCTCGGGTCTGCGGCAGGCTACGGCACGCCCAATCTGCCGATTTCGCGCGAAGCGACGCGGCAGCGGCTGGGATTCGATGACGTGCAGGAACCGGTCACTGCGGTGCAGCTGTCGCGCGGCAAGGCGGAATCGCAACTTCTGTTCGAGGTGACGCTTCTGATGCAGGATCTCGGCCGGCTGGCGACGGATCTGTTGCTGTTCAACACGCGGGAATTTGCCTTTGTCGAGTTGCCAGCGGAGATGACCACGGGCTCCTCGATCATGCCGCAGAAGCGCAATCCGGACGTCTTCGAACTGATCCGCGGGCGCTCTGCGACCGCGCTCGCCTGTCTCGTCGAGGCTCTCGGCATTTACTCGCGCCTGCCATCCGGGTACAACCGGGACTTGCAGCTCATCAAGGCGCCGCTGTTTCGTGGAATCGATGTCTGTGCGCAGGTGCTGATGGTGCTGCCGGCAGCACTCGAGGGCCTGCGTTTCCGGCCGGAAAACATCTGGCTCGACCCGTCGATACAGGCCGCGGCGCGAGCGAATGAGCTGGTCGTCAAGGAAGGAATTCCGTTTCGCGACGCCTATCGCCGTGTCGCCGTTGATATCGAAAAAGAGAGCGGAGGTCAATCATGAAGAACTGGATCAAGCCACTGGCGGGCATCGTGCTGGTCGCCGCGGGCGCCATCGGACTGACCTACGGCGAGTTCACCTACACCAAGGACGAACACGAGACCAGGCTCGGAGGCCTGGAACTGTCGTACAAGGAAAAGGAAACGATCGACGTTCCGAAATGGGCCAGCATCGGCGCCATCGCGGCGGGTGTCCTGTTGCTGGTCTTCGGCCGCAAGCCATGACGGACCAGGCGCTCGCATGAAAATCATCGCCAACCTGCTCGTCGCATTCGTGGCGCTCAGTCACCTCGGCTTCCTAGCCGCCGCAGTGACCCGCAGATGCCGGGCGGTTGCGATCGCCTGAACGACTGAACGGAGCCAATCAAAACCATGCGTCACAGTGAATGGCACCGATCCAGTCGCATCGGCTGGTTGCGCGCAGCGGTGCTGGGCGCCAACGACGGCATCGTTTCCACGGCGAGTCTCTTGATTGGCGTCGCCACCGCCGGCGCCCCCCGCAGCGCCGTGCTGATCGCCGGGACCGCGGGTCTTGTAGCGGGCGCGATGTCCATGGCGGCCGGCGAATACGTTTCCGTCAGCTCGCAGGCGGACATCGAGCGATCCGATCTCGCACGCGAGCGCAAGGAACTTGAAACCGACGTCGAAGCCGAGCAACGCGAGCTCGCTGCAATTTACGTCGGGCGCGGGCTCGACCCTGCGCTCGCGACGCAGGTTTCAGATCAACTGATGGCGCACGATGCGCTGGGCGCGCACGCACGCGACGAACTCGGTATCTCGGAATTCGCGCAGGCGCGACCGGTGCAGGCGGCGATCGCCTCCGCCCTTTCCTTTGCCGTCGGTGCGGCGCTGCCGCTGCTGACAGTCGTCGTCGTGCCGCAGGCACTGATGCTTTCACTGGTTGCTCTACTGTCGCTCGCATTCCTGGCAATACTCGGCGGTATCGCGGCGAAGGTCGGCGGTGCACGAATCTGGACCGGCGCCATCCGAGTGACATTCTGGGGCGCACTCGCGATGGCCCTGACGGCTGCGGTCGGGAGTCTGTTCGGCGTCATCGCCTGAACGGCAGGGCAGCGTGACCGCCAATACCCTGGACAACCCTGTCTGGCATTCGCTGACGACGCAGCATGCCGCGCTTGCGATCACCGCGACAGGTGCTGCGAAGTATCCACCGGCGGTCGCGCCGTTTGCTGCGGTCGCCGATGCACCCGATCGTGCCGCGATGCAGCTGGCGAGCCTGATCGAGGATGGCGAGTCCGCGTATCTCGTGGGCGTCGCGCCGGAGCCGCCGCCTGGCTGGATACTCGAATCAGAAAAGCCCTGCTTACAGATGATCTGTCACGTGCCGCCTGCC
This sequence comes from Steroidobacteraceae bacterium, assembly GCA_031415935.1. Taxonomy (GTDB): domain Bacteria; phylum Pseudomonadota; class Gammaproteobacteria; order Steroidobacterales; family Steroidobacteraceae; genus SCUD01. The sequence continues at coordinate 1,698 of JANOSR010000291.1, read as the reverse complement.
GAAATTCCGGGTCCGCCGGTCACCGAGATGTCCGGAATGCAGCGTGACGACATGCTGGCCCTGACCGCACTCGTATTCCCGGGATTTTTCCGGCCGCGCACGCTGGAGATGGGGCGCTATCTCGGAATTTACGATGGCGGCCGGCTCGCCGCGATGGCGGGCGAACGCATGCGGCTCGACGGATTCCAGGAGATCAGCGCTGTCTGCACGCATCCGGACTACACCGGACGTGGCTATGCGCAGCGCCTGGTCTCATTGGTCTGCCGTGGCGCCTTCGAGCGCGGCTTCGTGCCGTTCCTGCACGTGTACCACGACAATGTCCGCGCAATTGCCGTCTACCGCCAGCTGGGATTTGCCGATCGCGCGAGTCTGCCTCTCTGGTCATTGCGCAAGGCCGACGAACATCAGTACCGAGATCACACGGTGACCGTGCTCGAAACCGAGCGGCTCGTGCTTACGCAGCTCTCGGAGCGCGATGCGGAGTTCATCCGTGGATTGCTGAACGAGCCCTCATTCCTCCAATACATCGGCGATCGGGGCGTGCGCACGACGGATGACGCGCGCCGCTACATCCAGGACGGCCCGGTGGCGAGCTATGCGCGTTACGGCTTTGGCCTGCTGCGTGTCGGGCTCAAGGCCGGCGACACTCCGATCGGCATCTGCGGCGTGCTGCAGCGCGACACCTTGCCGGAACCGGATCTCGGTTTTTCCCTGTTGCCAGCCTACTGGTCGAATGGCTACGCCCACGAGGCCGCGAGCGCGATCATGCAACAGGTACGCGGCCCGCTCGGGCTCGGCCGCATCCTGGCGATCACGTCGGTGGACAACGAACCGTCAATCAGGCTGCTCGGCAAGCTGGGCTTTCGCTTCGAGCGGATGATCCGTCTCGGCGACGATACGACCGAGCTTCGGCTGTTCGCCTCCGAACCATGAAGCGCTGCGCCTGGGCCCGGACCCCGCTCGGGATCGCTTACCACGACGCCGAGTGGGGCGTGCCCGTGCACGATGACCGCGTGCTGTTCGAGTTCATCACGCTGGAGGGCGCCCAGGCGGGCCTCAGCTGGGAAACGATCCTGAGGAAACGCGAAGCCTATCGCGCGGCATTCGCGAGCTTCGATCCGCGCCGCGTGGCTCGCTTCACGTCCGCCCGTTGCAGGAAGCTGATGGGCAACGCCGATATCGTCCGCAACCGGCTCAAGATCGGGAGCACCGTGGCGAATGCCAAAGCCTTCCTGGCCATCCAGCGCGAGTTCGGCGCATTCGACGCATTCCTGTGGGACTTCGTGGGCGGCGAACCCCTGGTCAATCGCTGGCGATCTTCAAATCAGCTCCCTGCCCGAACTGAACTGTCCGATACCCTCAGCAAGGAATTGAAACGCCGGGGATTCCGGTTCGTCGGCTCGACGATCTGTTACGCTTTCATGCAGGCGGTCGGCGTCGTGAATGATCACGCAACCGGCTGTTTCCGGCACCGGAGCTGTTCCATAGGCTGAAGAGCCATCCGGCGGGAGCGAAACCGGTGATTGACTCGCAGGTCATTGCATTCACGATTGTCGCGGCCGCGCTTACCGTGGCTCCCGGCGCGGACACGATGCTCGTGGTGCGAAACGTCCTGCGCGGCGGGCGGCGAGACGGATTCTTCGCTATGGCCGGCATCTGCACGGGACTCTACGTCCACGCCCTGCTTTCGGCGCTCGG
>JANOSR010000290.1:0-2247 GCA_031415935.1 Steroidobacteraceae bacterium | reverse complement strand
ATCTACTGGACATCCATCCAGCCCGGCGGAACTCCCCATGGAAGGGCCTATTTCAAGCGTCTCGACCCCCGATCTGATCGACCAGATTACCGAGCTGGCGGGGCATCTGAATGCTGCCCACGCCCGCTGGCTGGCGCTGATCGCCGAGTTCGACCGCCGAAAAGCCTGGACCGAATGGGGCGTGAAGTCTTGCGCCCACTGGCTGAACTGGAAGTGCGGGCTGGATCTGGGGGCCGCCCGCGAGAAGCTGCGGGTGGCACATGCGCTCGAGCAATTGCCGTGCATCGCCGCGGCGATGGCGGCGGGGTCGCTCAGCTACTCCAAGGTGCGCGCGATGACACGGGTCGCGGATATGGCGACCGAGGACTATTTCCTGAACGTCGCGCTGCACGGCACGGCGCACCAGGTCGAGAAGCTCGTTCGTGCGTTCCGTCGCGCCAAGGAGTCGCAAGAACTTTCACGGGAGGCGCAGCAGCAGGCGAACCGGTCGCTGTCCTGGTTCCATGACGAGGACGGCTCACTCGTAATCAAGGCGAGATTGCCGGCCGAGGCGGGAGCGGTGTTCCTGAAAGCGCTGGAGGCGGCCGAGACTGCATTGCCGCCGCCGGACGTTTCCGCGGCAACGTCTTTGGACGCAGTCCAAACCCGCAGCGCCCGACGGGCTGATGCGCTGGCATTGATGGCGGAAGGATCTCTCGCTGCCGGATCGCAGTCATTATCCGGCGGCGACCGCCAGCAGATCGTGGTGCATGTGGATGCCCAGACCCTGAGGCATGGTCATGCCGGTCGCTGCGAACTCGAGGATGGACCGGGACTTGCCGCCGAGACCGCCCGGCGTCTCGCTTGCGACGCGAGTCTCGTCGTCTTGGTCGAGAACGAGCAGGGCGAGCCACTGAATGTCGGCCGCAAGACCCGGACAATCCCACCGGCCTTGCGCCGCGCCCTACGCTCCCGCGATCAGGGCTGCCGGTTCCCGGGCTGCACACAGTCGCGGTTCGTGGACGGTCATCACGTACAACACTGGGCACGGGGTGGCGAGACGAAGCTCTCGAATCTCGTTTTGCTGTGCCGCTTCCATCACCGGCTGCTGCACGAGGGGCGGGTCGTGGTGCAGGTGCTCGACGACGGCGCGTTCCGCTTTGTCCGGCCGGATGGTCGATCCTTCGACAGTCCGGCTCCGGGCGCTCCGCGGCAGATCGACTGGATGCAACTCGTCGCAGCGCACCAGGCGCGACAGACCAAAATCACCCCGCGCACGGCTGTCACTCGCTGGCAGGGTGAGAGCCTTGATTACGGGCTCGCGGTCGATGGGCTGCTGCAACGCGCCAAGCGCGCGGAAAACGTTGCCGCGGAAACGTGGCGGGCCGGTTGATCCGGTCGGGCAACAAAGCCCCGCGTCTAAGGAGCGCCAAGCGCTCCAAGCAACGCCTGCGGCTCGACGGCAGCCGCGAGACCGGCGCGTCGCTTTGAGCCGGAGTCAGTCGCGTCAGTCCGATTCGACGATCAGCGTCTCGACTCTGCTTGCTGCGTCATTGCCAAACCGGTTCGCCAGGCGTTGCAGCAATTCGAGGTCGAGGGAGTTCCTGTCGACGGCGATCGCTTGGCGCGCATCAGACAGGTCCAGCGCACTGCCGGCAAACGCTTTCATCGCGATGAAGTCCTCCCTGCCGATGACGCGCAGCCGCTGGCCGTTCATATTCACGTTTTGTGCACGCGAAAAGGCGCCGGGATCCAGCCCACGAAGTCCGATCAGCAGATTTACGCGGTTGCCGTGCGCATCGGTGACGGCGAGCAAAGCGCCGATCGGATCGTCGGCATCGCCGAGGCGCGTTTCCACTTCCAGTTCCGGCGCCGCCAGCAGCTGTTTCAGCACAGCGATGTCCCGCAGCTGAACCGAAACCACGGCATCCACGTCAAGGCTTGCACGCACGACACCGTGCACAGCTGCCGCCATCGCGCCGACTACGGCGTAATCGATGCCTGCCGCATCCAGTTTGGCGGCCACGTCGAGCATCAGCAGGGTGGATTGGCCCGGCCCCTCAGTGCCCATGATCTTGGGCTGCCCCGGATTGAGGTACAGGCACCTGCCGTGCGGCCGAACGCAGTGCCATGATGAGTTGGCAATGTGCCAGAAACGCCGCCAGTCGCTGCTCCGGGGTCATGCTGGCAATATCCGCGGCGAGCGCCTGTCTTGCCTGCTGGGCCAGCCGCGATTTCATGCTGCCGAGTATAGGTCAGCCGGACGCG
>JANOSR010000289.1:0-3490 GCA_031415935.1 Steroidobacteraceae bacterium | reverse complement strand
CGTTCTTCATCGCGATACAGCTGTCCCCAGGAAAACGTCGTGTTGAGGCTGCCTGTCCAGCCACCGGCACTGAAGTCGATGGCCAGTGCAGCACCGGGCGCGCAGGCTGCCGCGGCCAGAGTTGCCTGCACCGCAGTGCAGAGCGCACGCGGCATGGAACGGATGAAGGTCGTGGTCATGGTTTTCCCCAGGACAGCATCGATCGAGGATTTCACGGGACCGCTGGCACCCCGGGTGCCGCCGGCCTACCTTGTTTGTCTCGTCAGGGTCTAAGGATATATCAGTGGACGCGGTGCCCATAGCACGGCGGCACAACCAGACGCCGGCTGCGATCCTGCTTTGCAGTGCAAAAGGCCGCGAGGCCTTAACTGTGGGTTACCTGCAGGATGCTGTTGCGGATCTGTTCTGACAGCACGATGCGGGCGTCTTCCGCCACCGCAAACAGCAAATCGTCGTAGGACAGCAGCTCTTCACTATCCAGCCGGATCACCCCGCGCTGGCGAAGGAGTTCGATGAAGTCCCGGAACATCGTCCGGTCGAAGAATTCAGGGGCGGCCAGCCCGTACAGCATGGACATGCGCTGCGCCATCGTGACGCAGCGCTTCTCCAGCGCCTCCAGTGTCAGCACCGAGCGCCCGGCCCGCAGCAGCAGCGCAATGGCCAGGTAGTAACGCTCGATGGTCTGGATCGTCGCCTGTGCAAGGACCGACAGGCGCACGGCCTCTGCGCTGCCGGTGGTCGGCCGGCGCCAGGACGCGCCATCGGCACAACGCTCCAGCAGGCCGTGCCCCGCCAGCGCCGCGAGAACACCGTCCACTGCGCCTGCCAATTCGTCTTCGCGCCAGCGCAGGAACAGTTCTGCGCGGATGTACGGATAGACGCGCCAGACGAGCCGGTGCACATCCTCGTGGCGCATCGTGGAATTGTTCAGGAAAGCGCAGGCGACCAGTGAAGGCAGCGCGAACAGGTGCAGGACATTGTTGCGGTAGTAGGTCGCGAGCACCGCGTTCTGCTCGACCATCCGGAGCACGTCGCCGAGCGGGTGCGCACGCCGCTCCAGCATGCCCATCTGCTCGACACGCCGGATGATCGAGGCGCCGTCTTCGGCCGCGACCGAAACGTCCGGTGAGTATGGAAATGCACGCAGCAGGTCGATGTACAGTTGCAGCTGCTTCTCGAGGTCGTTCTCGATCATCGCCTGGCGAGGCGCCGCGAGCAGCGCGACCGACAGCAGGTTGATCGGCGTCACCGCCGCCGCACCATTGATCCTGCGCATGATCTCGACCGCGACCGTGTCAACCGCGTCGCCGAACCAGGCCGGGCGCGCGTTCTCGTCCTTCACGTCATCGCGCCAGTCGGGCTTCAGACCATCCAGCACGCCGTCGAGCAGCAGCGGCTCGCCGAAGCTGATGAACACGCGGCCCAACTGCTGGCGCAACTGCGGCAGCACGCGCAGCAGCCCGCCGAGGGTCTCCTTCGGCTTTGGCCCGCCCGAAAGCTCGTCGATGTAGGACTCGCCCTCCAGCAGGCGCTCGTATCCGAAGTAAGCGGGCACGTAGGCGACCGGTCGTCGCGCGTCGCGCAGGAAACTGCGCACCGTCATGCCGAGCATCCCCGTGCGCGGCTGCAAAAGCCTGCCGGTGCGGCTGCGGCCGCCTTCGATGAAGAACTCCATCGCGTGGCCGCGGTTCATCATGACGTCGACGTACTTCATGAAGACGATCGGGTACAGGCCGCTGCCGCGGAAGCTGCGGCGTATGAAAAACGCGCCGCCCTTGCGCAGGAGGCGTCCAATGACCGGCAGATTCAGATTGATGCCAGCGGCCACATACGGCACGGCGTAACCGCGCCGGTAGATGATGTAAGACAGCAGCAAGTAGTCGATGTGGCTGCGATGACAGGGAACGTAGACGATCTCGCAGCCGGGCGGCAGCCGGTCGAGGTATTCGGCGTTTTTTACCTCGACGCCATCGTAGACCCGGGTCAACACCCGATTCAGGATCCGGTCGGCGACTCGTACGAACGCGTGCGAGTAGTCTGCCGCGATCTCGAGTGCGTGACGGCGTGCGGCCCGCAGGCCGTCGCGGCGCGAGGCTTCCGTATCGCGGATCTCCTGGCGCACGGCCTGACGCACGGCGCGCGTCCTCAGCACCTGCGCGACGATTGCGCGCCGCGTCGATAGGTCGGGACCCAATGTGTCCGCGCGCATGTGCCGGAATTCCGCGCGCAGTTCTTTCAGCAGCCGGCGCGCGCCGCGCGCGCCGTCGGCAGCCGACGCGGAATAATTCTGAAGCGCACGGGGCTCGCCGAACCGGATCAGCGTATTGCGGCCGTTGAAGACGATGGACAGCAGTCGCCTGAATGGGCCGACCAGCGCCCAGTTCTCCGACAGGATCAGGCGCAGCCAGGACCGCTCGCGCTGCGGCGCGCGGCCCCAATAGACCGCGACCGGAACGATGTCCAGCTCGAGTGCGGAGTCCATGCCTGCCGCTGCAACGGCGCCCGCGAGTTCCGGAGGCGTGCGCCGGTCAGCGCGGCGGCGCAGCACGCCGGCGCGCCGCTCCATGGCGACCACCGAGCGCGGCAGACGCAGCTCGCGCAATTGCAGGCGCTTGCCAGGCCGGCGCAGTCCGCTGTCCATGCAGGCCTGCTCGAGCGCCAGCAGATCCGAAATGCTGCGCTCTTCCAGCACATATAGCAGCGGACGGGCGCGGCCATGCAGGCGCACAAGCGCGTCTTCCGGCACGACGTTCGCCCGCACGAATACGCGCAGGACGCCACGCAACGCCCACAGAAAAGTGCGATCGAGGCCGAGCAGACGCTTCATTCGTCGGGTTTTGAGTCTTCGCTCTCGCTGATCTGCTCTTCGAGCGCAGCCCGGTGCACGTCGACGGCCGCATTGGTGCGGTCGCGTACCTTGTCCTGCGTGCCTACCAGGTCACCGACCACGGTATTTTCCACCTTCATCGGCGGTACTTCCGGCTCGGGCTCGCTCTTGCCGCAGCCTGCCATTGCGAGCACCGCGAATGTCCCAGCTATCCAGATTGCGCGCATCGCGGTCCTCCCGGGTCGACAAGTCATGGAGTTTAGCGCGATCCTGCGCGCCATGGACTCATTCGAAGGCAAGGTGGTCGTGCTGACCGGCGCGTCCGAAGGCATCGGCCGCGCGCTTGCGCTCTCACTCGCGTCTGCGAAGGCACGCCTCGTGCTCGCGGCCAGGAGCGCCGAGCGCCTGGCATCGCTTGCGCAGGAATGCATCGCGCGCGGCGCGGAAGTCCTGTGCGTGCCGACCGATGTCTCGCGGCGCGCCGATTGCACGGCGCTGATCGACGCGACGCTCGCGCGCTTTGGAACGATCGACGTGCTGCTGCACAACGCCGGATCGACGATGTGGTCGAGACTCGACGAGCTTGAGGATCCCGAGCTGCTGGAGCGACTGATGCGCACCAACTATCTCGGCGCCGCGTGGCTCACCTGGCGGGCGCTTCCC
>JANOSR010000288.1:0-3761 GCA_031415935.1 Steroidobacteraceae bacterium | reverse complement strand
GAGCTTCTCGGTGATAGCGGTCGTTTCGTCCGATGCGAGCCGCATGACGGTCTCGAAGCTGGTGCGGTCATTCTCGAATGCATCGTACTGGCTGGTGATGATCGCCAGAAGCTTACGCAGCCGAAGCTTGCCGTCGGTGTTGGCCGCCTCAATCAGTTGCTGCTCCAGCAGCGGGTGGATGTCATCCGCGTGACGCTCGTGTTCAGGAGCGGGTGCCGACGCAGGCGCGGGGAGCCCGGCCGCCTTCGGCGCGAGCACTTTGAGCCGCACAACGTTGCCTGGATCTTTCTTGGCCACCCCGACCCCACGCATGCCTGCGTCGCACTCATCGAATGCGACGTAATGTGACCGATGCTATGGGAACGACCTGACCGCGAACGTGACCCCGTTCGCGAATCGGCGGGGGCCAATCCGTGACAGGTAACTCGATATCGCGGCACGCCCCGGCGAGACCCACGACAGACCCCCCGCGATGACCGAAGAGGCCTTTTTTCTGCAGCGAGGCGACGAGCGCCTCTTTGCCTTCCTGCACCGTCCCGACGGCCCCTGCCAGCGCGGCGCCGTGCTTGCGCACCGCTCGCTGAGGAAAAGCTGTGGGCTCATCGCGTGTTCGCAAGCTTCGCCCGGGAACTCTGCGCTCTCGGCTACGCCGTGCTGCGCTTCGACTATCGCGGCGCTGGCTGGACGAACTCCATCCAGCGGCCCCGGTCAGCTCCGAACTCGCAACCGTTTCCTGGATACGGTAGTATTCAGTCATACCGACTGAAGGCGATGACTATGTCCCGATCGAGTTCCGTCAAGGCGGTGAAGAAAGCCATCTCGTTGCCGCCCGAACTTGCCCGGTTCGCGATGGCGACCGCACGCGACGAAGGCAAAACGCTGAGTGCCGTCGTTCAGGACGCGATTCGCGCCTATCGCCTGGCACGGCTGCGTGGAGAATACCGCGAGTTGCAGGGATTCTGGTCCGAACAGGCGCACCGCAAGGGCATCCTGACGGAGCGCCAGCTCGAACGATTTCTCCAGCGCAAGTCCTGAGCGCGCATTGTTACGGGTCGTCTTCGACTCAAACATTTTCGTTTCGGCGCTGACCTTCCCCGGCGGCGCAGCGGATCGAGCACTGACGCATGCACTGCAAGGCCGCATGACTTTGCTACTCTCCGAGCCCCTGCTCGGCGAAGTCCTTGGTGTGATGGGTCGGAAGTTCCTGCGTGACTCCGAGGAACTGTCCCGCCTGGCCGTGTTTCTTGCCGAGCTCTCTGAGCCAATCGACCCGCGGCTTCAGATTGCTGTCTTGAGCAACGAACCGGACAACCGCGTGCTGGAATGCGCAGTCGCCGGCCGCGCGGATCTTATCGTGACTGGGGATCGCGCAATGCTGCGGCTCCGCAAGTTCGAAGGCGTTTCTATCATCACGCTGCGCGCACTACTGCACCGGTTCGAACGCGACGATGGAGACTGACAGTCCGTTCAGCCCGCCCGCTCCGCCCGCTTGCGCTGGCCTTCGTTCAGATGCCGTTTGCGCAGCCGGATATTCTTCGGCGTCACTTCAACGAGTTCATCATCGACGATGTATTCCATCGCCTGCTCGAGACCCATGCGTACGGGCGGCGTGAGCAGCACGTTCTCGTCCTTGCTTTGCGTGCGGATATTGGTGAGCTTCTTGCCCTTCAGCGGATTGACGACCATGTCGTCTTCGCGGCTCGTCTCACCGACGATTTGCCCCTCGTAAACCAGGTCGCCCGGCCCGACAAACAGTCGGCCGCGTTCCTGCAGGTTGAAGAGCGCATACGCCAGCACCGGACCCCGGCCATTGGAAATCATCACGCCGGCGGTGCGCTCGGCAAGGTCCCGATCGACTACCGGCCCGAAATGATCGAACACGTGGTACATGAGTCCGGTGCCACTCGTCATGGTGCGGAAATCCGTCTGGAATCCGATCATGCCGCGCGACGGAATCTTGTAATCGAGCCGCACCCGGCCCTTGCCATCCGGGACCATGGCGACGAGATCCGCACCGCGCGCACCGAGTGCTTCCATGACGGCGCCCTGCGCGGTCGCTTCGATATCCACGGTGAGCTGTTCCCAGGGCTCGAGCCGCTGGCCACCCTCCTCCTTGACGACCACGCGCGGGCGCGACACGGCGAGCTCATAACCTTCACGGCGCATGTTCTCGATCAGGATGCCGAGATGCAGCTCGCCACGGCCGTAGACGACGAACCGGTCCGGGTCGTCGGTCTCCTCGACGCGCAGCGCGACATTCGCGAGTGTTTCGCGCAACAGCCGTTCCCGCAGCTGGCGGCTGGTGACGAACTTGCCTTCCTGCCCGAACAAAGGCGAGGTATTGGTCTCGAAGGTCATGCTGATGGTCGGCTCGTCCACGACGAGCGGCGGCAGCGCTTCCGGAGCGTCCGGATCGCAGATCGTGTCGGAAATCTTGGGCGCCTCGATCCCCGAGAACGCGATGATATCGCCGGCACGCGCTTCCTCGGTCTCGATGCGCTCGAGTCCCAGAAAGCCGAACACCTGGCCGATTCGCTCGCTACGAACTTCACCGTCGCGACCGACGACCGCGACGGACATGCCGCGCCGTATCGTGCCGCGCCGGATCCGCCCGATGCCGATCGAACCCACGTAACTCGAATAGTCGAGCTGGCTGACCTGTAGCTGCAGGGGCGCATCGATGTCCACGTCGGGCGCCGGACAACGAGCAACGATCGTTTCAAAGAGCGGCGTCATGTCGGCGGCGAGCGTCGCGGGATCAAATCCCGCCACACCTAGCAGCGCCGATGTGTAGACGACCGGAAAGTCGAGCTGTCGCTCGCTTGCGCCCAGGCGATCGAACAGGTCGAAGGTCTGATTGAGCACCCATTCCGGGCGCGCCTCGGGACGATCGATCTTGTTGATCACGACGATCGGCGCAAGGCCGTGCACAAACGCTTTTTGCGTGACGAAGCGGGTCTGCGGCATCGGGCCGTCCACCGCGTCCACCAGCAGCAGCACGCAGTCCACCATCGACAGCACGCGCTCAACCTCGCCACCGAAGTCGGCGTGGCCGGGGGTGTCCACGATGTTGATCCGGTAATCGCCCCAGCGGATCGCGGTGTTCTTGGCGAGGATCGTGATGCCGCGCTCGCGCTCCAGCGCGTTCGAGTCCATCACCCGATCGGTCACGGGCTTGCGGGCATCGAACGTGCCCGACTGGCGCAGCAGTTTGTCGACCAGCGTGGTCTTGCCGTGGTCGACGTGCGCGACGATCGCGATGTTGCGCAGATTCTGAATCATGATTGAAAGTGGGGGTTAGCCCCCTGGCGGGGGATCACCCCAAAATTGCGGCGGCGGATTGTACACCAGGGGGGATCAAAACCCCTCAGCTGCTACTCTCAGGGCTCCGTCCAGTCCTCGACCCTGAGCCCCGTGACGCGTCCGAAATCGCGCCGCTTGCGAGTCACGACTGTGGCGCCGAGACTCAGCGCATGGGCGGCGATCAGCGTGTCCATGGCGCCTATCGGCTGGCCGCGACGATCAAGATCGGCTCGCACGGCACCGTAGCGTGCGGCGGCGGCCAATTCGAAGTCGGCCAGCTGCAACGGCATCAGGAATTGCTCGAGCGCCGCGCGGTTGCGCGATGGATGCCCACTTTTCTCCACCCCGCAGGAAAGCTCGGCGACCGTCAGGACCGAAACCCCGACTTCGCCCACCTGATGTGTCTGGAGCCGACGTAACAGATCCGGAGACTGTTGCCGAATAAGGGTGATGCAAAC
>JANOSR010000287.1:0-4394 GCA_031415935.1 Steroidobacteraceae bacterium | reverse complement strand
GTTCGTCGCGCGCTCATCATGAGTGCACTGACGACTGCAGGCGTTGCGGCACCTGCGCTTGCGCAGGACAACCTGGGTGAGATCGTCGTCACCGGATCGCGCATCAAGTCCGCGAATCTGGAAACCACGACACCTGTGACGCAGATCACGGCGGCAGACGTCGTGACACAGGGCGTCAATCGCATCGAAGACATGGTCAACCAGCTGCCGCAGGCATTTGCCGCCCAGAACGTGAATGTGTCAAACGGTTCGGACGGTACGGCGACAGTGAGCCTGCGCGGTATCGGCTCGGAGCGCACGCTGGTGCTGATCGACGGCCGGCGCATGCCTTACGGCAGCGTCAACAGCTCCGCTGCAAACCTCAACTCGATTCCGACGCAGATGATCGAGCGAGTCGAAATCCTGACCGGCGGCGCATCCGCGGTCTACGGCTCCGACGCGGTCGCCGGTGTCGTCAACTTCATCATGAAGAAGGACTTCGAAGGCGTCGAAGTCACGAGTCAGTACAACTTCTACTGGCACGAGAATGACTACAAGGGTCCCGGCGCGGTCAAGCTGCGGGACACCATTGCGACGCGTGCCTTGACGAACCCGGCGCAGTTCGCGCTGCCCCCCAGCACCGTCACGGACGGCGAGGGCAAGCAGATCGGGGTCATCATGGGCGTCAACAGCGGCGATGGCCGCGGCAACATCACGGCCTATGCCAACTTGTTCGACAGCGACGAGGTCCTGCAGCGCGACCGCGACTACTCGGCCTGCTCGCTGAATCCCAACCCGACCGTGTCGTTCACTTGCGGCGGCTCGTCCACGAGTGCCGGCGGTCGGTTTACGACTTTCGGGGGGCCGTCGTATCCGGATCCGGATGGTCCGGGTGGTCCGCTTCTCGCTGGGCCAGCCTACAACTTCACGATCAACACTCCGACTAACTTCCGTAACTTCCTCAGCGCCACGGACCAGTACAACTTCGGCCCGCTGAACCACTACCAGCGTCCGGAGCGCCGTTACAACCTGGGCGCGAATGGCCACTACGAGTTCGGCGAGCATGCCGACGTCTACACGCAGTTGGCGTTCAATGATTACACATCGATCGCGCAGATCGCTCCGGGTGGTAACTTCTTCAACACCAGTAGCGTCAATTGCGACAACCCGCTGTTGCCGCAGGGGTCGGGTGCGGGTGGGCCGGCATCGTACGGCTGCACCCCGTCAAGGGTCGCCGCTGGCGATTCCGTGACGATGTACATCGGTCGCCGCAATGTCGAGGGCGGCGGTCGCCAGCAGCAGTTCTCGCAACAGGGCTACCGCGGCGTGGTCGGCCTGCGTGGCGCGATCAACGAAGTGTGGGACTACGACGTGTCCGCGCAATACTCGTCTGGCGTGGGCAACGTGGTGACGGCGAATTACTTCGTCGAGGATCGCATCGAGCGTGCCCTCGACGTCGTCAGCGTCGCCGGTGTGCCGACCTGCCAGTCGGTGATCGACGGCTCGGATCCGAATTGCGTGCCTTGGAACCCCTTCACACCTGGCGGGATCACACAGGCACAGTTGGACTACCTGCAGGCACAGGGCCTCCAGATCGGTAATCTTACCCAGGAAATCTTCAACGGCATCGTCCAGGGCGATCTGAGCGGTTACGGCGTGAAGTTGCCGTGGGCCAGCGACGGAGTGCAGGTCGTGTTCGGTGCCGAGTACCGGAGTGACACGCTCGACCACGATGTCGACGCACTGCAGGAGGCGTTTCAGTTAGCCGGCTCCGGCGGCCCGACGATCGGCATCACGGGTCAAACCAAGGTCAACGATCTGTTCTTCGAAGCCAAGGTGCCGATCGCGCAGGATCAGGCCGGCTTCGAGAGCCTTTCGTTCGATACGGCCTATCGGTACTCCGACTATGGCTCGGGTGTGCAGACCGACACCTACAAGCTTGGCATGGAGTGGGCGCCGGTTTCCGACATCCGCTTCCGCGCCAGTTATCAGCGTGCCGTTCGCGCCGCCAACATCGTCGAGCTGTTCACCGCGCAGGGCTTCAGCCTGTTCGACCTGAACGGCGATCCCTGCGGTATTGACGCTCCGAACGCGAACGCGACCACTGCGGAGTGCATCGCGTCGGGCGTTCCGGCGTCTTTCTATGATGGGGTAGGTGATCTGGCTGAGCGGGGTGCGCTGGACAGCCCGGCTGGGCAGTACAACTTCCTGGCGGGCGGCAACCCGGCGCTGGCGCCTGAGGAGTCCGATACTCAGTCGTTCGGCATCATCCTGACGCCACGGTTTGCCCCGGGGCTCAACATGACGGTCGACTGGTTCAACATCAAGGTCGACGAAGCGATCTCGATCTTCCAACCCAGCGACACGCTGAACGCGTGCTACAACAACAACGATGCCGCGGCCTGCTCACGGATCCGCCGCAACGCCATCGGCTCGTTGTGGGTTGGCACCGGTAACGTGATCGCCACCAACATCAACATCGGCTCGCTCGAGGCGACCGGTATTGATGTCAACGTCGGCTACAGCGAGGTGGAGATCGGCCGGTTCGGCAGCCTGAACTTCAGTCTCGTCGGCACGTACTTCGACGAGTTGATCATCGAGCCGGGTCCGGGCGTCGCGCTGTATGACTGCGTGGGCGCCTACTCCGGGGCCTGCGGCACGCCGACGAATGAATGGCGTCACATGTTCAGGACGAGCTGGGAGACGCCGTGGGACGTGGATCTATCAGTGGGCTGGCGCTTCTTCAGTTCGACCACCGGGATCACCGACTTCGATCCCAACCTGCCGCTGCCGGCCAACCGCATCGACCGGACCGCCCCGGCGGAGAGCTACTTCGACCTGTCGGCCAACTGGGCGGTCACGGAGAAGGCGTCCGTCATCCTGGGCATCAACAATGTCCTGGACGACAACCCGACTCTGAGCGCCGGCACCGGCACGACCGGCAATGGCAACACTTACCCGCAGACCTACGACGCCCTCGGTCGTTACGTCTTCATGCGGGCGACGCTGACCTTCTAATACCGATTCACAAGATCGGGAAGACTGGCGGCGGTCCTTCGGGACCGCCGCTTTTTTTGGGCGTCCGCGTAGACTGCGAATGGACTATGGCGGGCGAGCGGCTGAATTCCATCGGCGACGAGTTGCGGGCATTGTTGCCGGTTTCACCCGACGCCTATCCGCAGAAAATCGACCTGGTGCGCGGTCTGGTGCTCGTCATCCGGTTAGAGGCGAATGCCTATCGGGCCGCCAGTTTTCTCGACGACCGGATTCTCGGGCCGTCCACGCAGGGCGCCTGGTTGCCCGTCGCAGGCGTGACCGAAGCCGTCCGGCGGATCGCCGATCCACGCCCGCTGCACTTCATCTTTCACACGGGGCATGTCGGCTCGACGCTAGTGAGCCGACTGCTCGATGAGACGGGCATCGTGCTGCCCCTGCGGGAGCCCCTGGCGCTCAGAAGTCTCGCGGAGGGCCTACGACGTGCTTGCGCAGCCGGAGTCGCTGCTGAGCGAGGCGCAGTTCGGGAACCTGCTCGACATGTTGTTGCGGCTGTGGGCCCGCGGCTACGAATGGACCCGTGCCGTCGTCGTCAAGGCGACCAGCAGCGCCGGACGCGTGGCCATCCCGTTGCCGGAATCGCGGCCGCAGTCGCGAGCGATCTGCCTGAACCTGGGGGCCGAGCCCTACCTCGCGACTTTGCTCGCGGGGCAGAACTCGGCGGAAGATCTGCGCGGGCATGGCCCCGGCCGCATGAGGCGGCTGCAGACGCGTTGCACGGTCCCGCTCGGCCCATTGCACCAGTTGTCGCTCGGTGAACTGGCGGCGCTAGGCTGGCTTGTCGAGACTGCCACGCAACAGGACGCAATGCGCCGATTCCCCGAGCGGGTCATGGCGATCGACTTCGACGCCTTCCTCGCGGCCGTGACCGACGGCATGGACCGCATCCTTGGTCACTTCAGCCTGCAGCGGGATGAGCGGTATCTGGCAGGGGTCGGCGCGAGCCCGGTCCTGCTGCGCTATTCCAAGGCGCCTGAACGGCCCTATTCACCCGCGGACCGCCGCCTGCTGCTGCGCGAGTCGCGCCGCGACAACGCTGCCGAGATCGGGCAGGGAATGGCATGGCTCGAGCGCCTGGCACGGTCGGACCAGTCGCTCGCTGCTGTCCTCGCCGGCGGCGGCGGGCCCTGACCGCCATGCAGGCAGACCTGCAAGTTGCCGCCCAACTGGAACAACAGGGGAAGCGGTCCGACGCGGAGCTCTGCTACCGAAGGCTGATCGCCAGCCTGCCGGACCTTGCGGTTGGGCGATTCAATTTCGCGTGCTTCCTGAGGCGCGGTGGGCGGCTCGAGGAAGCGTTGGTCGAGCACCAGAAAGCCCTCGATCTCGGCATCAACCATCCCGAGGAAGTACTTTCCAAC
>JANOSR010000286.1:0-10581 GCA_031415935.1 Steroidobacteraceae bacterium | reverse complement strand
GAATCTGCATGTCGACCGCGAGGGCGCATTCCTGGTCGGCGTGGTCTGCGAGGACGAGGCCGGCGCGCTCGAGGCGATCGGCGAAGGCGCGCATTTCCTGGTGGTCGCGCCGCAGCGCGGACCGCTGCAGCATCGCGAGCTCGAGCACCTCTGCGCGGTCGTCGGTATCCCGGTGTTCGCCGGTTGGTACCCGGATGCGCGCCGCCTGGAGCAATTGCAGAGGGCCGGCGCGCACGGGTGCGCAGTGATCACGTCCAGGGGTGCCGGGGCGTAGGTCAAGGGGACGTGTTTAGTAAGGGGACGGGGCCCCTTTTCCTTTGAAAGAAAAAGGGGCGCGTCCCCTTTTTAAAGCTGGCGATCGAAGAAATCCAGGATCGTGTTCCAGCCGTGGATGCCAGTTTCCTTGAAGCTGAGCGCCCCGTGCTTGCTGCCCGGGTAGGGCATCACTTCGAATGTCCGTCCCGCGGCGACCAGCTCCTTGATCAATAGCGTCGTGTGCGTGAAGAGCACATTGTCGTCGGCCATGCCGTGCATCACGAGCAGCCGGTCGCGCAGCGCTCCGGTGTAGGTCAGTACGCTGGATCGCCGGTAGCCATCGGTATTCTCGTCCGGCATGCCGAGATAGCGCTCGGTGTAATGTGTGTCGTAGAGCCGCCAGTCGGTCACCGGCGCACCGGCGACGCCGGCCGCAAATGTGCCGGGCGACTGCATCATCAGCATCAGCGTCATGTAGCCGCCATAGCTCCAGCCATAGACGCCGACACGCGCCGGATCCACGAATGGCTGCTGCTTGAGCCATTCGACGCCCTTCAGCTGGTCCACGACCTCGACGCCACCCATGTGCCGGTACAGCGCGGTCGTGAAGGCCTGGCCGCGCCCGCCCGCACCGCGATTGTCGATCGCGAAGACGACATAGCCGCGTTGCGTGAAGAGCTGCGCGGTCTGGCCGCCGCGCCGCTCGCCCCAGCGGCGCTGCACGGTCTGCACCGTCGGCCCGCCGTAGACCAGAAGAATCGCCGGGTAGCGGCGGTCCGGCTCGAAACCTGCGGGCTTGTACAACTGCCAGTAGAGCGGCGCGCCGTCGGCGGCCGGCAGCGTGCCGAATTCCGGTGTCACGTGCCGGTCGCGATAGGGCGCATAGGGATGCTGGTCGTCGAGCCGGTTCTCGATGAGCCAGGCGAGGCGCTTGCCGGTGGCGTCGTGCAGCGAAAGCTGCGGCGGTTGAGCAGGATCGCTGTAGCCCAGCAGATAGCGCTTCGCGTCCTGCGACATCGTGACGTTGTGCCAGCCGTCCTGCGACGTCAGCAACCGCGGCGCGCGCGCGCTGCCTGCATCGAGACTGGCGACATAGAGCTGCCGCTCGAGTGGTGTCTTGAGCGTCGCCATGAAATAGACACGGCCGCGCTTTTCATCGATGCCGCGCACGGCAGGCGCCTGCCATTCGCCGATGACATCCCAGTCGCCCGCGGTGACGGCGCCTTTCAGCCGGCCGTCATAGCCATAGCGGTACAGGTGATTGTGTCCGGTCCTCTGCGAAGCCCACAGCAGTTCCTTGCGGCGTGGCAGGAAGTAAAGATCGTCGTGCAGGTCGACCCAGGTGTCGCTCATCTCCGAGAACAGCAGGCGGCCGCTGCCACCTGTGACCGGAAAACTCAGCAGGTCGAGGCGTTTCTGATCCCGCGTCTGACGCTGAACCAGGAGCTGGTCGCCCTCGGGAAACCAGTTCACACGCGCAAGGTACTGATCGGTGCGGCCGAGATCCGCCCAGGCGATCTCGCCGGTATCCAGCGCGAGCACGGCGAGCCGGACGTCCGCATTCGCGGCGCCCGCGGCCGGGTAACGCTGGCGCAGCACGCGGAATCCTTCCGCGTGCACCTCGAATCGCTCGAGTTCGGCGACCGGCGATTCGTCCACGCGCGTGAACGCGATGTGCCGCTCGTCGGGCGACCACCAGTATCCGGTGTTGCGATTCATTTCCTCCTGCGCGATGAACTCGGCGACGCCATGACTGATGAGTCCGCCACCGCCCGTCGTGAGCCGCCGTTCCGCGCCCGTCGCAACGTCGACGGCATGGAGATCCTGGTCGCGGATGAAGCTGACATAGCGGCCTTGCGGCGAATACTGCGAGTCGGTCTCGTAAGACTCGGTCGCCGTCAGACGCCGCAGGGCTTCGTTGGACGGCCTCATGAGATCGTAGTGGTACAGGTCGCCGCTGAGCGGGAATAGCAGCGCACGCGAATCCGGCGCCCACTGATACTCGACGATGCCACGCAGCGCCGCAATCCGCTGGCGCTCGCGGCGGGCTTCTTCCTCGACAGAAAGCGTTTCCTTCGCTGGCGCAAGACTGCTCGAATCGACCAGCAGACGATGCTGGCCTGCGGCGATGTCAAAGGCCCACAGGTCGTAGACCTGCGGATCGTCGTGCTTGCCCCGCAGATAGGACACGAGTGCGCCGTCCGGCGAGAACCGTACCTGGCGCAGCGAAGGTCCCTGCAGGTCGGGCGCATCGAACAACCGCTCGACCGTCAGGTCGCGAGCGTCGGCGGCCGCGGTCAATGCAAGGCTCGCCGTGAAACCAATCACGAATGAACGCATCGATGCTCCGTCCTGTCGCAGATGGGGCTTAGCGTGGCGCGGCTTTGCTAGAATTCGCACCCGACCCGCATGGAGTGTAAGCACGGTGCGCACCTATGTCATATCCGGTTTCGCCCTGGCCATCCTTGCGGCCCATCCGACCATGAGTGCGGCTCACGATCTGATGGCCCTGAAGTACCCGGCCGCAGCGCGCGGGTCGGTCGTCGAAGAGCATCACGGCACGAAAGTTGCCGACCCTTACCGCTGGATGGAAACACCGGGGCCGGATGTCGCGGCCTGGGTGGCCGCCGAGAACGAACTTTCGAAACCCTACCTCGATGCAATCCCTGCGCGCGAGGCGATTCGCGCTCGGCTGACCGAGCTCTGGGACTACGAGCAGTACGGCTACAGCTGGCTCGACGAAAAGTCGCGCGTGCCGGTCAAGCGGGGTGGCCGCTACTTCTACGTCGAGAAGAGCGGCAAGCAGAATCAGGGCGTCCTGTATTGGTCAGCAGCGGCGGATGCGACGCCGCGCGTGTTGGTCGATCCCAACACGCTCTCCAAGGATGCGACGGCATCGCTCGCGGACTACTCGATCAGCCCGAATGGACGCTACGTCGCCTACGCGGTATCCGATGGCGGCACCGACTGGGATACCTGGCATGTGCGGGAAGTCGACACGGGACGCGACCTGCCGGATCTGATCCGCGACACCAAGTTCACGGGCGTGTCCTGGGTGCCGGACGCGAGCGCGTTCTACTACTCGCGCTATCCCAGGGGCGCGGACGGTCGCGGCGACGACCAGCAGCAGGTCAGCGTCTACCGGCATCGTCTCGGCACCGCCCAGGAGGCGGATGAGGCGGTCTACGCGACGCCGGAGAACCCGCGTCACAATCCCTATGGCCTGGTATCGCAGGACGGGCGCTGGCTGGTGTTCGTCATCTCCTACGGCTTCGACTCGAATGCGATTCACCTGCGCGATCTGTCGAAGCCTGATGCGCCCGTCGCGCGGATCCTGGACAAGTGGGACGGGATCTACGATTTTCTGGGCGCGGTCGGCGACCGGCTCTACTTCATGACGACCCAGGGCGCGCCGCGCGGACGCGTGATCGCGATCGAGGCAGACAAATCCGAATCCCAAAGCCCGGCACCGATCGAGATCGTGCCGGAGGCGACCGCGAGGCTCTATCAGGCGAGCCTGGCCGGCGGCCACGTGATCGCCAATTACCTCGAGGACGCGCGCTCGCGCCTGCGTGTCTACCGCATGGATGGCAGCCTGCGCGGCGAGATCCGCTTGCCGGGCCTCGGCACGGTGACTGGATTTCCAGACGCGCCGAAAGAAAACGAGACCTTCTTCGCCTATACGGACTACCTGACACCGCTCGCGCTCTATCGCTACGACGTCGCGAAGGACGAGGTCCAGCCCTTCCGGCGGCCGCAGGTGCCATTCGATGCGAGCCCCTATGTGACCGAGCAGGTCTTCTACACGAGCAGGGACGGAACGCGCATTCCGATGTTCATCACGCGGCGTCGCGATACGGTGATGAATGGCGACAATCCGACCTTGCTTTACGGATATGGCGGCTTCGACATCGCGCTGACGCCGGAATACCGCCCGGAGATCGCGGCATGGCTCGAGCGCGGCGGTGTCTATGCAGTCGCCAACCTGCGTGGCGGCGGCGAGTACGGCGCCGAATGGCACGATGCCGGCACCAAGACACACAAGCAGAATGTATTCGACGATTTCATCGCGGCCGCGGAATGGTTGGTGGCCAATCGCTACACCTCGTCTTCACGACTCGCAATTCGCGGCCGCAGCAATGGCGGATTGCTGGTCGGCGCGGTGATGGCGCAACGGCCGGAACTGTTCGGCGCCGCATTGCCGAGCGTCGGCGTGATGGACATGCTGCGCTATCACACGGCAAGCGCGAATGCCTACGCCTGGTCGAGCGATTACGGCACGGTCGAGGATCCGGACCAGTTCCGCGCCCTGCTGGCTTATTCCCCGGTGCAAAACCTGAAGCCAGGTTGCTATCCGCCGACACTCGTGACGACCGCGGACCACGACGATCGCGTCATGCCCTGGCACAGCTTCAAGTTCACGGCGGCGCTGCAGTACGCGCAGCACGACTGCGCGAGTCCGGTGCTGGTGCGCATCGAGACTCGCGCGGGCCATGGCGCGGGCAAGCCGACCTGGATGCAGATCGAGGACTGGGCGAACCAGTGGGCTTTCCTCGCGAAGCACCTCGGCATGCAGGGAGGCACCTGACAAGAGGGGATCCCTCCCTTTTTCCTCCGGAACTTTATGAGGAAAAAGGGAGGGATCCCCTCTTGTCAGTGCTTCAGCGATTCCGCATCACTGTCTGCGTCGGGGATCTCCACCGATTCGCCCGGGATTGCGTGGCGCTCCTCGAGCCAGGCGCCGAGATCGATCAGCTTGCAGCGCTCGCTGCAAAATGGACGCCAGGGATTGTCATGCCATTCGCACTGACGTTCGCAATGCGGGCAATTGACCAGGGTCGCCATCGCGATCAGTAGCAGGTCGTCAGCACGAAATGCACATCCTCGGTCGCCTGCACGGGCCGGCTGTGCACGCTGTTCCAGCGCAGGAAGCGCAGGCTGCAGCGGTGGTGGCTGCCGCTGACCTCGGGATAGAGCCTCGAGCCGCCGGGCAGCGTGAGGCGCACGAGCTGCACCGGCCGGTCGCGCTCGAACACGATCTGAAAGACGCCACCTGGCGCGAGCTCATCGCGCGGCACGGCGTTCTCGCGCGTGATCCACAGGAGTTCCGAGACCGATTCGCACAACGGACGAATCGTGACCAGCCAACCCGCGAGATCACTCTCGCGCAGGTCCGGCTCGAGATTGAGCCAGTGATAATAATCGGGCAGATCGAATTCGCAGGTGCCGCCCGGAATCGCGCTGCGATGCTTGATCGCATTCAGGAATTCGGACTCGCGCAGCCGCTGCATGAAGTTCGCACCGGCGGCATTCAGTTCTTCGCGCCGCCGCACCAGCGCGGCGAGGATCGAACGCAGCCGCGCGCCGTCCACACCGGGACGATTCTGGTAGTCGCGCATCGCCGACATCTGCCGTTCGAGTTCCTTCAACACGTCGCCGCGCGCATCGCCGCGCGAGGTGATCGCGAGGATCTCGAGCAGTCCCGCCACCGCGGAACGGCTGGACCAGGGATTCGGAATACCGGCGTGGTAGGACAGCTGCTGCCACAGGAATTCGAGCCGCATGAATGCGCGCATCCGCTCGTTGAGCGGCTGCTCATAGGCGATCGGCTCCGGATCGACTCGGGATTCCGGCACGGGCTCGAACATGCCCCTATTCTGCGACACGGCTTCCGGCCCCGTAAACAAGGCATCCTGTGAACTGCGGCTCGGCGCCATGTCAAATCCTCAGTTTTTCGCGGCCAGGCGGCGGTATTCGCGGTCAAGCCCGGCGACCGTTTCGACGAGTTTCGCGGGATCCCCGTCATTTGCGATGACGTCATCGGCAGCATGCAGGCGCTCCTCGCGCGTGGCCTGCGCGGCGAGCGCGCGGGCAGCGTTTTCCCGGGTTTCGCCGTCGCGGCACATCAGGCGCTCGATCTGCTGCTCCTCGGGGCAGTCCACGACCAGCACCCGGTTCACCAGTTCCCGGCGGCCTCCCTCGACCAGCAGCGGGATCACGAGGACCTGGTACGGGCCGGGCGCGGCGTCGGCCTGACGGATCAGCTCCGACATGATGGCTGGGTGCAGGATTCCTTCGACGATGCCACGTGTCGCCGCGTCCCTGAAAATGCGTTTCCGCAGGCGCTGGCGATCGAGGCCGCCGTCAGGACCGAGGATTTCCCGTCCGAGCGCCTTGATGAGGGCCTCGAGTGCGGGTCGGCCTGGCGCGACGACCTCCCGGGCAATCCGGTCCGTGTCGATGACCGTGGCGCCGAATCCGGCGAAGAGATCCGCGACGGTCGACTTGCCGCTCGCGATGCCGCCGGTGAGCCCGATGCGAAGCATCTGCGCTGCCCTCAGCGCAGGCCCGCGACGCCCAGGTAGCGCTCGACGATGAGCGGACCCCAGAGCATCGCGATCCAGCCGGCGCCCGCAAGATAGGGCCCGAAGGGGATCGGCACATTGCGTCCGTGGCGCCTTGCAACGATCAGCGTGATGCCGACCGCGGCGCCGACCACAGCGGACAGCAGCAGCACGAGCGGCAGCGACTGCCAGCCGAGCCACGCGCCGATCGCCGCGAACAGCTTGAAGTCTCCGTAGCCCATGCCTTCCTTGCCGGTGATCAGCCGGAAGGCCTGGAATACGCTCCACAGGACCAGGTATCCGGCGGCGGCGCCGATCAGCGCGTCACGAGGCGATGCGAAGCCGGCTGCGGGCCAGAGACTTGCGAGCAAGCCGATCCAAAGCAATGGCAGTGTCAGGATATCGGGCAGGAGCTGCCGGTCCAGATCGATGCCAGCCAACGCAATGAGATACCAACTGAAAATGAGCGCAAGTGCCGCCTGGCAACCGAAGCCGAAGTGCCAGGCGACCGCGCCGCTCGCAATGGCCGTCGCGAGCTCGACCAGCGGATAGCGCAACGAAATCTTCACGCCGCAGGACGCGCAACGGCCGCGCAGCGCCAGATAGCTCAGCACCGGGATGTTGTGGATTGCGCGGATCTGCGCGGAACAGGACGGGCAGCGCGAGCGTGGCCGGACCAGGCCGACGGGCTCGCCCTCGGGGCGGGCAGGATGACCCGTGACCTCCGCGCATTGCGCGCGCCATTGCCGCTCCAGCATCAGCGGGAGGCGGTGGATCACGACATTCAGGAAGCTGCCGATCGCGAGGCCGAAGAGCGCGGCGACGGCCGCGAATACGGCCGGGTTCGCCGCCAGCATGGCCCAGGACTCCGGCGGCCCGGTCAGACCACGGCGCCCAGCTTGAAGATCGGCAGGTACATCGCAATGACGAGACCGCCGACCAGCACGCCGAGGATCGCCATGATCAGCGGTTCGAGCAAGCTCGAAAGGGCGTCGACCGCGGTGTCCACCTCGAGTTCGTAAAAGTCAGCGACCTTGGAGGCCATCTCGTCGAGCGAGCCCGACTCCTCGCCGACCGCGATCATCTGCACGACCATGTTCGGGAAGAGCCCGGTGTTCTCCATCGCGCGTTGCAGGCGCTGGCCGGTCGCGACCTCGTCGCGCATGCGCAGGACGGCCTGCTCATAAACGATGTTGCCGGTCGCGCCGGCGACCGATTCCATGGCCTCGACCAGCGGCACGCCGGCCGAGAACATCGTGGAAAGCGTACGCGCATAGCGCGCGATCGCCGCCTTGACGAGAATCGGGCCGACGATGGGCGCTTTCAATATCATGCGATCCAGCACGTGACGCATCGCCCGCGAGCGCTTCTTGAAGTAGATGAAAGCGAACACGCCGGCGCCGAACAGGATGCCCATCCACCAGCCCTGGTGCTGCACGAACCGCGACATCTCGATGACTATGCGCGTGAAGGCGGGCAGATCCGCGCCGAAGCCCTTGAATAGCGCCTCAAACTGCGGAATCACGAACAACAGCAGGATCAGCGTCACGATCACGGCGACCGCGAGTACCGCGGCCGGGTAGAACAGCGCCTTCTTGATCTTCTTCTTGAGGGCCTCGGTCTTTTCCTTGTAGGTCGCGACCTTGTCCAGCAGGGCCTCAAGCGCGCCCGCCTGCTCGCCGGCCTCGACGAGATTCACATACAGGTCGTCGAAATAGAGAGGGTGCTTGGCGAGGGACTCGTGCAGCGAGCTGCCGCCCTCGATGTTGAGCTTGATGTCGAGGATCAGCTTTTGCATCTTCGGCTTTTCATGGCCGACGCCGACGATCTCGAAGGCCTGTACCAGCGGGATGCCGGCCGCCAGCATGGTCGAGAGCTGGCGGCTGAAGATCGCGATGTCCATCGCGCTGATGCTGCCGCCCGTGCGGAACAGGCTTTGTTGCTTCTTGATCTTGACCGGGACGATGCTCTGGCGGCGCAGATCCGCACGGACCTCGTTTTCGTTCTTGGCCAGCAAGCGGCCACGGACCTTGTTGCCCTTGCGGTCCTTGCCTTCCCAGGAATACGGGATGTCTTTGACTGCGGCTGCGGTCTGCGCCATGGTTTCGGTCGTCCTCTACCCTGAGACTTGGATGGTAACGCCCGGCCCGATCATTCGACTGTGACGCGGTTGACTTCTTCGAGGCTGGTCAGCCCGTCCATGACCTTTTTGAGACCCGCGGTCCGCAGGTTCCAGACCCCGTCCTTGCGGGCCTGGTCGCGGATATGGGGGGCGCTGCCGCCCTCCAGAATGATCCGGCCGATGGCCTCGGTGACCGGCAGCACCTCGTAAATGCCGACCCGGCCCTTGTAGCCGTCCGTGCACTGGCTGCAGCCGACCGCCTTGTGGACCTTGAAATCCCCGCGCCGGACCTGGTCCTCGCTGAAGCCTTCCTTCAGCAGGGCCTCGGCCGGGAGGGTCAGCGGCGCCTTGCAATTGGCGCACAGTCGCCGCGCCAGGCGCTGCGCGATGATCAGGCTGACCGAGGTGGCGATGGCATAGGGCTTGACGCCCATGTCCACCATGCGTGTCAGCGTCTGCGGCGCGTCATTCGTGTGCAGCGTGGAGAGCACAAGGTGGCCCGTCTGCGCCGCCTTGATCGCGATCTCCGCGGTCTCGAGATCGCGGACCTCGCCGACCATGATGACGTCCGGGTCCTGGCGCAGGAAGGCGCGGAGCGCCGAGGCGAAGGTCAGGCCCACCTTGGGGTTCACATTGACCTGATTGACGCCGGGAAGAACGATTTCCGCAGGGTCCTCGGCGGTTGAGATATTGGTGTCCTCGACATTCAGGATCGCGAGACCGGTGTAAAGCGAAACCGTCTTGCCGCTGCCGGTCGGGCCGGTCACCAGGATCATGCCCTGAGGGCGACTGAGGGTCTTGAGATAGAGCTCCTTCTGGAAGGGCTCGTAGCCCAGCGCGTCGATGCCCATCATCGCGGTGCTGGCGTCCAGGATGCGCAGCACGATCTTTTCGCCGAACAGCGTCGGGCAGCTGCTGACGCGGAAGTCGATGGAACGGTTCTTGGAGAGCCGCATCTTGATGCGGCCGTCCTGCGGCACGCGCCGCTCGGCGATGTCGAGGCGCGACATCACTTTCAGGCGGGCGGCGAGCTTGGTCGCGAGCTGCACCGGAGGCTGCGCCACCTCGCGCAGCACGCCGTCCACGCGCAGCCGGATGCGGTAGTACTTCTCGTAGGGCTCGAAATGGATGTCCGATGCGTTCTTGCGGATCGCATCCAGCATGATCTTGTTGACGAAGCGGACGATCGGCGCGTCTTCGATGTCGTCGCGGCCAGTCTCGGCTTCCGCGTCGTCGGCTCCCGAGACATCGAGGTTCTCGAGATCGAAGTCATCCTCGCCGAGCGAGGGCATCGAGGTGACGACCTGCTCGATCGCCTTCTGCACCGCGCGCTGCAGTTTGTCGTCTTCGACGATGACGGCTTCGATCGCAAGCCCGGTCTGGAACTTGATCTCGTCGACCGCGTGCAGGTTGGTGGGATCGGAAACCGCGACGTGCAGGCGCTTGCCGCGCTTCACGAGCGGCAGTATGCGGTGCTTGGCGAGCAGCTTGTCGTTGACCAGCCGGACCGTGTCGAGGTCGATGTTGACCGCGTCGAGGTCGAGCAGTGGCACGCCGAATTCCTGCGCGGCCGCGATCGCGATGTCGCGCGCAGCGGCCAGGTCGTGGGACACGAGCCAGCTGACCAGGTGGGTCTTGCGCTCGCGGGCGCTCGCGATGGCGTCGAGCATCGCGGCCTCGTCGATCAGGCCGTCCAGGACGAGGCGCTGCGGCAGGCCGCTGAGCACCGCCCGGACCGAACCTGTCATCGCGGTCGCGTTGTCGTTCATCCGCTCAATCCATCCCTGGGTTCGGGTACGCCGAACCCGGGATAATGTACCCCACGAGGGGGCGGCAGCAATTGTTAAATCGGCGTTGATG
>JANOSR010000285.1:0-10536 GCA_031415935.1 Steroidobacteraceae bacterium | reverse complement strand
ACTGCCCTAGGCGACGCCCCGCATCGAGAGCCGCACGCGGCCCTGACGGTCGACTTCCAGGACCTTCACCTTGACGAGGTCGCCTTCCTTCAGCTTGTCGCTGACACGCTCGACGCGCTCGTCGGATATCTGCGAAATGTGCACGAGCCCGTCCCGTCCCGGCAGGATCGCGACGAAGGCGCCGAAATCCATCAGTCGGACAACCTTGCCCTCGTAGATGCGGCCGACTTCGACGTCGGCCGTGATCATCTCGATGCGGCGCAGCGCTTCACGCCCGGAAGCAGAGTCGACGGATGCGATCTTGACCGTGCCGTCATTCTCGATGTCGATCGTCGCGCCGGTTTCCTCGGTGATCTGGCGAATCACGGAACCACCCTTGCCGATCACGTCGCGGATCTTTTCCGGGTCGATCTTGATGGTCACGATGGTCGGCGCCCACTCGGACATTTCCGCGCGCGGCTTGTCGAGAACCTTGTTCATCTCTCCCAGGATGTGCAACCGGCCGGCCTTGGCCTGTTCGAGTGCGACTTTCATGATCTCGGCAGTGATGCCGTTGATCTTGATGTCCATCTGCAGCGCAGTGACGCCGTCCTTCGTACCGGCGACCTTGAAGTCCATGTCGCCGAGATGGTCCTCGTCGCCCAGGATGTCGGTCAGCACGGCGAAGCGGTCGCCCTCCTTCACCAAGCCCATCGCAACACCGGCGACGGCGCCCTTGATCGGCACGCCGGCATCCATCAGGGCAAGGCTGGTGCCGCAAACGGTCGCCATCGAGCTCGAGCCATTCGACTCGAGAACCTCGGAGACGACGCGCAGGACGTAAGGGAACTCCAGCAGATTTGGCATCACGGCATTGATGCCGCGCCGGGCCAGGTTGCCGTGGCCGATTTCGCGGCGTTTCGGTGAGCCCATGAATCCTGTTTCGCCTACCGAGAACGGCGGGAAGTTGTAATGCAGCATGAATGGCTCACGACGCTCGCCCGCCAGCGCATCGACGATCTGTGCGTCGCGGCCGGTGCCGAGGGTCGTCGTGACCAGGGCCTGGGTCTCGCCACGCGTGAAAATAGCTGAACCGTGCGTACGAGGTAGTGCGCCGACCTCGACCGCGATCGGCCTGACGGTGCGCGTGTCGCGGCCGTCAATGCGCGGCTTGCCATCCAGGATCAGGTCGCGGACCAGCCGGTATTCCAGCGAATGCAGCTCGGCGCTGACCTGGTCGCGCGTGAATTGCGGCTTCTCGCCGCCCGACAGCGCGGCCTGCACCGACTGGCGGATCTCCGCGAGGCGCACCACGCGGGCCTGCTTGACGACGATGCCATAGGCTTCGGCGAAGGCCTTTTCGGACTGCGCGGCGACCGCCTGCTTCAACGCAAGATTCGGCTCTGGGGCTTTCCAGTCCCAGCGCGGCTTGCCGGCCTCAGCCACCAGCCGGTTGATCGCACCGATTGCGGCCTTCATCTGCTCGTGGCCGAACAACACGGCACCGAGCATCGCGTCCTCGGAAAGGCAATTGGCTTCCGACTCGACCATCAGCACCGCTTCCTGGGTGCCGGCGACCACCAGGTCCAGGTCCGACTCGGTCTTGACCTGGGTCGTCGTGGGATTCAGCAGGTAGGCGCCATTCTTGTAGCCGACCCGCGCAGCGGCAATGGGGCCCGAGAACGGTATGCCGGAAATCGCAAGCGCCGCCGAGGCGCCGATCAGCGAAGGAATATCGGAATCGATCTCCGGATCCAGCGACAGCACGGTCGCGACGACCTGTACCTCGTTGTAGAAACCCTCAGGAAAGAGCGGCCGGATTGGGCGATCGATCAGCCGGGAGGTCAGCACTTCCTTTTCGGAAGGCCGGCCTTCGCGCTTGAAGAACCCGCCAGGGATCTTGCCGGCAGCATAAGTCTTCTCGACGTAGTTGACGGTCAACGGAAAGAAGTCCCGTCCTGCGACCGCCTCGCGACGACCGACAGCCGTGACCAGCACGACGGTATCGCCCATGGTGACAACGACGGACCCGTCGGCCTGACGGGCCAGGCGGCCGGTCTCGATCGTGACCTGGTGCTCGCCGTAATTGAAAGTCTGCTTGGAAACGCTCACGCGGATTCCCTCTGGTATCTGGATAAGGTGTCAGGTCCCGAAGGCCTGCCGGAATTGGCAGGCACCGGATCGCTGATGCGCCTCAGCGGCGCAGGCCAAGATCGTTGACGACCTTGGAGTAACGATCGGGGACGTTCGCCTTGAGGTAATCCAGCAGCCGACGGCGCTGTGCCACCATTTTCAGCAAGCCACGCCGCGAGGCATGGTCGCTTTTGTGATTGGTGAAATGTTCGGCCAGCCCGTTGATACGTTGGGACAGCAAAGCGATCTGCACTTCAGGCGACCCCGTGTCCTTCGGAGCGCGCCGGAACTTGCCGACGACCTCCGCCTTTTGTGCACTCGTGAATGGCATCTATTTAACCTTTTAAGGAGCCGCGCATTGTACCCGCCGCCAGAGGCTGTCTCAAGCTGGTTTGGGTGCTGCGGGGACGATGTCCACCATGATCCTTTCGGGCGCCAATCGGCGTCCTTCGACGGTCATCCTGCCAGTTCCCAGAAACAACCCTCCCTCCGCATACATTCGCACCCGGGCCGAGCCGGGACCGGTGACGAACACGGATTGTCCCTGGAGCACACAGGCCTGTTCCGCGGTGCCAAGCCTGACGGCTGGCATTCCCGGCAAGGCCGCATCGACCGGCAGCAACAATGCGTCGAGCGCAGCTGGATGCGTGGCGGCCTGCTCCAGGCTCGCCAGCGCATGCATCGCCGGGCGTATGAACGGCCCCAGGCTCAGGCGGCGCAGGCTGCCGACATGACCCACTGTGCCGCAGGCGCGCGCGAAGTCCTCGGCCAGGGTGCGGACATAAGTGCCTTTGCTGCACTCGATTTCAAACTGCAGCCGATTGCGCTCGGCACCCAGCAGTTCCATCCGATGCACGATGACGCGCCGCGCCGGCCGTTCGACTTCGATGCCCTTTCGAGCCAACTGGTACAGGCGCTGGCCCTCGTGCTTGAGCGCCGAATACATGGGTGGGACTTGTTCGGACTCCCCCAGGAATCCGGCCGCGACACGCCGGATCGCCTCGTCGTCCAATTCCGGTACCGGCAGGCGCTCGACGACCGTGCCTTCGCGATCACCCGTCGTGGTTCGCTCGCCGAGGACCATTGTCACGCGATAGGTCTTATTCGACTCGAGCAGCAAGCCGCAGACCTTCGTGGCCTGTCCGAAGCAGATCGGCAGCAGACCGCTGGCCAGGGGATCCAGACTGCCCGTGTGACCGGCCTTGCGGGCATTCAGCAGCCGGCGAAGCTTCTGCAAAGCAGCGTTCGAGGTCAGGCCCTCGGGCTTGTCCAGCAGCAGAATGCCGTCGATATCCCGCCAGTGACCTGCGGGGCGCGCCGCCGGCACCCCGTTCATTCCGCGTCCGGATCGTGCTCGACGGACGGTCGGCGGTCGCCCTCGACGGCGTCGTGGATCAATGCTGAGAGCCGCGCCGCGCGCTCGATGGAATCATCGACCTGAAACGCCAGTTCCGGGGCCATCCGCAGGCGCATCAGCTTGCGAATCTGATGACGCAGGAAACCCTCGGCATGGCGCAGCGCCTCGAGCGCGGCCTCAGCGTCGCCGACACCGGCGAATGGGGTGAAGAAGACCCTGGCATGGGTCAGGTCGCGGGAAACCTCGACCGCCGTGATCGTGATCAGACCGACCCGCGGGTCCTTGACCTCACGGCGAATCTGCTCCGACAGCAGCCGCTTCAGCTGCTCCTCGACGCGTCGCGCCCTGGGAAACTCGCGCGGCATATGGGAACCTCTGATTTACTCCCGCATGAGGCGCGTTACGCGCTGGGACCGGGCGATTTTCGTCCCTGGCGGCGTCGCTCGTCGCTCATGTATCGCGATACACATCGCTCCTCGCTTACGGTCGCGCCCATGCGGGAGCAAATCGGAGGTTCCCAGCTCTCAGAGCTGGCGCGCGATCTCTACGCGCTCGAAGCACTCGATCTGGTCGCCGACCTTGACGTCGTTGTAGCCCTTGACGCCGATGCCGCATTCGGTGCCTGCCCGCACCTCCGAGGCATCATCTTTGAACCGCTTCAGCGATTCGAGTTCGCCTTCGAATATCACGACATTGTCGCGCAGCACGCGGATCGGGTTGTTGCGGCGCACATAGCCATCTACGACCAGGCAGCCCGCAACTGTTCCGAACTTGCTGGAACGGAACACATCGCGAACCTCGGCAAGACCAACGATTTGCTCCTTGACCTCCGGAGCAAGCATGCCGGTCAAGGCCAAGCGGATGTCGTCGATGGCCTCGTAGATGATGCTGTAGTAACGCACATCCACGTTCTGGTCGCGCAATGCGACCCGCGCGGCCGCATCGGCGCGCACATTGAAAGCCACGATTTGTGCCCGGGACGCCGCGGCCAGCATTACGTCGGACTCAGTGAGGCCGCCGACGCTGCTCGCGATGACCTTGACGGCCACTTCGTCAGTGGACAGCTTGGTCAGCGCTTCGCGCAGCGCTTCGGCCGAACCCTGGACGTCCGCCTTCAGCAGCAGGTTGACGGTGCCAGCCTTGCCCTCCGCGCCCATCTGGGAGAACACGTCTTCGGGCTTCTGGCTTGCCTGCTTGGCCAGACGCACATCGCGGAACTTGCCCTGGCGGTACATGGCGACTTCGCGCGCTTTGCGCTCGTTGTCGACGACGAGTAGCTCATCGCCGGCATTCGGCGGGCTCGACAGGCCTAGCATCTGGACCGGGATCGAAGGACCGGCCGCTTGGGTTTCACGACCGAGTTCGTCAGCAAGCGCGCGGACGCGGCCGAATTGCTCGCCGGCCACGACTGAGTCGCCGACCTTCAGCGTGCCGCGCTTGACAAGCACAGTCGCGACCGCGCCACGGCCGCGCTCGACACTCGCTTCCAGCACGACACCAACGGCCGGCGCATCACGCACGGCCTTCAGTTCCAGGACTTCCGCCTGTAGCAGGATCGCCTCCAGCAACCGGTCGATGCCATCGCCGGTCTTGGCCGAGACCGGAACGAAAATATTCTCGCCGCCCCATTCCTCGGCGATCACCGCTTCCTGTGACAACTCGTTGCGGACCTTTTCCAGATCCGCGCCGTGCTTGTCGATCTTGTTGACCGCGACGACGATCGGCACGCCAGCCGCTCTGGCGTGCTGGATGGCCTCTTTCGTCTGCGGCATCACGCCGTCGTCCGCGGCGACGACCAGCACGACGATGTCGGTGACCTGCGCGCCACGGGCACGCATTGCGGTGAATGCAGCGTGGCCCGGCGTGTCGAGGAATGTGATGACGCCGCGCGGAGTCTCGACGTGGTAGGCGCCGATGTGCTGCGTGATCCCGCCCGCCTCGCCCGCCGCAACCTTGGTGCGGCGGATGTAGTCGAGCAATGACGTCTTGCCGTGGTCCACGTGACCCATGATCGTGACAACCGGCGGGCGCGGCAGCGACTCATCCGAGGTCCGCATTCCGGCCTGCAGCTCTTCCTCGACCTGGTCCGCCTTCAGGATCTTTGCGACGTGACCCATCTCTTCGATGACGAGCACCGCCGTGTCCTGGTCGATCGGCTGGTTGATCGTCGCGATGACGCCCATGTTGAGCATCGTCTTGATCACTTCACTCGCCTTGACCGCCATTCGTTGCGCCAGCCCGGCGACCGTAACCGTCTCGCCGATGCTGACCTCATGCTGCATGGGCTGGGTCGGCAGCTCGAAGCCGTGCTTGCGATCGGCTGCGGTCGAAACAGCGCGGCGGCGCGACTCCGACCGGGTCCGGCCCTTCTTGTGCCGCGCCGACAAGCCGCCTGCAATATGCAGCTCCTGGCGTCCGTAGCGCGGGCTCTTGTCGTCTTCGGCCGACTTGCGGGATTTCTCCTCGCGTTGGCGGCGTTCTTTCTCGGCCTGTTCGCGGGCCCGCTGCTCGGCCTCGCGCCGGGTCTGCTCTTCCGCCTGGCGCCGTGTATTCTCCTCGGCCGAGCGGCGCTCGGATTCCTCGCGCTCGCGACGCTGCTGCTCGCGCTGCTCCACATCGCGCTTCAGGCGCTCTTCGACGGCCATGCGCTCGGCATCAACGGTCTCGCGCTGGCGGTCCAGCTCCTCCTGCGCCACGCGCGCCTGCTCTTCCAGCACGTCGCGCTTGATGTAGGTGCGCTGGCGGCGCACTTCGACGCTGACGGTGCGCGCCTTGCCCATCGGCGCGGCGACCCTGATCTCGCTCTGCGCCTTGCGGCGCAACGTGATCTTGCGCGGCGCGCCGCCATCCTCGGCCTTGCCGTGGGCCTTGCGGAGGTGCGTCAACAATTCGTGCTTGGCGTCTTCGGTGATGCGGTCCTTGGGTCCTTCGACCCGGATGCCGGCCTCCTCGAGCTGCGACAGCAGCTTATCGACGGTGACCTTCAGGACTTCCGCGAATTGTTCGACCGTGACTTCAGACATGGATTCTTACCTCCGTCCCGGCCTCAGGCCTGCTCGGCGCTCTCAAACAAATGGGCGCGGGCCGCCATGATCAACTGTCCGGCACGTTCCGGATCAAGCCCGGGTACCGTCTCAAGCTCGTCGAGGGACTGGTCTGCCAGTTCGTCGCGGGTCCGGATGCCACGCGCGGCCAGCTCATAGGCCAGCTCCTTATCCATGCCTTCGATGGCCAGCAGATCCTCCGCAGGCCCGGATTCGTCGACTTTCTCCTCGCTCGCGATCGCCTGGGTCAGCAGCACGTCGCGCGCGCGGTTGCGCAGCTCCTCGACCATCTCTTCGTCAAATTCCTCGATGCTCAGCAGCTCGCTGGCCGGTACATAGGCGACCTCCTCGATCGTCGAGAAGCCCTCCTGGACCAAAACGTTCGCGACGTCCTCGTCGACGTCCAGCAGGGTCTTAAACATCACGCGCAACTGACTGGTCTCTTCGTCGCTGCGCTCGGTTGCCTGCTGCTCGGACATCACGTTGAGCCGCCAACTTGTCAGTTCGCTGGCCAGGCGTACGTTCTGTCCGCCGCGGCCGATCGCCTGCGAAAGGCGGTCCTCGGTCACCGCGATATCCATCGAATGCGTGTCTTCATCCATCACGATCGATGTCACCTCGGCCGGCTGCATCGCATTGATGACGAACTGAGCCTGGTTCTCGACCCACGGGATGATGTCGACGCGCTCGCCCGCGATCTCGTTCGAGACCGCCTGCACGCGCGAGCCGCGCATGCCGACGCAGGCACCGACCGGGTCGATGCGCGGGTCAAGGCTCTTGACCGCGATCTTGGCGCGCGCGCCCGGGTCGCGGGCCGCACCCAGGATATGGATCAGGCCCTGGCCGACCTCGGGCACTTCGAGCTTGAACAATTCGATCAGGAAATCCGGTGAGGTCCGTGACAGGAACAGCTGCGGCCCGCGCGCCTCAGAGCGCACCTCGCGCAGCAAGGCCTTCAGACGATCCTGCGGCCGGACGATCTCGCGCGGAATCATGTGCTCGCGCGGCACGAAGCCCTCGGCATTGCCGCCAAGATCCACATAGACGCCGTGACGGTCCACGCGCTTGACGATGCCGGAAACAAGCGTTCCAACGCGATCCTTGTATTCCTCGACGACCTGGGCGCGCTCAGCCTCGCGGACCTTCTGCACGATGACCTGCTTGGCGGTCTGCGCACCGATGCGGCCGAAAGCCACCGATTCCATCGGCACTTCGACGAAACCGTCGATCACCGCAGCCGGATCGACGTCTATCGCGTCGTCAAACCGCAGTTCGCGCTCGGTGAACTCAAGTTCGGCCGAATCGTCCGCGAAGACTTTCCAGCGCCTGAATGTCTTGTACTCGCCGGTCTTGCGGTCAATTTCGACACGCACGTCGATATCTTCGCCATGCTTGCGACGCGTCGCCGACGCAAGCGCCGCCTCGAGCGCCTCGAGAATGATGTCGCGCGCAACGCCCTTCTCGTTGGAGACGGCTTCGACGACTTCAAGGATCTGCTTGTTCATGCTTTAACCCACCAGTCTCGCCTTGCTGATACCTGCCAGCGGAAGTTTCCATTCGCGCTGGTCTACCTCGATCATCACTTTTCCATCCTCGACCGGCCCCAGTCTGCCGCGGAACCGGCGCCGTCCCTCGATCGGCTCCGCGAGCTCGATCCGCGCCTCGCTGCCGGCGAACCGCGCGAAATGCGCCGCGGTCCTGAGCGGCCGGTCAAAGCCCGGCGACGACACTTCGAGCTGATACTCCCGCTCGATCGGGTCCTGGGTGTCGAGCACCTTTCCGACCGCCTGGCTCGCGCGCTCGCAATCATCGAGCGCCACCGGCGCACCGTCAGCCCGGTCGATGTACAGCCGCACCAGAGCACGGCTGCTCGCGGGGCTGAATTCGACCTCGATCAGCTCGTAACCGAGCCCTGCCACCACCGGTTCCAGCAAGCCGAGCAACCTGTTCCTCATGCGGCCTCCATCGGCCCCAGAAACAAAAAATGGGCACGAGGCCCATTTCTGGCGACCCGATCGAAACAAAAAGGCCCCGCGAGGGGGCCTCCTGATCGACCTTCTGGTTCCGGGGGACCGCGACCGGGCCTCGCTGCCCGACTGCGGTGGCGTCTGCCACGCCCCCCGACCGGCGCGCATGATAGCGCAGGGTTGCGGTCGCCTCAACCTGAAGCGGCCGCGGGGCCGCAAAAGCTCTGCGGTAAACTGTGTGCGGATATCCATTCATTCAGGGACCCGTCTGTGAAATTTCCCAACGCTTTGACCTCCGTGCACAAGTGGATCGGCGTCGTCGTCGGCATCCAGGTGCTGCTGTGGATCGCAGGCGGCCTCGTCATGAGCGCATTTCCGATCGAGTTGGTCAGGGGCGAGACGCAAACCGCGACAATCGAACCGACGCCCATTGAAGCCGATGAATTCTCGATCGACCTGCGATCGGCAATTGCGTCGGCCGGACCGGTCAGTGCACTGAAAACCCTGCGCGTTGCGGGCCGGTTGTATCTGCAGGCCGAACGCATCGATCGGCCGGCGATACTGATAGACACGCGCGACGGCCACATGATTGATCGCGTCGACGAAGCGACCGCGCGCGAAGTCGCAGACCTCGACTTCACCGGGGACGGGAAAATATTTGCCGCCGCACTGACATCCGAGGTTTCGACGGAGTTTCGCGGCGCGCTGCCGGTCTGGCGGATCCGGTTCGACGACACCCGTGAGACGACGATCTACGTGTCGCCTGCCACCGGCCAGGTCATCGCGCGCCGCAACGACATCTGGCGTTTGTACGATTTCTTCTGGATGCTGCACATCATGGATTACAAGGAACGCGTGAATTTCAACCATGCGTTGCTGATCGGCGCCTCCGCGCTCGCGCTTGGGCTCGCTGCGACTGGTTTCTGGCTGCTGTTCTACCGGGTGCGCCTGCGCCGATGAGTGCTGAAGCGGACGTTCGGCACCACTACCGCACCTGCCATCTGTGCGAGGCAATCTGCGGTGTCGAGATACGCCTGCGCGGCAATGAAATACTCTCTGTCCGCGGCGACCCGGATGATCCATTCAGCCGCGGCCACATCTGCCCCAAGGCGCTCGGCCTGAAGGACGTTCACGAAGACCCGGATCGCCTTCGCCATCCGCTGAGACGCACAGCCAGCGGCTGGCAGCGCATCGACTGGGACGAAGCCATCGACGAGGTTGCCGAGCGCATCGTGGCCATCCAGGCCGCACATGGCCACGATGCCGTCGCGGTCTATCTTGGCAACCCGACGGTTCACAGCTACTCGGCGCTTTTGTCGAGCGTCGTGCTGTCACGCGCCCTGCGGACCCGCAATCGCTATTCCGCGACTTCGGTCGACCAGTTGCCGCATCACCTCGCGGCCTGGCTGATGTTCGGACACCAGTTCCTGCTGCCGATTCCGGACCTCGACCGCACGGACTACCTGCTGGTGCTGGGCGCCAACCCGGTCGCTTCGAATGGCAGCCTGATGACCGCGCCCGATGTTGCGCACCGGCTCAAGGCGATCCGCGCGCGCGGTGGCCGCATTGTCGTGGTGGACCCGCGACGCAGCGAAACCGCCGCGCTGGCCGACCGTCATCTGTTCATTCGGCCCGGCAGCGATGCGCTCCTGCTGTTCGCGATGATCCATGTGCTATTCGACGAGCGGCGGGTCGCGCCCGGCAGGTTGCTGTCGTCGATCGAAGGCATCGAGATCATCGAGCGGCTGGCAGATCGTTTTGCGCCGGAAGCAGTTGCGGACGCAACCACCATTCCTGCCGCCGAGATCCGCACGCTCGCCCGGGAATTCGCTTCCGCGCGCTCGGCCGCTTGCCATGGCCGCGTTGGCACTTCGACCCAGAGTTTCGGCGGCCTCTGCCAATGGCTCATCCAGGTGCTGCATGTGCTGACCGGCAATCTCGATCGGCCCGGCGGCGCGATGTTCACGGCGCCGGCATTCGACCTGGTTGCCCGCACGCAGGGCAGCAGCCAGGCCGGGCACTTCGACCGCCGCCGCACCCGCGTGCGCGGACTGCC
>JANOSR010000284.1:0-6276 GCA_031415935.1 Steroidobacteraceae bacterium | reverse complement strand
GCATCGCCGCGGCACAGAAAAGCGGCGACATCCAGGCCGCCAAGGAGATGGGCGTATTCCTGAAACGGTTGCGCCGCCAGATCGTGGCCCGCTGAAGCTCATGATGTACGAACCCAGGCACAAACCGCCGTTGACCCGCGCGAAATTCCTGCGCCGTCTGATGGGTCATCTGCTCGTCGGTCTCGGCGTCATCGGCGCATCGCTGCTGCTCGGCATGACCGGCTACGTCATATTCGAGGACCTGCCCTGGATCGACGCCTTCCTGAACGCGGCAATGCTGCTGGGCGGCATGGGACCCGTGGACATACCGAAAACCGAGGCGGGAAAGCTGTTCGCAGGGCTCTATGCGCTGTACGCGGGACTCGTCCTCATCGTCGTCGCTGCGGTGCTGATCACGCCGGTGATCCACCGGGTGCTGCACCGCCTCCACTGGGAGGGGACATCAAGCGATGCCGGCAAGTGACGCTTGAACGGCCTGAAATCAAAAAGGGCACTTCGCGCTTTGCCGGCGAGTATCTGGGCGCTCGGCCTGGTCTCGATGTTCATGGATATCTCATCGGAACTCGTTCACAGCCTGCTGCCGGTATTCATGGTCACCGTGCTCGGGTCCTCGATGGTCACCATCGGCGTCGTCGAAGGCGTTGCTGAAGCAGCCGCGGCATTCACCAAGGTTTTCTCCGGAGCCATCAGCGATTTCTACGGGAAGCGCAAGATTTTCGTGGTCCTGGGCTACGGTCTTGGCGCAATCGCCAAACCGCTGTTTCCACTGGCCACTACAGTCGGTTGGGTATTCACCGGACGGTTCCTCGATCGCATCGGCAAGGGTATTCGTGGCGCACCCCGCGATGCGTTGATAGCTGACATCACAGCGCTGGAATTGCGCGGAGCGGCCTACGGGCTCCGCCAGTCGCTCGACTCCGTGGGTGCCTTCGTCGGCCCGCTGCTGGCTGTGGCTTTGATGGCGTGGCTCGCGAACGACATCAAGGCCGTGTTATGGGTTGCTGTCGTCCCGGCTTTCATCGCTGTCACACTTCTTGTCACCACAGTCCGCGAGCCGGATCACATGAATTCCGGTACCGGCCCGCGATTGGCGCTTACGCTCGCCGGTGCCCGGCGGCTGCCGCGTCGTTACTGGCTGATCGTCCTGCTCGGCGCGCTGTTCACGTTGGCCCGCTTCAGCGAGGCATTCCTGGTGCTTCGCGCCATGGACGTTGGCTCCGCCATTGGCTACGTGCCGGTCGTCATGATCGTCATGAATGTCGTTTACGCCGGGATTGCCTATCCCGCGGGCGCGATGGCAGATCGGATCGGCCGGCGGAAGCTGCTCATTGCCGGGCTGGCTGCGCTGATTGCGGCGGACGCCGTGCTGGCCGCAGCTAACTCGCCAACGCAAGTCCTGCTCGGCGCGGCCTTGTGGGGGCTGCACATGGCGCTGACACAAGGTCTGCTGTCCGCGCTCGTGGCCGAAACCGCACCGTCAGAACTGCGCGGTACTGCGTTCGGAATCTTCAACCTCTTCAGCGGAGCTGCGCTCCTGCTTGCGAGCATCATCGCCGGGGCGCTTTGGACCGCCTACGGCGCAACAGCAACG
The DNA here is from genome assembly GCA_031415935.1 of Steroidobacteraceae bacterium. GTDB lineage: Bacteria > Pseudomonadota > Gammaproteobacteria > Steroidobacterales > Steroidobacteraceae > SCUD01. The sequence continues at coordinate 4,685 of JANOSR010000284.1, read as the reverse complement.
TTTCTGGCCGGGGCGGTTTTCGCCGCCGTGGCGACGATCGGACTGCTGGCCTATCGAACAAAGGCACGCATTCCATGATCGGACTCCTGCAACGCGTGACCTCTGCTGCGGTCGAAGTCGAGAGCCGTGAAATTGCACGGATCGGCCCCGGCCTCCTGGTGCTCGTCGCCGTCGAGCGCGACGACACCCCCATTGAGGCCGAGCGCCTGCTCGAGCGGCTGTTGAACTATCGTGTGTTCGCGGATGCCGAAGGCCGCATGAACCTCTCGGTCACGGACGTCAACGGCGGACTGCTGCTGGTGCCGCAATTCACGCTGGCCGCGGACACGAAAAATGGCCTGCGGCCCGGATTCAGCACGGCGGCACCGCCCGACGAGGGCCGGCGCCTGTTCGAGGAGCTTCTGGGGCTCGCACGGCAGCGGTTTCCGGGTGTCCAGGCGGGCCAATTCGGGGCCCACATGCAGGTGTCGCTAGTCAACGACGGACCCGTCACTTTCTGGATTCAGGCCTCGCGTCACGGGGCCTGAGAGCCGTTTGGCGTATCATTCCCTACTGCGCCGGGTGCGCGGGCTGGAGTTAGCAAAATGGGCATTGGTTTCAGGGAACTGCTGATCATCCTCGCAATCGCGCTCCTGATCTTCGGAGCGAAGAAGCTGCGCACCATCGGGTCGGACCTCGGCTCCGCGGTCAAGGGCTTCAAGAAGTCGATGAGCGAGGGCGATAGCGAGGAAGCCGGCAAGAAGCTCGCGCAGGACGACCGTCCGGACGCGGATTTCAGCGCCAAGAAGCCAGACGCCGAAAACGCCGACTCGTCGAAGAACGTCTGACGCCCGATGTTCGAAGTCGGCTTCACCGAGATCATCCTGATCCTCGGCATCGCGCTGTTGGTGCTGGGGCCGGAGAAGCTGCCGAAACTCGCGAGCCAGGTCGGCCGCTGGGCCGGCCGCGCGCGCGCGATGGCGCGCCAGCTCCGGCAACAACTCGACGAAGAGGTGTCGGTGAACGTGCCGACCGACATCGATCCGGCCGCGCGCCGCCCACCGGGCGTCGCCCCCGTAGACCCCGCTGATAAAACCGACGGACCCCGTCCGTCATGAGCGACCCCGCGCCGGATGCGGAAAAGCTCGCCGAGAGCTCGCTGCTCTCGCATCTGCTCGAGCTGCGCGACAGGCTGCTGCGCGCGATGGTCGCGACCCTCGTGATCGCGATGCCCTGCCTCTACTTTGCGAACGACATTTTCACCTGGCTGTCGGCGCCCCTGCTCGCGCAGTTGCCGGAAGGTGCCAGCCTGATCGCGACCTCGGTCATGGCGCCATTCATGACGCCGTTCAAGCTCGCGCTGCTCGCGGCGATTTTTTTCGCGATGCCCATGATCCTGTACCAGATCTGGGCGTTCGTCGCACCCGGCCTCTACCGCAATGAACGGCGCTTCGCGCTGCCGCTGTTCGTCTCGAGCGTCATTCTTTTTTACAGTGGCGCTGCCTTTGCATATTTCGTCGTGTTCCCCGTGGTTTTCCGATTTTTCGTCATGACGACGCCCGAGGGCGTGCAGATGATGACGGACATGACGCAGTACATGGACTTCGCGGTGCTGCTGTTCTTCGCCTTCGGCCTCGCCTTCGAGATCCCGGTCGCGACCGTGCTGCTCGCGCGCACCGGGCTCGTGAAACTCGAGGCGCTGACGAAGAATCGCGGCTACGTGCTGCTCGGGATCTTCATCGTCGCGGCCTTCCTGACGCCGCCGGACCCCATCTCGCAGACCATGATGGCGCTGCCGATGTACGCGCTGTTCGAGGCCGGCATTCTGATGGCGCGGCTGCTGGTACGCGCCCAACCGCCAGATCCGGAAGGCGATCCGGCTTGATGTTGCACCGCAACATCGTAGAGACTCGCCGGACTTTGGAGAAATCGAATCATGACGACTGACGTCTACGTCCCGCCAGGGACATTGCTGGGTCACCCGCGCGGCCTGTTCCTGCTGTTCATGACAGAGATGTGGGAACGCTTCAGCTACTACGGCATGCGCGCCCTGCTCGTGCTCTACGCCGTCGCTGCGACCAATGCCGCGAACCCCGGCCTCGGCTGGGACAGCCCGCAGGCGCTGACGCTCTACGCCTGGTACACGGGACTCACCTATTTCACGCCGCTGTTCGGCGGCTGGCTCGCCGACAATTTCATCGGCCAGCGCAAGGCCGTGATCATCGGCGGCATCCTGATGGCGCTCGGCCAGTTCTCGCTCGCCTCGCCGCTCGACACGCTGGGATTCAGCGCGCCGTGGTCGCTCCCCGCGCTCGGCATCGCATTCCCCGAGACGGCGACCAGCTTCTACGTCGGCCTGACCCTCCTGATCCTCGGTAACGGCTTCTTCAAGCCAAACATCTCGACGATGGTCGGCGACCTGTACCAGCAGGGCGATTCGCGGCGCGACGGCGCCTTCACGATCTTCTATATGGGCATCAACCTGGGCGCCTTCCTCGCGCCGCTGGTCTGCTCGACGCTCGGCGAGGACCCGGCTTACGGCTGGCGCGTCGGTTTCTTCGCCGCCGGCGTCGGCATGACGCTCTCGGTGATCATCCAGCTCGCATTTGCGCAGCGCTACATCGGCGACATCGGCCGCGAACCCGCGGCCAGGCGCTCGCTGGCGATGGCCGGCGGGAAGAAACATCCACTGACGCAGATCGAGCGGGATCGGCTGCGCGTGATCTTCGTGATCTTCATCTTCGTCGTGATGTTCTGGGCGGCCTTCGAGCAGGCGGGGGGTCTCCTGAACCTGTTCGCCGACCGGTACACCGACCGCTCGGTCGGCAGTTTCACGGTGCCGACCGGCTGGTTCCAGTCGCTCAATCCGCTCTTCATCGTGCTGCTCGCGCCGCTGTTCTCGATGCTGTGGAGCAAGCTCGGCGATCGTGGCAGGAATCCGAAGACGCCCGTCAAGATGTACCTGGGCCTCCTGCAGGTCGCGCTCGGATTCATGTTCCTGGTTGTCGCAGTGTTCGAGATGCAGCGTACGGGTGACATGAAGTCCGGCATGCTCTGGCTGATCCTGGGCTATCTATTCCATACGACCGGCGAACTCTGTATCAGCCCGGTCGGGCTCTCCATGGTCACCAAGCTCGCGCCCTTGCGCCTCGGCTCGTTGATGATGGGTGTCTGGTTCATGGTCAACTTCGTGGCCAACACGCTGGCGGGCTACATCGGCGCGTTCTCGGAAAACATGGGCGAATACGCCTGGATGGTGTCGCTCGCGGCAGATGTCGGTGTGCGCGCCGAGCATGCCGGGCTCCTGGGCGTATTCGGTGGCCTGGCGCTTGCGCTCATTGGCTTCAGTCTCGTGCTGTGGGCAATATCCGGCCGCATCGTTCACTGGATGCACGGCGCCGAAGGAAAATGACGGGTTTGCTGCCACGGATCGGCTGCGTACTGTGCCTGGCCGCCTTTGTCGCCAGCTGCGGCGACGAGCCGTCGAAGGAAAGCGCGGACGAATTCGTCGCGCGCGTGAATGCGGACCTGGAACAGCGCGGCCACGAGAACGCGATGGCCGGCTGGGTGATGCAGACCTACATCACGCCGGATACCGAGCAGCTTGCGGCCAAGTCCGAAGAGCGCGTGCTCGAGTACTACCCGCGCGCGGTGAAGGAATCGAAGGCTTACGCCGACGCCGAGGTTTCACCCTCCTCGCGGCGCGCGATGATGCTCCTGAAGCAGGGCCTTTCCGCTCCGGCGCCGGACGATCCTGCCAAGCGCGCGGAACTGACCACGGTCAAGACGCGCATGACCTCGATGTACGGCGCGGCCAAGTGGTGTCCTGGCGGCCCGGAGACCTGCCGCGACCTCGACCAGCTATCCGAGACACTCACGAAGAGCCGCGACTGGGACGAACAGCTGACGGCCTGGACCGGCTGGCACACGATTTCGCGGCCGATGCGAAAGGACTACCAGCGCTTCGTGGAACTCGCGAACGAGGGGGCGAAGGAACTCGGTTACGGCAATCTCGGCGAGATGTGGCGCTCCGGCTATGACATGAGCCCCGCGGAGTTCGAGGAAGAGACCGAGCGGCTGTATACGCAGGTAAAGCCCCTGTACGACGGTCTGCATTGCTATGCCCGCGGCAAGCTGCAGAAAAAGTACGGCAAGGACCGCGTACCGGACGGCAAGCCGATACCTGCGCACCTGTTCGGCAACATGTGGGCCCAGCAGTGGAACAATATCTTCGACCTGCTCGAGCCTTACCCCGGTGTCTCGAATCTCGACGTCACCGCGGCGCTCAAGAAGCAGGGTTATGACGCGACGCGCATGGCGCGCTCGGCGGAGTCTTTCTACACGTCACTGGGTTTCCCGGAACTGCCGACGAGTTTCTGGGAGCGCTCGATGCTCACGCGACCGCGCGACCGCGACGTGGTCTGCCACGCCAGCGCCTGGAACATGGACACGCACGGCGACGTGCGCATCAAGCAGTGCATCCAGCCGACCGAGGAAGAGCTTTACACGATCTATCACGAATTGGGCCATGTGTATTACTACCTGACCTACCTGGACCAGCCCTATCTGTTCCAGGACGGCGCGCATGACGGTTTCCACGAGGCCGTCGGCGACACCATCAACCTGTCGATGACCGAGCAATACCTGGCGAGCGTCGGTCTCGTCCCGGCCGGCAGCAAGACGAGCCGCGAAGCGCTGATCAACCG
>JANOSR010000283.1:0-5797 GCA_031415935.1 Steroidobacteraceae bacterium | reverse complement strand
TGACCAAGAGCCCGACGAACCGCCCAATGGACAAGATATTCATAACTGCGACGAGTCTTTTGCAAGACTCCTTTCGGCTGGCCGCGAAAATCTATCGCAGCGGCTTCGTTCCGGACTTCATCGTCGGCATCTGGCGCGGGGGCACTCCGGTCGGCATCGCCATTCAGGAGTACTTCGAGTTCGTCGGCGTCGAAACCGACCATATCGCGGTGCGAACCTCCGCGTACACCGGCATCGGGCAGCGCGCCAAGACCATTCGCGTCCATGGCCTGAATTACATCATTGAAGAGGCCAATGCGGGCAACTCGCTGCTCGTCGTGGACGACGTGTTCGATTCGGGTCACAGCATCGAGGCGCTCCTCAAGGAGTTGTCGAGCAAGATGCGGCTCAACATGCCGGGCAAGGTCAGGATCGCGACGCCGTGGTACAAGCCGGGCAACAATCAGACCCAGTTCGTGCCGGACTACTACATACACGAGACCGACAAGTGGATCGTCTTTCCGCACGAGCTCGTGGGGCTCACGCTCGATGAGATCGAGGCCGGCAAGACGGAGCTTCAACCCATTCTCGATGTCCTGAAAACCTAGGACGGGACGGCTATGGGTTCCCTCACGACGCACGTGCTGGTGAGGGTCAGCTTCCGATCGGATGCCAGGTGGTCTTCGTTTCCTGAGTGTCGCTGATGGAGTACGGGCTCTGAGTTGCCGCAGAGTTCCAGTCGACGCCACTGCGCAGAATGACCCGTTTGATGTTGTCGGCCGCCAATTCCTGGATCTTGCGGGCGGCTTGAGCATCCGCGTCGCCGTAGACGACCGCGTTGACGTCCATATGCGAGGCGAACGGCTCGATCAGTTCCTCTTTGAGTCCGGTGAGTACGTTAATCACGCCCGCAGGGAAATCCGATGCATGCAGCACTTCAGCGAAGCTGATCGCGCACAGCGGCAAGGACTGCGAGGCGAGCACGATGCACGTGTTGCCGCCCGCGACCGCAGGTGCGACATTCGACACGAGCCCGAGCAGGCCGCTCGTTTCCGGCGCGATGATCGCCACGACACCCGTCGGCTCGAGCACCGAGAAGTTGAAATGCGACGTGCTCACCGGATTCACCGTGCTGAACACCTGCTGGTACTTGTCCGCCCAGCCCGCGTAATAGACAAGCCGGTCGATCGCCGTCGCCACCTCGGCCTCGGCCCGGCGTCTCGCGACGCCTTGCAGCACCAACTCGGCGGCGAACTGCGCGGCACGACCCTCGAGCATCTCCGCCGCGCGATACAGGATCTGACCCCGCAGATAAGCACTGGCCCGAGACCACACGCCGCAGGCATTGCGCGCTGCGACCACGGCATCCCGAAAGTCCTTGCGGCTGCCGCGACAAACATTGGCAAGCAGCTTGGTGTCGCCACGCTGCAGTGAGTAGTAGCGTCCCGACTCGCTGCGCGGAAACTTGCCGTCGATGTAGAGCTTGTACGTCTTGGCCACGGGCACGCGCGCCATCAGCGCAACTCCACGTAGGCGCCAAGACCGTGCAAGCCGCCTTCCCGCCCCATGCCGCTCTCTTTGTAGCCACCGAACGGCGCGCTGGGATCGAACTTGTTGAACGTGTTCGCCCAGATGACGCCGGCGCGCAGCGCGCGCGTCATCTTGAATATCTTCGCGCCCTTGTCGGTCCACACACCGCCCGACAGGCCATACGGCGTGTTGTTGGCTTTGTCGAGCGCCTCGTCAAAGCTACGGAAGGTCTGGATCGTGAGCACCGGCCCAAAGATCTCTTCCTGCACGACGCGGTTGGATTGCGCCATGCCACTGAACAGGGTTGGCCGGCACCAGTAGCCGGTCTCGGGTAGAGAACACGAGCTCTGATACATATCGCCGCCCTCGGCCTGGCCGATCCGGAGGTACTGCTCGATCTTCTCGAGCTGCGCGGCGGAATTGATCGCGCCAATGTCGGTGTTCTTGTCGAGCGGGTCGCCGACAATGAGCGTCTCCATGCGTTCCTTGAGCTTGGCGATCACTTCGTCAGCCACGGATTCCTGTACGAGCAGGCGGGAGCCGGCGCAGCAGACGTGGCCCTGGTTGAAGAAGATGCCGTCGACGATACCCTCCACGGCCTGGTCGATAGCGGCGTCGGCGAAAACAATATTGGCCGCCTTGCCGCCGAGCTCGAGCGTGTAGTGCTTGCCGCTGCCGGCAATCCGCCGCAAGATCTGCCTGCCGACTTCGGTCGAGCCGGTGAACGCGATTTTGTCGACGTCCGGGTGTTCGACGATCGCCACGCCGGTATCGCCGGCTCCGGTCACGATGTTGACCACGCCGGGCGGGAGATCCACATCGCGCTTCAGTTCGGCGAGCTTCAATGCGGTCAGCGGCGTCGTTTCCGCCGGCTTGAGGATGACCGTGTTCCCGCACGCGAGCGCCGGCGCGATCTTCCACGCGGCCATCAACAGCGGGAAGTTCCAGGGAATAATCTGGCCGGCCACGCCGAGTGGCGAGGCCTGCCTGCCGGGAAACGCGTCCTCGAGCTTGTCCGCCCAGCCGGCGTAGTAGAAGAAGTGCGCCGCGGCCAGCGGCACGTCGACGTCGCGCGACTCGCGAATCGGCTTGCCACCGTCGAGCGACTCGATGGCCGCGAATTCGCGGGCGCGCTCCTGCAGCATTCGCGCGATACGGTAGAGATACTTGCCGCGTTCAGCCGGCTTGAGTTTTGACCAGGTGCGCTCATAGGCCCGGCGTGCGGCCACGACTGCCCGATCGACGTCCTTGCGATCGGCGCGGGCGACTCGCGCCAGTACCTTCTCACTGGCCGGGTTGATGGTTTCAAAATACTGCCGCGCGCACGGGGCGACGAACTTGCCGCCGATGAATAGCTCGTACTGCGAATCGATGCGAATGTGATCCGTGCCTTCCGGCGCTGCCGAGTACTTCCAGTCGGTGTCGAATCGGAGTTTTGATTCGGGGCGGGCCATGTTCAGTCCCTTGAGAAGTAGTCAGCCGACTGATAGACGCCGGTGCTCTGCTTCTCGAGCTGCATCAGGATGTCATTGACCAGGCTGCTGGCGCCAAACCGGAACCACTCTGGCGTGAGCCAGCCTTCACCCAGCGTTTCACGCAGCATGACGAGGTATTGGATCGCTTGCTTGGCCTTGGAAATGCCGCCCGCCGGCTTCATGCCGACGCGACGCCCGGTCGCATGATAGTAGTCGCGAATCGCCTGCAGCATCACGAGCGTAACCGGCAGCGTCGCGGCTGGCTGAATCTTGCCGGTCGAGGTCTTGATGAAATCGGCGCCGGCATGCATGGCAAGGGTACTCGCACGACGGACACGGTCGAGCGTGCCGAGCTCGCCGGTTTCGAGGATCACCTTGAGGTGCGCTTGCCCGCAGGCCTCCTTGATGGCAACGATCTCGTCAAACACGCGCCCGTACTCGCCCTCGAGGAATGCGCCGCGCGAGATAACCATGTCGACTTCGTCGGCACCTTCCTGGACCGCGAGCCGGGTCTCCTCCAGCTTGATACCGAGGGGCGCCATGCCGCTCGGGAATGCGGTCGCGACGGATGCCACCTTGATGTCGTGACCGCGCAGCGCCCGGCGCGCCACGGCGACCATCGTCGGGTAGACACACACCGCTGCGACGTGTGGCAGCCCGGGCAGCGTGTCGTGCACATGAATCGCCTTCTGGCACAGTTGCGTAACCTTGCCGTGCGTATCCTGCCCCTCGAGCGTGGTGAGATCGATCATGCTGAGCGCGAGCTTCAGCGCCTGTACTTTCGACTCCTTCTTGATGCTGCGGCTGCAAAACCGGGCAACACGCTCTTCCACGCCGACCTCGTCGACACGCGGCACGCGGTCGAGAGCGGGCAACAGGGGCGGCAGGGAACTGGCGACTATGCTCATCGCTGGGTGCCGTGTCCGTGGGTCACGTGTCGATAAGCGCGGTATCGAGGGCGAGCCGGATCATGTCGTCGAAGCTCGATTGCCGCTCAGCGAACGTGAGTTCCGTGCCGGCGCGGATATCGTCGCTCACGGTGCAGATCGCCAGCGCTTCGGCGCCGAGCTCCGCGGCGAGGGTGTAGATGCCAGCAGCTTCCATCTCCATTCCGAGAATATTGTATTTCCTCATGACATCGAACATCTCGGGTTCCGGCGTATAAAAGAGATCGCCCGAGAACACGTTTCCAACGTGAAACCTGAGCTTTCTCTCCTCTGCGATCCTCACGGCGTTGCGCAACAGTTTGAAACTGGCGAGAGCAGCGAGGTCATGCCCGCGAAAGCGCATGCGATTGACGCCGGAATCGGTCGATGCGCCCATCGCGATGACGAGATCGCGGAGCTTCACGGATGGATGCACGGTGCCGCAACTGCCGACGCGAATGATGCGCTTGACGGCGAATTCCGTGATCAGCTCCTGGCAATAGATCGACGCCGAGGGAATCCCCATGCCATGGGCCATGACCGACAGCGGCCGTCCGCGGTACTCGCCGGTGAACCCCCACATATTTCGGACTTCGTTTACTCGCCGCGCATCGGTCAAGTAGGTGTCTGCGATGTATTGCGCACGCAACGGATCGCCGGGCATCAGGACTGTTGCCGCGAAATCACCGCGTTGGGCGTCGATGTGCTTGGCAGGCATAAATTACCGGTGGGCTGGCCGGTGAACTGGTGATTGTACACAAGATGCTTCTAGCATCACCGGAGTGAATCAGGTCAGAAAGCTGGTGCCAAAATCCATCGCGGGAAGGTCGAGGAATCCGGCCAGACTTTGGCCGATATCAGCGAAGGTCGAACGCCTTCCAAGAGATCGGGCAGCGACGCCGCGGCCGTAGACCAGCACAGGGACGTGCTCGCGCGTGTGATCGCTGCCCGGCCAGGTGGGATCACAGCCATGGTCCGCGGACAGAATGACGATGTCGTCAGCGCCCAGCTGCGCGAGCAGTGTGGGCAGGCGTGCGTCGAATTGCTCCAAGGCGCGCGCGTACCCCTCGGTGTCGCGCCGGTGACCATAGAGCATGTCGAAGTCGACGAAATTGCTGAACACGATCGAGCGGTCCGGCGCGGCGGCGAGCGCCTCGAGGGTAGCGTCAAACAGCGCTTCGTTGCCGTGCGCCCGGACTTCACGACTGATTCCGCGATGGGCGAAGATGTCCGGGATCTTGCCGATGCCGATCACCTCACCGCCGCTCACAACGAGCTTGTCGAGTATGGTCGCCGCGGGTGGTGGAACGGCGTAGTCATGGCGGTTGCCGGTTCGCTGAAAGTCGCCCACCGTCCTGCCGATGAAGGGCCTCGCGATCACGCGGCCGATGCGGTACTCGTCGACGAGCTTGCGGGCGATATGACACAGATCGATCAGGCGCTCGAGCCCGAACGCTTCCTCGTGGCAGGCAATCTGGAACACGCTGTCCGCCGAGGTGTAGACGATCGGCTTGCCCGTCCGCACGTGCTCTTCGCCGAGCTGCGCGATGATCTCCGTGCCGGAGGCGTGGCAGTTGCCGAGGACACCCGGCAAGTTGCCCTGCTTGATCAGCCGCTCCAGCAACGCCGCGGGAAACGTGTTCACCGGGTCCCTGAAATAGCCCCACTCGTACAGCACGGGCACGCCGGCCATTTCCCAATGCCCGCTCGGCGTGTCCTTGCCGGTGCTCATTTCCTCGGCAAAACCGTATGCGCCGACGATCTCGACTTCCGTGTTGCAACCAGCCGGAATTTGACCGCTGCTCTCGCGCGCGGCCTGCACGAGTCCAAGCCGTGTGAGGTTCGGAATCCTCAGTGGAGCACCGGCCTGAGCGCGGAAAGCCGCAA
>JANOSR010000282.1:0-1626 GCA_031415935.1 Steroidobacteraceae bacterium | reverse complement strand
AGGCCGGCGAGGCCGTGAAGGATGTGTCGCTCGGCGTGGGCGTCTACGAGCGGATCGCAGAAAGTGTGAAGTCAGAAATTCCGCAGACGCCGCAGTACGGAGCGAGCATGAGCTCGGGCCACCAGCGCGGCGGCGATTACTTGTTCGAAGTTCGCCAGCACCGATAGCCGATGGCGATGGGGTGGCGCGCCTTCGGTTCAGCGCAGTTAATCAGGGCGCTTGCCATGCTGATTATCGCGCTGACGTCGATTGGGGTGCATTACACCGACTGGTTCGGCCTCATCAATGGAAAGCTGTTGGATGCGGGCTTCCAGACTTTGCGGAAAATGGCACCGCGGCCTGTGGCGCGGGACGTCGCAGTTGTTGGCATTGACATAGAGGCCCTGAGAACCTTTAGCGAACCGCGCGATTTTTGGCATGCGCACTACGGCAGGCTGCTCACCGCCTTGGCCCAACTGGGGCCTTCGGCAGTCGGCTTAGACGTAGTCTTCCCCGAGAGATCCTACCAGCACCTCATACCTGGCCTGGACCAGGCGATGCTACAGGGCCTGATCGCGATGCGCGGCAAGGTACCAGTGGTGCTTGCGCGCACCGTCGACGACTTCAGCAATTTCCGCGAAATTTTCGCGCCGTACGTCGCCATTGCGGGAACGGACTCGGTGGGGTCGGTCATGGTCTGCAAGGACGATGATGAGGTTATCCGTCGGTTCGACGAGTTCTTGTGTGGCGAGGATCGTCGAGAGTCGATTCCAAGTCTCGCCGGCGTGATGGCCAAGCGTCTGGGAGTTGAGCAGCCCTGGCGCGGGCTCATCAACTACCGGATTGGCGATGCAGTACCGTATGTGCCCTTTCGGCAAGTCGTTCAGCCAACGGACGATGAAAAGGAGAAGGTGCGCGCCGCCCTCGAAGGCAGGCCCGTGCTGGTCGGCTTTATCCTCCCCTTCGAGGATCGCAAGACGGTTTCAGTGGACCTCGCGCGCTGGGAGCCAGGCAACCGCTCGGTGCCCGGCGTTCTCGTTCATGCTCAGATCTTGCGCAGCATGCTGAACGGAGGACTGTTGCAGCCGGTCGACGTGCGGATCATTTACGCGTTGTGCGTACTCGGCGCTGCCTTCGTCCTGCTCCGGAGCGGCGTGCGCGCGACCGCGCTCATCGTCGCCTATGCGGTTGCCCTGGGCGGCACGATGCTTTACCTGCTCGATTCCGGCCGATTCCTCGAGACCGCGGCTCCGCTGCTCGCCGGCACCGCGGCGGTCTCGTTCCGCTTCTTCGACGACGCAATTGCGCAGGCGCGCGAGCGCGCGACGCTGCGCCACGCCTTCGGCGGCTACGTTAGCCCGGCGGTCATGGACGAAATCCTTGCCGGAAACCTGAGTCCGGAATTGGGCGGGTCGAGAAAGACCGTGTGCGTAATGTTCTCGGATATTCGGGGCTACACCAAGCGCAGCGAAGGTCTCTCGCCGGAGCAAGTGATTCAATTTCTCAATCGCTACTTTGACACCGTTGTCGGTTTGATCCACGCCAATGGCGGCTGCGTGGTCAGTTTCATGGGCGACGGCATTATGGCTGTCTTTGGGGCTCCGAAGTCGCTGGACAATGCTTGCCGCGCGGCCTTCGACACTGCGG
>JANOSR010000281.1:0-6113 GCA_031415935.1 Steroidobacteraceae bacterium | reverse complement strand
GGCATAGCGCGCCAAGCGCTCGATCGCGCCCTCGATACAGACTGTCTGGTCCTCGCGATCACCGGCCTGGCAGATCTGCGTCAGGGAATTTGGAGAGCGCATCAACTGCTGGACGTGGCCGTTGCCGACGCCGTGGAAACAGCCCAGGCGGAAAGAGCGCTCCAGAACCAGACAACCGCGCACCAGTTGACCGAGATTTCCGCCGGCATTGTAGAAATCGGGCAGCGATACGGGGAACCGGTACCGGAAACAGGCTGCCGGATAAGGCGACTGGTCGCAGGGAAAGTAGATGGACTTGCCGATCAGGTAGTTGGCCGGTGGATTGTTGGCCAACTCCATGTAGGCGCCCGTGGCGCAATAGTAGGACTTGGCATACGCGCCAAGTTGATCGCAGTAGTTCATTGCCTTGTGGACATCATAATTGGCCATGTACATGAAGGCGTGGCCCAGCCCATGAATGCAATCACCGATCGAGTATTCACCGTTGGTGGCGCAGGCCGTCTCAACCCGGGCCGCGAGCGCCTGAGGTTCTAATTCATGGCCAGCGCTATCTTCAGCAACACCGGACATCGCCTGACGGAATACGCCGTGCATGCAAGCTGAGTTGCAGACACCCTCGCAGGTGGCGAGCGCCCGGCGGATTTCGCCTATTCTTTCGTAGAGCAGCTTGCCGAGGTCATGCCCGCGGCCGTGGCAGGCCGGTTCGACCCGCTTCAGGGTCGTGATGATGCCATTGGCGCCAATACGATCGATCCAAGTGGTGTAGAGGTCGCGCAGATCGTCGCCCCGGCGCGCCCGCAGCTCCGACTCGAACTCGCCGCGGAGTTGTTCGGTCTGGTCGAGGGGCAGTTGCAACTGACGGTCGCCGTCCTGCAATTGCGGGTTCTCGGCGGTCTCGGATTCGGCCGCAATACCCGCGACACCGTACAGACCGGCGATGCACACCAGCAACCATGTCAGCCTTGATGATGAGACACGCATTCGTGCGAAAGAGGATATGCCCTAATGCCGAACCCATGCACCAATGTTGCGCCTGCGGGCCCGCAATTGATCCTGGTCAACGTGAGCATGCCGCCGCCCGCCTAGTATGCAAGCCACGCTGGGCCCCAATGCGGTCTGATGGAGGGTCGCCATGTTTCGCCGCATAGTTGTCTCGACCGATGGCTCGCCGCGTTCCAATCGCGCAATCAAGTCCGCCGCAGCGCTCGCCCGCATCTGCGGCGCCTCGCTCACGATCTTCCACGCGATCCCGGCCTACCGGACGCCTTACTACGCAGAGGGCATGAGCTTTGCCTGGCCTTCCGAAACGCAGTACCTGAAGGGGACCGACCGCGAAGCCGCAAAGCTGCTCGCGAGGGCTCGCGCGCTGGCCGCGAAGCAGGGCGTCGCGGCGACGACGGCGCAGGCGCACAGTAACGACACGTCCCAGGCGATTGTCGCCGCGGCAGGCAAGGCCCGGGCCGACCTCGTCGTTATGGCCTCACACGGCCGCAAGGGCGTGGAAAAGCTGTTGCTCGGGAGCGAAACGCAGAGGGTCCTTGCGCGAACCAGGATCCCGGTGATGGTCGTGCGCTAATGCGCCTGGTCAAGCCCGCGCGCCGAATCCTGGACCAGCGACCGCTCCCGGCCACGTCGGCAGTCGTGCGGGCCGAGGCCCAGGCAATCGAATCGGACGCGGCCGCCACATTGCCGGACTACCTCGTCGATACCTATTCCTGGGCCTATCTGCGGCCGCGCAGCCTGCGGCTCCTGGATCGGCACCTGGTCGTCAACGGCATCCTTTGGGGGAACTACCACGGCCTCGTGAGAGCTGTCTGCACTGAGTTTGCGCGAGGCGACCACATCCTGCAGGCCGCGAGCGTCTACGGCAATTTGTCCAGCTGCCTCGCTGACACGGTCGGCGACGAAGGTTTCCTTGACGTCATTGACGTTGCGCCAATACAGGTCGCGCACTGTCGCCAAAAACTTGCCGGGCGCGACAACGTGCGGGTGCGCGTCGCCGACGCGGCGAATCCCGGCAAGGACTGCTACGACGGAGTGTCATGCTTTTTTCTGCTGCACGAGGTGCCGGACCAGATGAAACGCCAGGTCGTCACTGCGCTGCTGGAGGCGGTCCGGCCCGGCGGCAAGGTCGTATTCGTGGACTATCACCGGCCGGTCCGCTGGCATCCGCTGCGGCCGGTGATGGCCGCGGTATTCCACTGGCTCGAACCCTATGCAGAGGGCCTGGTGTCGCGCTCCATCATGGAGTTCGCCGCGTGCCCAAAGGATTTCCTCTGGCGCAAGGAGACGCGCTTCGGCGGCTTGTACCAGAAAGTTGTCGTCAAGCGCCTACGTTGACCTCGGCGCGGCATTCGACCCCAGTCTGGTATAGTTCGCGCGACCTCATGGGCAAGCGAATATTTCGATTGCAAGCAGTTAATTTTTCAGGAGTTTCCGGGCGCGACATCCAGGTCTGGCGCGGTGATCGCCATGTCCTGCGCGGAGTGTCCGTGGAAGTGGCGGCGGGGCAGGTCATGCACATCGCCGGAGCGAACGGCGCCGGCAAAACGACCATGCTGCGCGTGCTCGCCGGGCTCCTGACCGCGGAGCAGGGCAGCGTGACATGGCAGGGTAAGCCCATCACGACAAATTTCGATTCCTATGCAGCGACGCTTGCGTATCTCGGCCACAGCGATGCGCTCAAGTCGGATTTCACGGCCCGCGAGAATCTCTCCCACGAAGTCGGCCTGCGCCGGCCAGTGACCGCGGCTGAAATCGACGACGCGCTGACGCGCGTGGGGCTGGCCAGCTGCCGTGACCTGCCAGCGCGTGTGCTCTCGGCGGGGCAACGCCGGCGGCTTGCGATGGCGCGCGTGATGCTGACCGGCGCGCCGTTGTGGATTCTCGACGAACCCTTCACGAATCTGGACCACGTCGGCGTCCTGTTGTTGTCGGGCGTCATCGCCGAGCACATTGACGCTGGTGGCGCGGCAATCATCGCCGCGCACCAGCCGCCGGCCATTCCGCGCCACACGGCAAGTTGCGTGGAACTCGCTTGATGCGCACTTCCGCCACACAAGCCATGACGCTCATCTACCGCGGCGAACTCGTGCTCGCGTTTCGCCGCTGGGAACAGATCGCGCAACCGGTGGTCTTCTTTGCCATTGTCACGACCCTTGTTCCGCTCGCGCTCAGTCCGGAGCTCAGCGAACTGCGGGGGATTGCGGGCGGCGTGCTGTGGATCGCCGCATTGCTCGCCGCATTGCTCGGTCTCGAATTCCTCTACCGGGCCGATCATGCGGATGGCACGCTCGAACAGATGTTATTGTCCGGTCAACCGATCGCGTTACTCGCGCTCGCGAAGACGGCCGCCCATTGGACCGCCAGCGGCCTGCCGCTTGTGTTGGTATCACCGTTCCTGGCCATCAGCCTGGGCGTACCCACGGAAGCGCTTTGCGAGCTGATGATCTCGCTCGCCCTCGGCACCGGTATACTGAGCGCGCTGGGCGCGATCGGTGCGGCACTGACGCTTGGGTTGCGCCGCGGAAGCGTGCTCTTGTCATTGCTGGTGCTGCCGCTCGCAATGCCTGCGCTGATCTTCGGGGCGCGCGCCGTGGATATGGCGATTCACGGCGAGGTGGCGCGTGGACCACTGCTGCTGCTGGGCGCGATGTTCGTGTTGTCGCTGACACTGTCGCCGTTGGCCGTGGCTGCGGCGCTCAGGATCAGCCAGGAGTAATGGCATGAGCTGGACCTGGTTTCACAAGCTGGCCTCGCCGCCGCATTTCTACCGGCTGGCGGGGCGCATGACGCCCTGGTTCGGCTGGCCGGCGTTCCTGCTGATCGTCGTGGGCCTCTATGGTGGGCTCGTCCTCGCACCGCCGGATTACCAGCAGGGCGACGCATTCCGCATCGTGTATGTCCATGCGCCGTCCGCGTGGATGTCCATGTTCATCTACGCCACGATGGCGACCGCGGCGGCAATCGGACTCATCTGGCGCATCAAGCTCGCCCATGCGGTCGCAGCCGCCGCCGCGCCGGTCGGCGCCTGGTTTACATTCGCCGCCCTCGCGACCGGCTCGCTGTGGGGCAAGCCGATGTGGGGCACCTGGTGGCAATGGGACGCACGACTGACTTCGGAGCTGATCCTGCTGTTTCTGTACCTGGGACTCATCGCCTTGCGCGCGTCCATCGACGATCGTGATCGGGCCGATCGGGCGAGTGCCGTGCTCGCGATCGTCGGCGTCATCAACCTGCCGATCATTCATTATTCCGTCTATTGGTGGAACACGCTGCATCAGGGCGCGACCATCACGAAATTCGGCAAGCCGTCGATCACCTTCGACATGCTGTGGCCACTGCTTACGATGTTCCTGGGATTCACGTTGTACTTTGGCGCGGTGCTGATGACGCGGTTGCGCGGCGAAGTCATTCGCCGCGAGCGCGATGCGTCGTGGTTACGCGAGGAGCTCGCTCGATGAACCTGGCTGAATTTCTCGCCATGGGCGGTTATGCCGCCTTCGTCTGGCCCTCATTCGGGCTGACGCTGATTCTGCTGATCTACAACGTCCACGCCGCCAAGCGTCATCACGCCAGCGCTCGTGAGCAGGCTCTGCGCCGGCTTGACGCTTCGAGGAAGCAGCCATGACGCCGCGCCGCAAGCGTCTGCTCGCGGTCTTCGCAATCGTCGTCGGTGTCGGAGCGGCCGCGACACTCGCAACGCTCGCCTTCGAAGACAATCTGCTGTACTTCTACAGTCCGACGCAGATTCTGGCCAGCGAGGCGCCCGAGGGCAGGACATTCCGGATCGGCGGCATCGTCACGACCGGAAGCGTGCAGCGCTCCGACGGCTCGCTCGAGGTTCGCTTCGTCGTCACCGACAATCGGGAATCGGTCCCGGTCCGCTACACGGGACTGCTGCCCGACCTGTTCCGCGAAGGGCAGGGCGTCATCGCGTATGGCCGACTCACGGAATCCGGCGAATTCATGGCGGACGAGGTGCTGGCCAAGCACGACGAAAACTACATGCCGCCCGAGGTCGCCGAGTCGCTCCACCTGCCGACACCCGCGAGGACGACGGAATGATTCCTGAAATCGGCCACTTCGCGCTGATGCTCGCGCTGCTGCTTGCGATTGCGCAGGCCTTCTTCGGCCTGGCCGGCGCCGCACGCGGGCAGGCCGCCTGGATGCAGGCCGGACGCTCGGCCGTCGCGGGGCAGTCGGTATTCGTCGCAGTCGCCTTCGGCGCATTGGCCTGGGCGTTCATCGACAAAGATTTCTCGGTCCTTTACGTCGCGAACAATTCGAATTCGGAACTGCCGATTTTTTACCGCATCGCCGCGGTCTGGGGCGGCCACGAGGGTTCGCTGCTGCTATGGGCCTTGTGCCTCACGGGCTGGTCGCTCGCCGTCGCCGGTCTCAGCACGAGCCTGCAGGCGCCATTTCGCAGTCGCGTGATCGGCATTCTCGGGCTGATCAGCATTGGTTTCCTGCTGTTCATGCTGACAACCTCGAATCCCTTCGAACGGCTGGTGCCCGCGGCAATCGAGGGAAGCGACCTGAATCCGCTGCTGCAGGACTTCGCACTCACTATCCATCCGCCGATCCTGTACCTCGGCTACGTCGGTTTCGCCGTTGCCTTTGCCTTCGCCTGCGCAACGCTCATTGAGGGCCGCCTCGATTCGGCCTGGGCACGATGGACTCGCCCCTGGACATTGGCCGCGTGGCTATTCCTGACGATCGGCATCGCGCTCGGTAGCTGGTGGGCTTATTACGAACTGGGCTGGGGCGGCTGGTGGTTCTGGGATCCGGTCGAGAATGCCTCGTTCATGCCGTGGCTCGCGGGCACGGCGCTGATTCACTCGCTGGCCGTGACCGAGAAGCGCGGCCTGTTCAAGAGCTGGACACTGCTGCTGGCCGTTTCGGCATTCTCCCTGTCGCTGCTCGGCACATTCCTGGTCCGCTCCGGCGTGCTGGTGTCGGTGCATGCCTTCGCGACCGATCCCGCGCGCGGTCTGTTCATCCTGATTTTCCTGGCGCTCGTCGTCGGCGGCGCATTGCTTCTGTATGCCTGGCGCGCACCGCAGATGAAATCCGCCGCAGGCTTTGAGCTCACCGCCCGCGAAAGCTTC
>JANOSR010000280.1:0-5282 GCA_031415935.1 Steroidobacteraceae bacterium | reverse complement strand
ACAGGTCGCGATCAGCGGCATCACCGACGGAACGGTGCGCCTCTCGATCGGCATCGAGGACACCGACGACCTGGTCGCGGATCTCGACGCCGCGCTTTCGCGGGTGTCGGAAGCCTAGACGCTGCTCGCGACCCGCACGCGATGCGGGTGATAGGGCAGCACCTCGACGACATCGCCGCCCCGCAGCCGTTCCTGCAAGGTCCGCCACCAGCCCGCCTCGAGGATTTCGCCGTGCTTGTCGAGAAACACCTCGCGGAGGCGCCCCTCGAGCCCCAGGAAATTCAGGAATGTCTCCGGAAAAACGTCGTTGTCTGCGACGTAGAACCAGCTTTCAGCGCGCATTTCATCGTCGTGGGTCGGCGCCTGCGGAAGGTCGCGAAACCGGCAGTCCGTGATGCGGCAAAGTTCGTCATAGTCGTAGAAGATCACGCGGCTGTGGCGCGTGACCCCGAAATTCTTCAGCAGCAGGTCGCCCGTAAAAATGTTCGTGTAGGCGAGGTCGCGGATCGCCTGGCCGTATTCGATCACGGCGAGTTCGGCGTCCTCTGGTGTGGCGCTACGCAGGTAAAGATTGAGCGGAATCATGCGCCGTTCGATGTAGGCATGCCCGACAATGACGTCGTCGCCGTCGACGCGCACATTCAGCGCGCATTCGCCGGTCAGCTCGGCCAGCATGTCCGGGTCAAAGCGATGGCGCGGCAGCCGGATCCGGCGGAATTCCTGCGCATCGACGAGGCGCCCGGCGCGGTCATGCTTGAAGACCATGTCGTACTTGGCCATGACCTCCTCGCGCCGGATATCCTTGACTGCAGGGAACCGGTCGCGGATGAC
This sequence comes from Steroidobacteraceae bacterium, assembly GCA_031415935.1. Classification (GTDB taxonomy): domain Bacteria; phylum Pseudomonadota; class Gammaproteobacteria; order Steroidobacterales; family Steroidobacteraceae; genus SCUD01. The sequence continues at coordinate 4,451 of JANOSR010000280.1, read as the reverse complement.
CTTGAATATGACGTCGAAGTTCTGGAGCGTAAAGCAGGCCATCACGAGGCCGCGTTCGCCGGGCGCGCGCACGAAGCGGTCTTCGGTCTCTTCGAGATGCCGGAAGACCTCCCGGAAGCGTTCGGTCTTGCCCTGCTTGGCGCGGCCCAGCACCGTGAACAGCTCGGATACCGGTTTCTGCGGCATCATGGAGCGCAGGAAAAGCACCGCCTCGCCGACGCGCTCGAGGTCCACGTGGAAGTACGAGCGGGTGAAGCTGAACAGGATCGAGACATCGCTCTCGCGGAGCATCACGGCGTCGACCAGCACGCCGCGCGGCGTGTTGCGGAATGCGATTGCGAGCGGCAGCATCCAGCCCTCACCCAGGATCCTGCCCACCACGTAGGCCCTGGTCATCTGGTAGAAAATCGGCCGGATGACCTCGACCTCGCGCAGTGGCCGCGTCTCGCCGGCCTGCTGGAGGTGCAGCTTCACGTCGGTCGCGACGTGGCGGACGCTGCCCTCGAAGTCGCGCCAGGGCGTGCGGAACCGGAAGTCCGAAAGCAATTCCTCGAATAGCAGCTCAACCGAGCCGCGATTGCCATAGCGGTTCGTGCCGACCTGTGAGCCGATGCCGCGCAGCGGGTCGACGTCGAGTGCGAAAAACTCGATGGCCGCGTCAACGCCGACAGTGTCGAACAACCGCCTGGTGATCGAGCTGAAAAAAGTCTTCAGGAACTCCGGGTCGGTCAGCCCGGCGATCTGCCCGGTGTAGCTCGCCTTGATCGACGCCCACAGCGCGGTGTCCATGGCGCGCGTGCCGAGGCGCTGGCGCAGCTCCGAAGCGGTCTGGTTGACCATGCTCGAGTAGAGATAGAGGCGCTCGACGACGTCCGCCTGCACGCCATTCCAGTCGCGATTCTCGAAACGCTCGGGTGCGCGCCGCGTGATGGCCCGGTACTCGGCGTTGTAACGCGCGAATGCGGCGACGATCGCACTGGCAGTCTCATGCGCAAGCGCAGAATCGTCCGGCGGTCCGCGAACCTCAGCCACGGCTGCACATGGCGCGGCGCAGCGCGGCCAGGCGCGTCAGGCCATGTTGCGGATCAGCGCGTCGCCGAATTCGCTGCACTTGACCTCGGTGGCACCTTCCATGAGTCGCGCGAAATCGTAGGTGACCACCTTGTCGCCGATCGACTTGTCCATGGAGCGGATGACCAGATCCGCGGCCTCGGTCCAGCCCAGGTAACGCAGCATCATTTCGCCTGACAGCACCACTGAGCTCGGGTTGACCTTGTCGAGGTTGGCGTACTTCGGCGCCGTGCCATGGGTCGCCTCGAATACGGCGTGGCCGGTCAGGTAATTGATATTGCCGCCGGGCGCGATGCCGATGCCGCCGACCTGCGCGGCCAGCGCGTCCGAGAGGTAATCGCCGTTGAGATTCATCGTCGCGATGACATCGAACTCCTCCGGCCGCGTCAGGATCTGCTGAAGCGTGATATCGGCGATCGCATCCTTGATCAGCACGCGGCCCGCCGCCAGCGCCTTCTTCTGCTCGTCATTGGCTGCCGCATCGCCCTTGGCGGCTCGTGTGCGCTCCCACTGGTCCCAGGTGTAGGTCTTGTCCCCAAATTCGCGTTCGGCGAGTGCGTAAGCCCAATTGCGGAATGCGCCCTCCGTGTATTTCATGATGTTGCCCTTGTGCACGATGGTCACGCTCTTGCGCCGATTGATGATTGCGTACTCGATCGCGGAACGCGCCAGGCGCTCGGTGCCTTCTCGCGACACCGGCTTGATGCCGATGCCGGAGCTGTCGGGGAAGCGGATCTTGCCGTACGACTTCGGGAAATTCTCCTTCAGCAGCGCCAGGAACTTCGTGTTCTCGGCGGAGCCCGCCTCGAACTCGATGCCGGCGTAGATGTCCTCCGTGTTCTCGCGGAAAATCACCATGTCCACTTTCTCGGGCGAGCGCACGGGCGAGGGCACTCCGACGAACCAACGCACGGGACGCAGACAGACATAGAGATCAAGCATCTGGCGCATCGCTACGTTCAACGAACGGATGCCGCCGCCAATCGGCGTCGTCAGCGGTCCCTTGATCGAGACGAGATATTCGCGGCAGGCCGCGACCGTCTCGTCGGGCAGCCAGGTATTCATCAGCCGGTTGGCTTTCTCGCCGGCATAGACCTCCATCCAGGCGATCCGGCGTTTGCCGTCATAGGCCCTGGCAACCGCCGCATCGAGCACACGCACGCTCGCCCTCCAGATGTCGGGGCCGGTACCGTCGCCCTCTATGAACGGGATGATCGGCCGGTCGGGGACCTGGAGCTTGCCGTTCGAAACACGGATCTTTTCGCCACCCGCCGGCGGCGCAATTGTGACTGCGTTCATGAGTTTCGAAATCCCTCGGTGATGCGCAAATGCTAGCACAACACATCATTGACCCCCTGTTGGCTCCGGAGTAGTGTCTGATGGTCGAGCACCTTTCCGGATCCAACATGCGCTTGTTAACCATCATCCGACTTCGCCAGCTCCGGGCCCCACGCCTGGTCGCGGCGATATTCGCGATCGGCTGGCTTGGATTCGCGGTCGCACCCTGCCAGGCCTCGCCGCAGCACGAGTCGATGCCCGCTGACGGTTGCGGCCATTGCCCGAGTGTGCCTTCGGACCTCAGCAGTGATTGCGCCACGGTCGCGGCCCCCGACTGCCTGTCAGAGGGGCTGGCGCTCCTTGAGCTCCGCAACACCGAGTTCCCGCAGCCAGCGGCAGGTCCGCCGCCGGCATTCGCGCGCGTCGATGCATTCATCCCTGACGGCAAGCCCTTACGGGATGCCCGCGCCCGCTGCCTGCTCGTCCCGCACGTCTCCATCCAGCAGCGTTACTGCACCTACCTGAAATAGCCGCTCCTGTCAGGTTCGCCATTTCCCGGCGTCCAAACAGGAGGAGGCATGCTCACGTCATTCGACCCTCGGGCCGGTCTAAAGGCCCTCTTGATTCAATGTTGCGCATTTGCGGCCGCGGCCGCCGGCGCTTCGCCACTCGCGCCTGAGCAGGTTTCGGCACTCGCCGCCCTGCGCGATGTCAGTCAAGGCGCGATTCACAGCAAGGAGATTCGACATGGACAAGCGATTTGAGATGAACCGGAGATGGCTCCTCGCGGCTTCGGCGGCCGTGCTGATCGTTCGGCCCGCACTCGCCGCTCGCGATGTGATCGAGGTCTACAAGAGCTCGACCTGCGGCTGCTGCAACAAGTGGATCGAGCATCTTCGCTCTAATGGCTTCGACGTGAAAGCACACGACGTTGACGACATCACGGTGTCGCGCGCAAAGCTCGGCGTGCCGCAAGCGCTCGGTTCCTGCCACAGCGCGCGCGTCGGCGGTTATCTGATCGAGGGGCATGTGCCTGCGAAGGACATCCAGCGCCTGCTCAGGGAGCGCCCGAATGCGGTCGGCCTTGCGGTGCCGGGCATGCCGCGCGGCTCGCCGGGCATGGAAGCCGATATCAAGGATCCCTACGACGTGCTGCTGTTCCAGCTGAATGGCCGTTACACGGTGTATCAACGATACGACGCCCGGTGAGGATCGGGAGGAGATCAGCATGAAGCGCATGTCAATGAAGGGGCCGTTTGACAACAAGATCTGGCAGGCGGTAATCGCGCTGCTGTTCTTGGCGGTGACGTCCGCAGGTGTGCACGCTGCGCCGGAGCAAGTGCGCGATGCGCAACTGCAGGAACTCCTGGCGGAGGCGGCGCGCAACAATCCGGAGATCCGGGTTGCGAGAAGTGAACACGAGGCGGCGCAGCATCGCGTTTCGCCAGCAGGAGCGCTCGATGATCCGATGCTCGAAGCGGGGGTGGTCAACGCCCCGCTGGCATCCCAGACCTTCAGGCGCGAAGACATGACCATGAAGATGCTCGGTCTGTCGCAGAGGTTCCCCTATCCGGGCAAGCGCGGGCTGCGCCAGGATGTCGCCGCGAAGGACGCGGAATCCGTCTCGCATGCTTACCAGGAAACCGTCAACCGGGTGGCGCGGGATGTCAAGGCGGCGTATTTCGAACTCGCATTCATCGTGGAATCCGCCCGGCTGGTGGAAGAGAACAAGCAGGTCCTCGAGCAGTTCCTGAGAATTTCCGAGTCGCGCTATACGGTCGGTCAGGGAACCCAGGCCGATGTGCTCAAGGCACAGACCCAACTGACGAGGATGGTGGATGAACTGATCAAGCTCGCGCGCGAGCGCCGGGCGATCGAAGCAGAACTGGCCCGTGCCCTCGGCCGCGATTCGGAAGCGAGCCTGCCCGCGCCGGCGGCGCTGCGGCTGCCGGAGACGGCGTTGCAATTCGAATCGTTGCGCGAGACGGCGCTGACGGTACGCCCCCAGCTGCTGGGGCTGCAAAGCCTGATTGGCCGCAGCGAAAAGGCGCTCGATCTCGCGCGCAAGGACTATTACCCGGATTTTGACGTGAAGCTTGCTT
>JANOSR010000279.1:0-3291 GCA_031415935.1 Steroidobacteraceae bacterium | reverse complement strand
CCTACATCTCGCTGTTCACGTTCTCGATGCTGATGCTGGTGATGTCGAACAACTTCCTGCAGCTGTTTTTTGGCTGGGAAGCGGTCGGTCTGGTGTCCTACCTGTTGATCGGATTCTGGTACAAGCGCCCGACCGCGATATTCGCCAATCTAAAGGCGTTCGTGGTCAACCGCATCGGCGATTTCGGCTTCATCATGGGAATTGCGGCGGTCGTCTATTACACCGGCAGCCTGGATTACGCCGAGGTTTTCGAGCGCGCGCCGGGCATGCTCGGCATGGAAATCTACCTGACGCCAGGCGAGCCCTCCAAGCCGATCACGCTGATCTGCGTCTCGCTGTTCCTCGGCGCCATGGGCAAGTCTGCGCAGGTCCCGCTGCATGTCTGGCTGCCCGACTCGATGGAAGGCCCCACCCCGATCTCCGCGCTGATCCACGCCGCGACCATGGTGACGGCCGGCATCTTCATGGTGGCGCGCATGTCGCCATTGTTCGAGCTGTCCAAGGACGCACTGCATTTCGTGCTCGTGATCGGCGCGACGACGGCGCTGTTCATGGGCTTTTTGGCCATCGTCAACAATGACATCAAGCGTGTGATCGCCTATTCGACCTTGTCGCAGCTCGGGTACATGACCGTCGCGCTGGGCGCGGGCGCCTATGGCGCGGGCATCTTCCACCTGATGACACATGCCTTCTTCAAGGCGCTGCTGTTCCTGGCGGCGGGCTCGGTGATCATCGCGATGCATCACGAGCAGGACATGCGCCGCATGGGCGGCCTGCGCCGCTACATGCCGATCACCTACTGGACCTGCCTGATTGGCGCGCTGGCGCTGGTCGGGTTCCCCGGGCTGTCCGGGTTCTTCTCGAAAGACATCGTCATCGAGGCGGTCAGACATTCCGAGATCGAAGGGGCAGGTTACGCCTATTGGTGCGTGCTGCTCGGGGTGTTTGTGACCGCGCTTTACAGCTTCCGGCTCATCTTCATGACCTTTCATGGCCGCGAGCGCATGGACGAGCACACGCGCGAGCACCTGCACGAGAGTCCTTGGGTCGTGACGCTGCCGCTCGTCGCTCTTGCGATACCGTCAGTCGTCATCGGCTGGCTGACCGTCGGGCCGGTCGTATTCGGCGATTTCTTTGCCGGATCGATTTCGCAAGGAGCCTACATTCCGCCTACGATCACTGGCGAGGATTTCCACGGATCCGGCGCATTCCTTGCCCATGCCTTTGCCTCGCCGGCGCTCTACTTCGCATTCGCGGGCATCGCCACGGCCTGGTACCTGTACCTCAGGCGCCCGGACGTTCCGGACCTGATCAGCACGCGTTTTGCGCGACTTTACCGGTTGCTGGTCAACAAGTATTACTTCGACTGGTTCAACGAGAACGTCGTGGCCGCCGGTGTGCGGGGATTCGGCACCGGTCTCTGGAAGCGCGGTGACGAGGTGGCGATCGACGGCGTGCTGGTGAATGGCACGGCGCGTGCGATCGGCTCCATCGCCGCGATCGTCAGGCGCGTGCAGACCGGTTACCTGTACCACTATGCATTCGCGATGATCATCGGCCTGTCGCTGCTGCTCGGTTGGCTGTTGCTGAAATCATGAGTATGTTGGCGACAGATCACTTGCTGAGCTGGCTGATCTGGCTGCCGATTACAACCGGTGCCGTCGTGCTGCTGCTCGGCGAGCGACGCATCGCCGTGGCCCGCTGGGTCGCGCTAGTGGCCTCGGTCGTGACACTCGCGCTATGCGTGCCGCTGTGGCAGCAGTTCGACACCACGACGGCGGCGCTGCAGTTCATCGAGGACGCGCCGTGGATTCCGCCGCTGAATGCCTGGTATCGCCTCGGCATCGACGGCATCGCACTGCCGCTGATCGTGTTGACCGCATTCACGACACCGCTGGTCGTGATCGCCGCCTGGACCACGATCGAGAAGCGGCCAAACCAGTACTTCGCCGCCTTCCTGATCATGGAAGGACTGATGATCGGCGTGTTCGCGGCAGCCGATGCACTGCTGTTCTACGTGTTCTGGGAAGCGATGCTGATACCGATGTTCCTGATCATCGGCATCTGGGGTGGTGCGCGACGCGTTTACGCGACCATCAAGTTTTTCCTGTACACATTCCTGGGCTCGGTGCTGATGCTGGTCGCGCTGATCTACCTGTATCTGCAGGGTGGCAGCTACGAAATTGCGGCGATGCACCGCTTGCCGCTCGGCATGACCGAGCAACTGCTGATCTTCCTGGCCTTCTTTGCGGCGTTCGCGGTCAAGATCCCGATGTGGCCCGTGCATACCTGGCTTCCGGATGCCCACGTCGAGGCTCCGACCGGCGGTTCCGTCGTGCTGGCCGCGATCATGCTGAAGATGGGCGGCTATGGTTTCCTGCGATTCAGCCTGCCCATCACCCCGGACGCGAGTCGCGAGCTCGACTGGCTGGTCATTTCGTTGTCGCTGATTGCGATTGCGTATATCGGCTTGGTCGCGCTGGTGCAGCGCGACATGAAAAAATTGATCGCCTATTCGTCGATCGCCCACATGGGGTTCGTCACGCTCGGATGCTTCATCGCCTACGACATCGTGCTGCGCACCGGTTCCGTCTCTGGTGCGGCGATGGGCCTGGACGGCGCCATGGTGCAGATGATCTCGCACGGACTCGTCTCGGGCGCGCTGTTCTTCTGCGTCGGCGTGCTGTATGACCGCCTGCACACGCGGGAAATCAGCGCTTATGGCGGCGTCGTCAACACGATGCCGGTGTTCGCGTTCTTCGCGGTGCTGTTCGCGATGGCGAATGCCGGCTTGCCGGGTACCTCGGGCTTTGTCGGTGAGTTCCTCGTGATCATCGCGAGCTTCAAGGCCAACTTCTGGTATGCGTTCGTCGCCGCACTGACGCTGATCCTGGGCGCCTCTTACACGTTGTGGCTCGTCAAGCGCGTGATCTGGGGAGATGTCGGGAATGACGGCGTCGCGTCGCTCAAGGACCTCAATGCACGCGAGTTCCTGGTGCTGGCGACTCTTGCGGCGGCAGTCCTGCTGGTCGGTGTCTGGCCGGCGCCGCTGCTCGACGTGATGCGTTCGACGCTCGAGATGCTCGTGCAGCAGATGATGGTCAGCAAGCTCTGAGGCGCCAAAGATGGATGGCATGGCAACCGTACTGACGTTCGCCGATCTCAGGCCCGCTCTGGCTGAGATCTTCGTCGCGGCCGCTGCCTGTGTGATCCTGCTGGTCGACGCCTTCCTGCCGGAACGCCGGCGGGGCCTGACGTTTATCCTGGCAATTGCCGCGCTCGCCGGGGCGG
>JANOSR010000278.1:0-2493 GCA_031415935.1 Steroidobacteraceae bacterium | reverse complement strand
GAGATGGATCGCGTCGGCATGATCAAGTGCTGTTCGCATACCGGCTATCGCACGGCGCGCGAGATCCTGGACCTCTCCGACAGGCCCGTGATCTTCTCGCACTCCAATCCGCGCCGGCTGCGCGACCACCCACGCAACATTCCGGACGACCTGATCAAGGCCTGCGCGGCCACCGGTGGTGTCATCGGCATCAACGGCGTGGGACTGTTCCTCGGTGACGGCGATCCGACTGCGGATGCCGTCGTGCGGAATATCGATTACGTCGCCCAGCTGATCGGCGCGGAGCACGTCGGTCTCGGTCTCGACTACATGTTCAAGGGCTCGGGCGTCGAAGAACCCGGGCGCGAGAGCCGCGAGTTGTGGCCCGCGGAATGGGGCTACCGCGCCGGCATGGGCTTCCTCGGGCCGGAGGCCATCCCCGAAATCGCCGAGGGACTCATCGGGCTCGGCTACCCGGCCGCCGCGGTCAGCGGGATTCTTGGGGAGAACCTGCTGCGCGTGGCGGATGCGGTCTGGAGTTCGTCGTAACCCGCAGCGCTGCCGCATGGCTGGCCAAACTCACGAACTGGCCATTTACCGGCCCGTTTCCGGGCCATTCGGCCCGATTCCCTGATCTGGGTCACAGTTACCACGGGACCGCCTGAGGTTACATATGACGCGGCTGACGGCCTGCCATGGTGGCAGCGTGGCTGCTTGGGAACGGGCACGCATCCAAATGTCCACGGGCCAGGTACCAACCCTCATTGAAGCGCCGCGCGAGCCATTCGCGGCTGGCTGGACTGGCTTTCTCACGGTCGGCCTCGTCGTCTATACCGTTGTCACGATCCTGCTGACCATCGTCGGCGTGGGCACCGGGCCCGTCTGGGAAGTCTTCACGCTGTTCTCCGATGCGCCGGCCAGCGTGGGGGCCGCCGTGCTCGCCGCAGTGGCGGCGCGCAACGCGCTGGATCCCTCCGCGCGCCGGGCCTGGCAGTTGATGGCCGCGTCGCTCACTGTCTACTGCATCGGCAACCTGCTCAATTCGACCTACTGGTTATTCGGACACGATCCGTTCCCGTCGGTCGGCGACTTCTTTTTCCTCGTGTTCTACCCGCTGGTGTTCTCGGCCATATTGGCCGTCATCCGCGCCGGCGCCGTGCGCGTGCCATGGGGGCGCCTTGCGCTCGACAGCACCATCCTGATGCTGGGCTTCGGTGCGTTCTTCTGGTTTTTCGTGATCCGGCCATCGGCCGCGGTCACAGGCAATCCGGACGTCATCAAGTACGTCCTGACGCAGACCTACATCGCGCTGAACTGCCTGATGGTGCTGGCCTTCGGCGTGCTGCTGCTGCATGCCGGCTCCGGCCCGCTTGGGCGCCGCACGCTCATGCTGCTGACGATCGGCTTCGCCACCATGTTCCTCGCCGACATCGTCTGGGCCATGTCCAAGGTGACTGGCGAGTACCTGCCCGGCGGGCTCTCCGACGCGATCTACCTGTCGTGCTACGGATGGCTGGTGGCGGCCGCGCGCGAGCAGCTGCGCGGTCCGCCGCCCCTCAAGACCGACGCGAGCGCGTTCGGCAATACGGTTATTCAGGGCCTGCCGTACGTCGCGATGCTGGTGTCGTTCCTCGTACTCGTGTACTTCGAGAGCGGCGAGGCTGGCAAGCCGACCACGGTCATGACCGTCATCATCTTCGTGCTGACACTGCTCGTGATGCTGCGCCAGGGTGTCATCCTGCGCGACGACGCTCTGCTGCGCGAAAGGCGCGCCGCGGGCATCGTCGAGGCCCGCTATGCCTCGCTGATCAGGAACGCCTCCGACGTCATCATGATCACCGACGTCCAGGGGCGCCTGCGCTTCGTGTCGCCGTCCGCCGAGCGTACCTTTTCGATGCACCCGGATGTCCTGGTCGGCAGCAACCTGTTCAAGCTGTGCTCCGAGGCTGATCGGGACCGGCTGGCCGCATTCCTGGGCGAGGTGGCCGCCACCCATGGAAAGGCGGTCGGCCCCGTCGAGGTCACGGTCGGCAGCGGATCCAGGCGCTATACGCTCGAGTGCGTCGGCAGCAACCTGCTGGACGACCCGGCAGTCGGGGGTCTCGCCATCAACTTCCGCGACGTCAGCGAGCGCAAGGCGCTCGAAGAGCAGCTGCGGCAGCTCGCATTCCACGATCCGCTGACACTGCTGGCCAACCGCAGCCTGTTCCGCAATCGCGTGCAGCACGCGCTCGCACTGGCGCAACGCGCCCGGCAGCAGGTAGCGGTGGTATTCCTCGACCTCGACAACTTCAAGAACGTCAACGACTCACTCGGCCACGATGCCGGCGACCGGCTGCTACAGACCGCGGCACAGCGCCTCGTCATGTGCACTCGCTCGGCGGACACGGTCGCGCGTCTGGGCGGTGACGAATTTGCGATCCTGCTGGAAGGGATCGTCGACCCCGCGGACGTCGAGCGCATCGCGGGGACCATCATCGATTCCTTCAAGGAACCCTTGCCACTGGATGGCAA
>JANOSR010000277.1:0-10161 GCA_031415935.1 Steroidobacteraceae bacterium | reverse complement strand
GCGAACAGATTGCTCTGCGTGCCTGAAATCACCTGACCCCGATCGTCCAGCATCAATCCCTCGGCAATGCGTTCGTCGTCCCATTCGGCGCGCGCCAAAACCTGTTCCAGGCGGTTCAGGTGCTTGATCCCGGCCAGCATGGGATTGCGCCCCAGGCGCATCCGGCAATAGCGAAGGCAGACGCCCTCGCTCCACGCAGTTGCCGGCCATGCCGGCCATTCGAATCCTGCCGCGATGCAGGTCGGTTCCACAGCTGCCTGCGGCCGATAGCCCCGCCCGGCAGGACCGCGCGTCCAGATCAACTTGACGACGCCCCGGCCGCTTGGCCACGCGGCTGCGATCTGCCCAAGCAACCGGTCCTGATCCGGCAACGGCAAGGCCAGGCGACGCGCGCCCTCGGCCAGGCGCTCAAGGTGCCATTCGACGAATCGCGCACGGCCGTCGCGCACGGCCATCGTCTCGAACAGACCGTCACCATACTGCAGCCCGCGATCGAGTGGATCGAGCTGTCCTGCGCGGCCATTGACGAGAACCGGCATCAGCCGCTGCTCCCGAGCGCGCGCAACACGCCGCGCGCCTTGGCGCGGGTCTCGTCGAGTTCATGCAGGGGATCCGAGTCGGCGACGATCCCGGCGCCGGCGCGCAACTCGACCTCGCCGCCCTGCACGGTCATGGTCCGTATCAGGATATTGAGATCGAGGCTGCCGTCCAGCGCAAGGTAACCCATGGCACCCGTGTAAGCGCCGCGGCCCTTGCCCTCGAGATCGCCAATCAACTGCATGCAGCGGACCTTGGGACAACCGGTGATCGTGCCGCCGGGGAACAATGCGCGGATGACAGCGCCCGGCGTGACATCGTCGCGCAGCCGGCCGCAGACATTCGAGACGATGTGATGAACGTGCGCATAGCTCTCGATCGCCATGAACTCGTCCACCTGCACGCTGCCGGGTTCGCAAAGCCGGCCGAGGTCATTGCGCTCGAGGTCGATCAGCATCACGTGTTCCGCGCGTTCCTTGGCGCTCGCGGTCAGTTCGGCGATCGATGCCGCGTCGCCCGACGCGAGCCGCGGCCGGGTGCCGGCGATCGGCCGCGTGTCGATGCGCCTGCCGCGTACGCGCACGAGGCGCTCCGGAGAGCTCGACAGGATCGCGACATCGTCGAGCTGGGCGATGCCGGAAAAGGCGCCGGGATTGGCGGCGCGCAGGCGCGCATAGAGCGCGGCAGGCGTCGTGCCGTCGGGGATGGGAGCGCGCCAGGTCCGGGCGAGATTGGCCTGGTAGACGTCACCCGCCGCGATATGGGCAAGGGCCGCGCGGCAGGCTTCCAGGTACCGCTCCGGATCGTCCTCGGACACAACGGTCACCGGCCCGACCAGCGCCGGGGTTGCGGCGCGCCCGATGTCCTGCAGGTCTGACCGCAGCCTGTCCGCAATGCTGGCGGCGGCGGGCTCGGCGAGCACGACGCTCTCGCCCGATTCATGGTCATGAAGCAGGGCCGCGCGCATGCGCCAGGCGAGCGCCACGACCGGCAGCGGAGACGGGGGCAGGCGTAGCGAGGGTTCGACTTCGGAAGCCAGCTCATAGCCCAGAAACAGGAACCAACCGCCCGCAAAGGGCCAGGGTGCCGGCGGCGCCACGCCTCTCTCGCGCCTCCACCACGCATCCAGGCGATCGCAGAAGCGATCCCCCTCGCCCTCGCCCTGCAGCCGCCGATCGCGATCGAGTAGCAGGCGGCCCCCGGGCCCCGCCAGCAGCAGCGTGAAGCGACCGAGCGGCATGCCGACCGCCGAGCTGTCGAGCAGCACCGGATAGCGCTCCGGATACCGCTCGTGCAGCGCCAGCATCCGCCCGACCGGATCGTCTTCCACCGGCTTCAGCGCAGCGCGCGAAAAACCAGCGTGCCGTTGGTTCCGCCAAAGCCGAAGGAATTGCTCACGATCGTGTCGATCTTCATGCGACGGGCGGTGTTCGGCACGTAGTCGAGATCGCAGCCTGCGCCGGGATGGTCGAGATTGATGGTCGGCGGAGCGACCTGGTCGCGGATCGCGAGGATGCTGAAGATGGCTTCGACGACGCCCGCGGCGCCCAGCAGGTGGCCGGTCATGGATTTCGTCGAGCTGATTGCAAGCCTCGAAGCGTGGGCGCCAAATGCGTCCTTGATCGCGGTCGTTTCAGCGATGTCGCCGAGGATCGTCGAGGTCGCGTGCGCATTGACGTACTGGACTTCATCGACGTTGATGCGTGCATCGCGGAGCGAATTGACCATCGACAGCTTCGCTCCGGCGCCATTCTCCGGTGGTGCGGTGATGTGGTACGCGTCCCCGCTCATGCCGAAGCCGATCAGTTCCGCGTGAATCGGAGCACTACGCGCCTTCGCGTGCTCGTATTCCTCGAGCACCACGGCCCCCGCGCCGTCGCCCATCACAAAACCGTCGCGATCGCGATCCCACGGGCGGCTGGCGCGCTCGGGGTCGTCGTTGCGCGTCGATACCGCGCGCGCCTGGCAAAAGCCGCCGACTGCCGTCGGCGTCTGCGCCATCTCGGCGCCCCCGGCGACGATGACATCCGCATCGCCGTACTGGATCGTGCGCATGCCGATGCCGATGCTGTGCGTCGAGGTCGTGCAGGCCGTGACCAGCGCGAGGTTGGGCCCGGTGACTCCGTACATGATCGACAGGTGGCCCGAAATCATGTTGACGATGCTGGCAGGAATATAGAACGGCGAGATTTTTTTCGGCGTCCGGGTCTCGAGATAGCGGGCGTGGTTCTCTTCGATGGTCGCAAGGCCGCCGATTCCTGCGCCGAAGACGAGCCCGATTCGGGCACGGTTGGCATCGGTGACCTCAAGGCCCGAGTCGGCGATTGCCTGCACGCCGGCTGCCACGCCGTACTGCATGAACAGGTCCATGCGCCGCGCTTCCTTGGCGGGCATGAATTTCGACGCGTCGAAGTCGGGCACGCTGCCGGCGAAGGTCACGGGGAAACCCGTGGTATTGAAGCGCGTGATCGGGCCGATGCCGCTCCTGCCAGCGAGGCAGGCGGTCCAGCTGTCAGCGACGGAATTGCCGAGCGGCGACACCATGCCGAGCCCGGTGACGACCACGCGACGCTTGCTCAAGCGGTTTCCTCTGCCTGCCGGGGCTGGCGTGACGCAACGAGCCCCGGCCGAGGGGCCGGGGCTCGCGCAGGCATGGCCTTATGACTTGGACTGGTGCTGGACGATGTAGTCGATCGCCTGCTGCACCGTGGTGATCTTCTCGGCATCCTCGTCCGGAATCTCGGTCTCGAACTCTTCCTCGAGCGCCATCACGAGCTCGACCGTGTCCAGGGAATCGGCACCCAGATCGTCGACGAAAGACGCGTCGTTCGTGACCTCTTCGTCCTTCACCCCGAGCTGCTCGGCGACGATCTTCTTCACCCGTTCTTCGACTGTGCTCATCGGTTTCTTTTCCCTTGCCTAGTGGTGCCCATGGCGGCGTGCGGGCCGGCCGGGGGTCGCCATTCTATGCCACGGACCCCCCACTGGCTACCAGAAACCTTTCTTGTGCGCTGTTTCTGAAAGCCTTTTTTGCGTTCGTAAGCGCCCGAAATCGTTCAGGACATGTACATCCCGCCGTTGACGTGGAGGGTCTCCCCGGTGATCCATCCCGCCGCCGGCGAGGCCAGAAAACAGACCGCCGCGGCGATGTCCTGCGGCTGTCCCAGGCGGCCGAGCGGTATCTGGGTCGCGAGCGAGCTGCGCTGCTCCTCGCTCAAGGCACGAGTCATGTCGGTGTCGATGAAGCCCGGCGCGACGACATTGACCGTGATTCCGCGCGAGGCGACCTCGCGCGCCATCGAGCGCGTGAACCCGCCGATGCCGGCCTTGGCCGCGCAGTAATTCGCCTGGCCCGCATTGCCGATCATCGCGACCACCGAGGCGATGTTGACGATGCGCCCCTTGCGCGCCTTCATCATCCCGCGCAGCACAGCTTTGCTGAGACGGAACACGGAGCCGAGATTGGTATTGATCACCGCGTCCCAGTCCTCGGCTTTCATGCGCAGCAGCAGTGTGTCGCGCGTGATACCGGCATTGTTGACGAGGATCGTGACTGCACCCTCGCGGGTCTCGATGCCCGCAATCGCGGTGTCGATGGCCGCGCCGTCTGCGACGTCCAGCACCAGGCCGCGCCCGGCTAGCCCTGCGCCCGCCAGCATCGCGTCAATCGCCGCGACGCCGGTGGCACCGGTCGCGGTGCCGATGATCTTCGCGCCCTGCGCGCCGAGGGCCAGCGCAATCGCCTGGCCGATGCCGCGCGAGGCGCCTGTCACGAGTGCGATCTCGCCCGCGAGTGTCTGGGTCGTCATCGGTTGTCGCTCCCCGTGGCCGCCATCAGCGCGGCCTGCAATGTGTCCGCCCCGTCAATCGCGTGGATGGCGAGGTCGCGGCCGCCCGGCGCGCGCCGCGCGAGCCCGGCGAGCACCTTGCCGGGCCCGCATTCGATCAGCTGCTTTGCGCCTGCGCCGATCATCGCGGCGACAATAGCCGACCAGCGGACCGGATTGAACAGCTGCCGGTACAGGCCGTCGCGAATCGCCGCCGGCGTGTCATGCAGCCCGCCATCGAATGCATAGACGCGAATCGCGGGCGCCTGCACCGCGAGGGCCTGCAGCCGCTCGCGCATTTCCTCCGCCGCGGGTTTCATCAGGGCGCTATGTGAAGGAACCGAGACGGGCAGGAGAACCGCTCGCTTCGCGCCACGCGCCTTGCAGTTTTCAATGGCCCGCGCGACCGCCGCGGCATTGCCGGCGATGACGAGCTGGCCCGGCGAGTTGTAATTGACCGGCTGGACGACTTCGCCCTGCGCTGACTCGACGCAGGCGGCCTCGATCACTGCATCGTCGAGACCGAGGATGGCGGCCATCGCACCGGTGCCCGCCGGCACCGCGCGTTGCATCGCCTGTCCGCGCAGGCGCACGAGTGCCACAGCAGCCCTGAAATCGATGGCGCCGGCACTGACAAGCGCGCTGTACTCGCCGAGACTGTGTCCAGCCATCATGTCGGGCACTCTTCCGCCACGCCGCTGCCAGGCCCGCCAGACCGCAACTCCGGCCGCAAGCATCGCGGGTTGCGTCCGCTCGGTTTCGGAAAGCTGCCGTTCCGGTCCTTGCTGGCAAAGCCGCCAGAGGTCATAACCGAGGACTTCCGATGCTTCTGCAAAGGTCTCGCCGATGGCCGGCTCGGCATCGGCCAATGTCGCCAGCATGCCGACCGATTGGGAGCCCTGCCCCGGAAACATCATCCCCAGCTTCAAGATTCGCGCTCCCGGCCCATCAGACGCGCCGATTATAGGTTGAGCGCGGCGTCACAAGGCGGGAGTCGCCGCCGGGGTCCGGGGAGTCGCTCTGATATCATGCGGGTGCTCTCCAGGTCGCGCCTCGCGCCGGGGCAGGAGAACTGAATGCGCCAGGCTTTCCGCCGCGAATCCGGATTCACGCTGATCGAGATCATGGTCGTGCTCGTGATCATCGCGATCCTGGGCGCGTTGATTGCGCCGCAGATTCTCGGGCAGGTGGACACTGCCCGGATAAAAGCCACCAAGCTCGACATCCGCTCGCTGGGCACGGCGCTCGATATGTACCAGATGGACAACTTCCGGTACCCGACGACCGATCAGGGCCTCGAGGCGCTGGTCAGGAAGCCGGATGATCCCTCCGTGCGCAATTGGCGGCCGCAGGGTTACCTCCGGTCGAAGACCGTGCCGAAGGATCAATGGGGCAATGACTATATTTACCTGCAGCCGGGCACCAGGGGTGGGGCCTATGACCTCTACACGCTGGGCGCCGATGGCCAGCCCGGTGGCGAAGAAGTAGATGCAGACCTCGGCAACTGGAACATCGACTGACGGCCTGAGGGGGTCGTGACCCTCTCCAACTGTCGCAGTCGCGACCAGCGCGGATTCACGCTGATCGAGATACTGGTTGTCGTCTTCATCATTGCCATTCTTGCGGCTGTCGCGACTCTATCGGTCGGCGTGCTCGGCGACGATCGCGAGATGGAGCTCGAGACCGAGCGCCTGACCGACACGATGGCGCTGCTGCAGGAGCAGGCCCAGCTCGAAGGACGCGACTATGGGCTGCGGATCGAGAGCGCCGGCTATGAATTCCTCCGCTACGACGGCTTCGAGCAGCGCTGGGCGGATGTCGGGCAGGATCCCTGGTTGCGCCCGCGGGAACTGCCGCCCGGCCTTGCATTCGCGCTCGTGATCGAGGGCCGGCTCGTGCTGCTGCGCAAGCCCGCTAACGCCGAAGCCAGAATTCCGCAACTGATGGCCTATGGCAGCGGGGACGTCACCCCTTATCGCCTGTCGCTGGCGCGTCGCGACACCGGGCGGCGGGTCACGCTGATCGGCGGCGCCGACGGCATGATCGAGATCGAGCGCCATGAACCCAAGTAACAGACTGCGGGGCTTCACGCTGATCGAGGTCGTCGTCGCGCTCGCGATCGTCGCACTCGGCATGTTTGCCGTCTTCAAGGCGATCGGCGATACGACCAGCAACATCGGCTATCTGCGCGACCGCAGCATGGCTGCGTGGATTGCGGACAACCGCATCACGGAGATGCGCCTCTCGGGCGAGTATCCTTCCGTGGACAAGACCGAGGGCGATGTTGATTACGCGGGCCGGCGCTGGCATTGGATCGCGATCGTTTCGCAGACGCCGGTCGACGGCCTGCGCCGCATCGACATGAAGGTACGCCGCGAAGGCGATGCGGAGGATTCCTCGCTCGTCAGCCTCGCAGGCTTCGTCGGAGCAACCGCGACCGCAACCGGGCCGTCGCCGACTCCCTGGAACACCGGTGCCCCGGAACAAAATCCGGGCGACGAAGAAGACCTGTGATGCGCAATCGCATTCGGGGATTCACGCTGCTCGAGATCCTGGTCGCCATAGCGATACTCGCGATCATGAGCGTGATGGCTTATCGGTCGGTCAGCGAGGCGCGTGTCTCCGTCGAGAATGCCGGCGGCCACATGGACCGCCTGCGCGAAGTGCAGCGCGCAATGAATCTGCTGACCGGCGATTTCCGCACGCTGGCGCCACGGCCGATACGCGAGCCGATCGGCGACGGCTATCGCGCCGCACTCCGGCGTGACCCGAACGCCGTGACACTGGTCGAGCTCTCGCACGCGGGCTGGCCGAATGGCGCGGGCACGCCGCGTGGCACGGTGCAGCGTGTCAGCTACCGACTCGAAGAACGCACGCTGATCCGTGAATACTGGAATGTGACCGACCCGACCCTCGCCAACGTCCCGGTCGCGCGCCGGCTGCTGACCCAGGTCGAACGCATCGAGATTCGCTACATGAATGCGGGCCGCGAATGGGTCACCCAGTGGCCGGCGCTCGGCAGTGCCGGCGACACCGGATTCCGGTCGCGCCCGATGGCAGTCGAGATCACGATCGTGCTGACGGACTATGGCGAGCTGAAGCGCCTGATCGAGGTGGCCGGATGAGGCAGCGTGGCGTTGCGCTGATCATGGCGATCGTGATGGTCGCGATCGCGACGGTGCTCGCCGTGCGCATCGGCACGCGCGCGTCGCTCGATCTGCGGCGCACGGCGGGGCTGATCGCGCTGGACCAGGCCTGGCACGTGGCGCTCGGCGCCGAAGCCTGGGCCATCGAGGTACTGCGCAAGGATCGCGAGGACTCACAGACCGATCACCTGGGCGAGCGCTGGGCGCAACCGATCCCTCCGCTGCCGGTGGACGGCGGCGCGGTGCGCGGGGCCCTCGAGGACATGCAGGGGCGGTTCAACCTGAACAATCTGCTTGCGGATGATGGAACGGTCAGTGAGTCCGCCGTCGCGCGCTTCGAGCGGCTGCTCGAGAATGCCGGTGCCGAGCGGCGCTGGGCACGCATCGCGGCGGATTGGCTCGATTCCGACACCGTGCCCGGATTTCCCGATGGCGCGGAGGACGGCAATTACCTATCGCAGAATCCGCCCTATCGCTCGGCCAATGGCCCGGTGACGACCATCACCGAGCTCATGGCGCTGCCCGGCATGACACTCGAGGAGTATCTGCGCATCCGGCCCTACGTGGCCGCGCTGCCGCTCGGCTCGGACATCAATATCTGCACAGCCTCGGCGCCGGTGCTTGCGGCCCTGGTCGAGGGAGGCACGGATTTCGGCGATGCCGATTCCTTGTTCGCCAATCGCCGGAACGGCTGTTTTCCGACCATGCAGGACCTGCAGGCCACCTTGGGCGCCGCGGAATTCCAGGCCCTGCAGCCCGCAATTTCCGAATCTTCGAACTGGTTCCGTGCCGTGACGGCGGTCAGTATTGGCACCTCCGAACTCACGCTGTACAGTCTGTTCGAGCGAAACAGCGCCGGCGGCAGCCGGACCGTGCTGCGTTCAACAGGCACCGAGTGAGGCAATGAGTCAATTTCTGGTACTGCGGCTGGCGGATCCGGTCTCCTGGGTCATCACCGACGCGGACGGCGGGCGCATCGGCCCGGTGTCCATCGGCAGGCTTGCGGATGCAGCGCCGCTCGCCGCCGAACGCCCGCTCGTCGTCATCGCACCGGGCGCGAGCGTGACATTCGCGCAGCCCGAGTTGCCCGTGAAAGGCGGCGCGCGCGTGGCGCAGGTCGTACCCTATGCGATGGAAGAATCGCTGGCCGGCGAAGTCGAGCAATTTCACTTTGCCGTGGGCCGCACCGACGCCGAGGGTCGAACACTGGTCGCGGCGGTGCGGCGCGACGAGTTGCGCGGCTGGATGGACGCACTCAAGGCGGCCGGCCTCGATCCGCAAGCGCTGGTGCCCGAACCGCTCTGCGTACCGGACAATCCTGGCAAGACGGTTGCCGTCATCGACGCCGGCAAGCTGCTCGTGCGCGCGCCCGGCGCGCTGCCGGTGGCGCTCGACGCCGAGCCACTGACAGAGGCTTTTGCATTGGCAGGTCTCGAGGGCGAGGACCGCCACGTGCAACTCTATGTCTCGCAGCAGGACTGGCAGGATTCGCGCGAGATGATCGAGGCGCTGCGCGAAGTGACCGGCAGCCTCGACCTGCAACTCCTGCCCGACGGCGCATTGCCGTTGATGGCGGCCGGCAGCGTGCAGAGCGACGCGTTGTCATTGCTGCAGGGCGAATTCGCCCGGCGTACCGGCTGGCGGGCGGAATGGCAACGATGGCGCATCGCCGCGTTTCTCGCGCTTGCCGCGCTTGCCCTGCACGTCGGCATGCGCGGCTATGACCTGATCCGCCTGCGCGCCGAGGAGCAGCGCCTCGATGCCGCGATCGAACAGGCCGTGCGCATCGCGATGCCGGATGTCGAGCGCATCGTGGATGCCCGCGCACAGATCGAGCAGCGGCTCGCCGGCGGCGCTGCCGCCGATCCCGAGGGCCTGCTGGCACGCCTCGCGGCAGTCGGCGGCGCAATGAGCGGTGCCACCGGCCCCACGATCGAGTCGCTCGGCTGGCGGAACGGTTCACTCCAGCTGCAAATGATCGCGGCGGACACCGACACGCTCGCGCGCTTTGCGCAGGCGTTGACCGCTCGCGGCCTGACCGCCGACGTCGAGTCGACCACGCCGGGCGAGAAAGGCGTTTTGGCGCAGATCAATGTCACGACCGGGCCCGCGTCATGATTCTGCGCGAATGGCATTCGTCGCTTGCGGAACGCGAACAGCGCATGGTGACCTGGGGCGCCGTGGCAGCGGCCGTGCTGCTGCTGACCGGCCTGGTCTGGAAGCTTGGCAGCGCAGCCGCGGCGGCCGAAGTACGAGTTGGAGGCAAGCGGGAGCAGCTTGCGTGGATCGAGGCCGTCACTCCGCGCCTGCAGGCGACGCCGGCGGCACGAGCGGGCGAGTCGCTGGCGATTGCGGTGGACCGCGCCGCGCGTGAGTCGGGTCTCGGCGAGGCACTTGAGGGCATCGAGCCCGCCGGACCCGGATCACTGCGCGTGCGCTTCAAGAACGCTTCCTTCGATGCGCTGGCGCTGTGCCTCGCGCGCCTGCAGCAGGAGCGTGGCACGCTCACCGAAACCGCGAGTGTCAATGCGAGCGGCGAGCCGGGCCGCGTTGACGCGACGCTGGTACTGCGCGGTCATTAAGGAACCTCTCATGTCACGCAGGGCCCTCCTGGTCACGGGGGGCGTCGCAGCCTTTCTGGTGTTCCTGGT
>JANOSR010000276.1:0-1823 GCA_031415935.1 Steroidobacteraceae bacterium | reverse complement strand
CACGATACCCGGCAAGGCACGTACCTGGGAACGGAACCGAGCACTGGGGTGACAATCATCTTCAATCAAAATGAAATATTTCCGATCTTTCCAGGAAGCCCAGTGACGCCGGACACCGCGAAAAGAAGCTTCGATGACGTCACGGCGCGGCTGGAACTCGACTACCAGCCGAGCGACAGCGCACTCTGGTATGTGAGCTTCAACCGCGGCAGCAAGAGCGGCGGCTACACGTTCTCGACCGGCACGCCCTTTGACGGTTTCCAGCAGGCATTTCTCGAAGGCATGCCTTTCGATCCCGAAGTGCTCAACGCCTTTGAAGCCGGCGTCAAAGCGACTCTGGGCAGTACTACGACGCTCAATGTCAGCGCCTTCTACTACGACTACAAGGACTATCAGGCCTTCGCGCAAGTCGGCGTCGTGCAGTCGGTCATCAATCTCGACGCCAAGGTGAAGGGACTCGAGGCGGAGCTCAACGCGCGACCGATCGAAGGGCTGACGCTCCAGATCGGCACATCATTTCTGGACACCAATGTCGAGAATATTCTCCTGCCGGACCTGGCGACCGTCGTAGACCACGACCTGCCGCAGGCGCCGAGTTTCTCCGGTAATGCGCTGGTGCGCTACGAATTCCCGCTGGGCGGCGGCACCGCTTCCGTTCAGGCCGACCTGCAGTATTCCGCAGAATTCTGCTTCACAGTCCTGTGTGCCCCTGTTGAGAAGGAAGATGCGTACTCTGTTGCCAATGCGCGCATCGGCTATGCGGCGGCGGACGCGCGCTGGGAAGTGGCGGCTTTCGTCAACAATCTTGCTGACGAAGAATATCGCGTCTACGCTTTCGACAGCTCGCTGTTCGCAGGCGTCGTGGCGGGCGTGTACGGCAAGCCGCGCACGTATGGCGTGACGGCGACCTGGCGGTTCGGTGCCGCGCGCAACTAGGGCGGATTCGCTATCGCTGTGACGTTTGCCAGTCGGGCGCCACGTAGTAACTTTCCGCGGCGGCCGGCAGCAGCGGCTTGCCGAGGATGTGGTCCGCCGCCTTTTCGGCCAGCATGATGGTCGGCGCATTGAGATTGCCCGTTGTGATCGACGGCATGATGGATGAGTCAACCACGCGCAAACCCTCGATGCCGATGACCCGTGCTTCGCTGTCGACAACGGCCATCGGGTCATCGCGCCGGCCCATCTTGCACGTGCAGGACGGGTGGAAGGCGCTTTCAACCTTGTTGCGAACAAAAGCGTCGATCTGTTCGTCGGTCTCGACATCCGCGCCCGGTTGAATCTCGCGACCGCGGTAGCGCTCGAATGCCGGCTGCGCGAAGATTTCGCGGGTCAGACGCACGCAAGCGCGCATTTCCGACCAGTCATCGGCGTGGCTCAGGTAGTTGAAGCATATTTTCGGTTGATCAAGCGCATTGGCCGACGAGAGACGCACCCAGCCGCGGCTACGCGAGCGCATCGGCCCGACGTGCGCCTGGAATCCATGTTCCCGCGCCAGCGAGGAACCGTCGTACGTGACCGCCAGCGGCAGAAAATGGTATTGAATATCGGGGTAAGGCACGCCCGCGCGGCTGCGGATGAAGCCGCCGGTTTCAAAATGATTGGTGGCGCCCAGCCCGTCCTTGCAGAGCAGCCAGCGTGCGCCGATCAGTGCCTTCGACCATGGATTCATCGATGAATACAGCGTGATGGGCTCCTTGCAGGCCACCTGAAAATAGAACTCCAGATGATCCTGCAGATTCTCGCCGACACCCGGCATATCCCGCGTGAGCGCAATGCCGTGTTGCTTGAGCTCGGCGGCCGGTCCGAGTCCGGAAAGCTTCAAC